>JBEBFV010000195.1:0-10265 GCA_040081795.1 Limisphaerales bacterium | reverse complement strand
CCCCCGCCCCTCTCCCGCTCCGCGCTCATCACCGCCATCATCGCGCGCTACGGCAAGGACCGCACCTTCTCCGTCCCCATTCTCACGATGTGCGCGCTCGCGGGCCGACTCGGCGAGGGCAAGGCAGCTTGGCGACGCGTCATTCAGCTCCCCTTCGAGCTGGCCGCGCTGCCGCAGAAGTTCTTCGCCGCGCTGCGCCTGCCAGTCGTGAGCTACGCGCTGCCGGCGCTCATCGCCATCGGACAAGTGCGGCATCACCACCTGCCCACGCGCAATCCGCTCACCCGCCTGCTCCGTGACCGCGCGCGCGCGAAGACGCTCCGTGTGCTGGAACGCATCCAACCGCCGGGCGGCGGCTTCCTCGAAGCCACGCCGCTGACGAGCTTCGTCACCATGAGCCTCGCGGGCAGCGGCAACGCGGACCATCCGGTCGCGCAGCGCGGCGTGGAGTTCCTGCTCAAGTCCATGCGCGTGGACGGGAGCTGGCCGATTGACACGAACCTCGCGACCTGGGTGACGACGCTCGCCGTCAACGCGCTCGGCCCGAGCATCCACGAGGTGATGAGCGCCGAGGAGCGCGGGCGCATCCTCGACTGGCTGCTCGCCCAGCAATACCGCACCGTGCATCCCTACACCAACGCCGCGCCCGGCGGCTGGGCCTGGACGGACCTCCCCGGCGGCGTCCCCGACGCGGACGACACAGCAGGCGCGCTCCTGGCGTTGAAGAATCTGACCTCTGTAGCGGCGGTCTGTGACCGCCGTCCCTCGCCAGCCGATGACCGGGAGAAGGCAGTTGGAGCTGAAACCCAATCGGCGGTCACAGACCGCCGCTACAAGGAAGAGAAAGTCCGCGAGGCGGCCATCGCGGGGGTGAAGTGGCTGCTGGACCTGCAAAACCGCGACGGCGGCATCCCGACCTTCTGCCGCGGCTGGACGAACCTGCCCTTCGATCGCAGCAGCCCGGACATCACGGCGCATGCTCTGCGGGCGTGGCTGGCGTGGTTTGATGAAATGCCCATCCTCCTCCAACGGAGAATTGCAACTGAGTGCTGGCGAGCAGAGCGATACTTAATATCGGCATACGTCGTTAACGTGGTTACCCGTTCCGCGAGGTTCGAGAAGGAGCTAGCACTTCGCGAATCGGACTTTGACTTGGGGTGGATCCCACTTTGGTTCGGAAACCAGCATCATCCTCGGGAAGAAAACTCAACCTATGGAACCGCGCGGGTGCTACCTGCCTTCGTTGAGTTCCTGGCCAAACTTAGTGCCAAACCCGAGTCTTTCGCGAAACGGTCTCTTACCGGACTAAATCCGGGTCAAAAGAAGACCCTTGTCAGAACGTTCATGGGGGTCGGGCTGTCCGACCTGATATTCGGTCATCAGAGGAGTGGAGGCTGGGGAGGTGTCTGCGGACCAACAGCACCTATCGATTCACCGGTCTCGATTGAGGAAACGGCACTCGCGATCGACGCTCTCGCCAGCGCACTAAGCTCCTCCGAAGAGGCGAGTCAGTGGCGAATAACCGAAGCGGAGCGAGTGCTGCTAGCTGGTTCGACTTTGCTCGTCAAATCGGTCGAGGCTGGCACCTGGACGCAGCCCGCGCCCATCGGCTTCTACTTCGCCAAGCTGTGGTATTACGAGCGGCTGTATCCGATGGTCTTCACCGTCGCCGCGCTGGAAGCCGTCGCGCGGCTGGAGGCGGCAGAGAAGTAGGCCCGGCACCCATGCGGCTGCGGAGCAGCCAAACAACAGTAGCCGTGGGGGGAACGAGCGAACGCGAGTGCAACCCACGGTCTTCCCGCCCAAGCATCACCACCGCGTAGCGGTGGCACTGGCACATTCCAACCCGCCCTTGTCCAACCGCTACGCGGTTGCGGCTTTCCTCGGCACGAACCGTGGGTTTCGTTCGCGGGGCGAACTCCACCCACGGCTACTCTTGTAACGCCCCGCTGGGGCTTGCTGCGCCGTCGGCCTTGTCTGCGGCATTGATTGTCGCACGCCAGTCCTACTTCAACTCCTCCACCACCTTGCGCGCGACGGCGTGGAGGATGCCGCGCTCGCTGGCGTGGCTTTCCGTGAAGGTCACGAGCACGAACTTCCGGCCATCCGCCAGCTCCACATACGCGCAATCGTGCCGCGTCTGGCTGGTCCACCCAGCCTTCGACCAGAGCTTCGTGCCCTCGGGCAGCGCGGAGCCGGTGAACTTGCTCTGGCTGTCGGCGTCCTTCTCCTTCCCGAACGGGTCGCGCTTGAGCAGCGCCATCATCTCGCCACTGTGCTTGGCGGAGACGCACTTGCTCGTGACGATTTCCGTCATGAGCCGCGCGGTGTCGTCGGTGGAGAGGAAGTTGCGCTTCGGCTCGAAGGCTTTGATGGCTTGGGACTCGCGGCCATACGGGCCTTCACACCAAGGCTTCTTGTGCGCGATGACGTTCCGGTAGCCCAGCCCCGCGAAGTAGCGGTTCACCGCGTTGCGCTGGTCGAACCACGCCTTCAACTCCGTCTCGGGCAACTCCGGCCCGCTGGTCGTGCCCGTGAGCAGGTCAATCACGTAGTGTGTCGCCTCGTTGTAACTGTGAACGATCATGTCGCTCATCGCGCGGCGCAGCTCGGGGGTGTCGGTGAGCTTGGCGTCTTCCAGCCAGCGGTGCGCGGCGGCGAGGTAGAAGAGCTTGATGACGCTGGCCGGGTAAATCTGCTCGCCACCGCGATGGCTGCCGCGCGCGGGCTTCGCCGGATCGCGCAGGTCCACGAGCGTGACGGCGATTTGCTTCGCCTGGAGTTTTGGAAACTGCCTGCGCGCCTCGGCCACCGCGCTGTCCAGGACTGCCTGCAAGCGCGGCGCGGGCGGGGCGAAGTCGGCGGCTTGAGCGCGGACGCGTGGCACGGCGGAGACGAATAGCACGGCGGCCAGGAGAAGTTGAGCGTGGAGGAGGCGATTCATGCCGACAGTAAAGCGGGCGGGGCAAACTGGCGCAACCGGCGACCGCTTGGAGCCTGAAAGATAACGCCCAAAGATTAGGGACGGACAAAGATGCCAAAGCCAAATCTTTGTCCGCCCCTAATCTTTGGGTGCTTCCGGGAGCGGGACTTTCGCCTCACGCCCGGCCTCCAGCCTTGACCGCGTCGCGCGGCGTCTGCTGAACTGCCCCCAACATTTCCAGTGCTCATGCCTGTTGGACTTTTTGCAGCCGCCAGTGAAGTCAGCCTGTGGCCTTTGGCCGTGCTGGTGATCTCGGTCGCGTTCGTCGTGGTGCTCATCTCGGTGGTGCGGGCGCACGCTTTCCTCGCGCTGATTCTCGCGGCGATCCTCGCGGGCTTGATGGCGGAGCAACTGCCTGGAGCCAAGGCACGCGTGCCGAAGCCAGATTCACCCGTCGTTTCCCCTGACGGCAAGGCGCTCCGCAATCACTGGGTGCAGGCCGTCGAGCTGACCTCCATCGAGTTCGGGCGCACGGCGGGCGGCATCGCAATCGTCATCGGGCTGGCGACGATCATCAGCATGTGCCTGATGGAAAGCGGCGCGGCGGACAAGGTGGTGCGGCGGTTCATCGCGTTCTTCGGGGAGAAGAACGCCGGCGTGGCGCTGCTCCTGAGCACCTACGTCCTCTCTGTGCCCATCTTTTTCGACACGATGTTCATGCTCATGGTGCCGCTGGCGCGGGCGTTGCGGCTGCGAACAGGGAAGGACTATTTGCTCTACGTAATGGCCGTGTGCTGTGGCGGGGTGATCACGCACTCGATGACCGTGCCGCATCCCGGCCCGCTGGCGATGGTGGACAACCTGAAGATTGACGTGGGCGTGTCCATCCTCGCGGGCATTCTCGTCGGGCTCTTTCCGCTGGCGGTGGGCTGGTTCGTCTGCAAATGGCTCAACGCCCGCATGGACGTGCCGATGCGCGAGACGCCCGGCACCACGCTCGCCGAGCTGCGCTCCATCGTGGACAAGCCGGAGTCCGAGCTTCCGTCCTTCTTCTGGTCCATCACGCCGGTCATCCTGCCGATCTTCCTCATCAGCCTCTCGTCCTTCATGGTCATCGGGAAGGGCAACGACGCTTTTGTGAAACTGCTCGGCGGCAAGGAAGCCTTCGCGTCCACGTTCGCGGCGGTCGAGTTCATCGGGAACAAGAACGTCGCCCTGCTCATCGGCACTTTGGTCTCGATGTTCGTCCTCGCCCGCCAGAAGGGCTACAGCGTCGCGAAGATTTGCGAGCTGATCGGCCCACCGCTGGAAACCTCCGGCACCATCATCCTCATCACGGCTGCGGGCGGGGCGTTCGGCCTCATGCTGCGCAACGCGGGCGTGGGCGAGGCCATCCAAGCCGCCGCCAAGGGCCATGCGCTCAACATGATCTGGCTCTCCTACCTGGTCGCCGTCGTCATCCGCGTGGCGCAAGGCTCCGCCACCGTCGCGATGCTCACGACCAGCGCGATGATGTATCCCATCATCACCGGCGGGGCCGGCCTGCCACATGACCCGATCTACATCTTCCTCGCCATCGGCTTCGGCGGCTTCGCGCTCTCGTGGATGAACGACAGCGGCTTCTGGGTCGTGAGCAAGCTTGGCGGCCTGACAGAAGGCGAGACGCTCAAGACCTGGTCCGTGCTGCTCACCGTGAACTCCGTCGTCGGCGTCCTCGCGACCTGGCTGCTCTCCATGCTCATCCCCTTCCCGATGGGCAAGCCGGGGCCGTAGCCGCAGCTCGTATCCTAGTCGGTGTTCGTCCGGGCAGGCCGCCCATTCACGACCCCAGCTTTCAACTGCTTTTGCCACAACTGCTTTTGCCACTTGCGCCGTCCCCATGCGCCGTTACCTTCCCGCGCGATGATTTTGGAATTCACCAAGATGAACGGAGCGGGCAATGACTTCATCATTGCCGACAACCGCACCGGGGCAATCCACCTCACGCCGGAACAGGTCGCCCACCTTTGTCATCGCCAGCGCGGCATCGGCGCGGATGGCTTGATGCTCCTGATCCCCTGCCCTTCAGGAAAGGCCGACTGGGCGTGGGAGTTTTGGAACAGCGACGGCAGCCGCGCCGAGATGTGCGGCAACGGCGCGCGATGCTTCGCCCGCTACATCCAACGCCTGACGGCCGCGAAGGAACGCGTGACCTTCGAGACCGTCGCCGGTGGCATCACGGCCACCTTCCAAGGCGAGCGCGTGACCGTGAACCTCACTCCGCCGCACAGCCTGCGCCTCAACGAACAAGTCCCGCTTTCCACCGGCACGACGGCGATTCACTCGCTCAACACCGGAGTCCCGCACGCGGTCCTCTTCGTGCCCGACGCGGACAAGGCAATGGTCCACCAGCTCGGTGCCGAGGTCCGCTACCACGCGCACTTCAAGCCCAAGGGCACCAACGTGAATTTTGCTCAAGTGCTCGGGCCGAATCACATTCGCGTGCGCACCTACGAGCGCGGTGTCGAGGGCGAGACGCTCGCCTGCGGCACCGGCGTGAGCGCGGCGGCGATGATTGCGTCGCGCGTGCAAGGCTTCACCTCGCCGGTGAAGGTGCTTGTGCAGGGCGGCGACACGTTGGAAGTGAGCTTTCAGCCGAGCGGTGAAGGCTTCTCCGACGTGCGCCTGAACGGCCCGGCGGATTTCTCCTTCGAGGGCAGAGTGGAAGTCTGACGCTCAACTGTAGCGGCGGTCTGCGACCGCCGTTCTTGCTGCTGCAGTTCGACCGACGGCGGTCGCAGACCGCCGCTACAGAACTCATCTCACGCCAGCAACCCCGGCACGACCTTCCCTGCCACGTCCGTCAGCCGGTGCTCGCGCGCCTGGAACTTGTAGGTCAGCCGCAGATGATCAATGCCCAGCGCGTGCAGCATCGTCGCGTGCAGGTCATGCACATGCACCGGACTTTCCGCCACGTTGTAGCCGAACTCGTCCGTCGCGCCATGCACCACGCCGGCCTTGAAGCCGCCTCCTGCCACCCACGACGTGAACGCCCGCATCTGATGGTCGCGCCCGTAGTTCTCCGACTTCGCGTCGCCCTGCGCCATCGGGGTGCGGCCGAACTCGCCGGTCCACACCACGAGCGTGTCCTTGAGCAAACCGCGCTGCTTCAAATCGCGCAGCAGTCCGGCGCACGGCTGGTCCACCTTCTTGCACTCCTGAATCATGCGACCCTGGATGCCATCGTGATGATCCCAGCCGCGATGATAGAGCTGGATGAAACGCACGCCGCGCTCGGCAAGTCGCCGCGCAAGCAGGCAGTTCGCCGCGAAGGTGCCGGGCTTGCGCGCGTCGTCGCCATAAAGCTCGAACACGCTCTTCGGCTCCCGAGACAAGTCCGTCAGCTCCGGCACACTCGTCTGCATCCGGAAGGCCATCTCGTATTGCGCGATGCGCGTCGCGATCTCGGGATCGCCCACCGCCTCCAGCCGCGACTGGTTCAACTCGCGAACGCTGTCGAGGATGCGCCGCCGCATCGCGCTGTCCATGCCCGCCGGGTTGTCCAAGTAAAACACCGGCTCGCCCGGGGAGCGAAGTTGCACGCCTTGATGGATGGTGGGGAGAAATCCGCTGGTCCAGTAACGCGCCTTTGCGTTCTGGTCCTGGCCTTGACCCGAGAGCAGCGCCATGTAGGCGGGCAGACTTTCGTTCTCGCTGCCCAGGCCGTAAGAGAGCCATGCACCCATCGCGGGACGGCCCGGCAACTGATGGCCCGTCTGCATGAACGTGACGCCGGGATCGTGATTGATGGCGTCGGTCTGCATCGAGCGGATGACCGTGACCTCGTCCATCAGCTTCCTCATGTGCGGCAGCAGGTCGCTCACCTCGACGCCCGCCTTCCCACACTTCGCGAACTTCCGGTGCGTGCCGAGAACGATCAGCGGCGCGCCTTGCAACTGCGCCACGCGCTCGCCCTTGGTGAGACTGTCGGGCATCGGCTTGCCCCAGAGCTTGTTCAACTTCGGCTTCGGATCAAGCGTCTCGAACTGGGACGGCCCGCCGCCCATGAAGAGGAAGATCACGCGCCTGGCCCGGGGCGGAATGTGAAACGCCTTCATCACGCCACTCGGCGGTGTTGGAGCTGCAGCGCCGCTCAACAAACCCGCCGCCTGGAGAAATCCCAACGCACCAAAACCAAACGCGCCGCGCTGAACAAAGGCTCGCCGCGTCTGGGACGACGGAGCGACAGAGGCGATGCGCATGGCGGGGTTCATTCCTTGGTCAGCATTTCATCCAAGTTCAGCAGCGCGTTGCAGACACACAGCCACGCGGCGTGCTGCGCCGAGTCCAGCTTCGCAGGCCGCGCGGATTCCCCGGTGGAAACCAGCTTCTTCGCGGCTGCGATGTCGGCTTGGTAATGCCGCAGCGAATCCGCGTGCAGCGCGAGCAAGGTGCTGGCCTCGCGCTCGGTGGGCTGCCGTGCCAGCACCAGCCGGAAAGCGCGCCGCAGCCGTGCGGGGTCGTCGAGTTGTTCCTCCAGCAAAACCCGCTGCGCCAGCACGCGCGCACACTCGACGAGCAGCGTCTCGTTCAGCAGCGCCAGCGCCTGCGTCGGTGTGTTCGTCACCGGACGACGCGCGGTGCAAACATCCCGCGTCGGCGCGTCCATCACCGCCAGATACGGGTGCAACACCGACCGCTTCCAGAACATATAAACGCCGCGCCGATACAGCTCCCCATCGTGGTCTTGGATGTATTTCAAGCTCTCGCCGAACGCGAATTCCTTCCACAGGTCGGGCCCCGGCTGATATGGCAGCACACTGCGGCCATGAGGAGCGCGGTCACGGTCAAGGAGACCGCTCACCGCGAGCGCCGTGTCGCGGATGAACTCGGCGGGCAGGCGGAAGCGTGCGCCCCGGCCAAGCCAGCGGTTTTCGGGATCCTCCGCGCGCAGGCGGGAGAAGTGTTCAGTATTCAGTGTCCAGTGTTCAGTGGGCTTCGCAGCACTACCGCGCCCAGCCTCAGACTGAACACTGGATACTGAATACTGATTACTTCCTGCCCCCGACGCCTGCCGATACGTCGCGCTCGTCACGATCTCGCGCAGCAATGCCTTCACATCCCAGCCGTTGTCCATGAAGCGCACGGCCAGCCAGTCGAGCAGCTCCGGGTGAGCTGGCGGCTCGCCCTGCGCACCGAAGTCCTCGGATGACTTCACGATGCCGATGCCGAAGAGCATTTGCCAAAACCGGTTCACCGTGACGCGCGCCGTCAGCGGGTTCTCCCGCGACACGAGCCAGCGCGCAAGCGCGAGGCGGTTTGTGGCCGTGTCCGCCGGCAGGCTTCCGAACACCGCCGGGATCGCCGGCGCGACCAACTCACCGCGACGCCGAAAATCTCCTCGCATCAGCAGATGCGTCGGCACGCGATTCGTGCTCTCGGCCATGACGCGGATGCGGGAGGTGTTTTGGGAAATCACTCGCAGCTTCTCCTGCGCCTCCTCCGAGGTGGCCTGTGCGGCGTCAATCTCAGAGAAATGCAGTTCGCGGAAGACCCGCCGCACTGACGTGTTGTCATTCGTCGCGCGCTGCGCGGCCGGGATGGTGAACACGTTAGCTTTGAAATTCTCCAGCCGCAGCCGATGCGCCGAGGACTCTCGCGCGCTGAAGAGCATTTCCCCTTTGCCCGTGAGCGGTGTCATGCGGACCAACAGCCGGTGGCGGCCGGGCGGCACGCGGACGTTGAACAGCCGCACTGCGCCGGGCGACTCCGCGTCACGTCCGCTCTCATGCACCAGCCGGTCATCGAGCCACACACGCGCCGACGCGTTCGTGCTGAGGCGGCAACGCAACAGGGCGCTCGTCACGGTCACGATGTCGCGTTGCAGAAAAATGATGTCCGGTCCTGCTGACAACTTCACGTCGTTCGTCTCCCCGAGGGCAAGAGTCTCCCATTTGAAGTGCCGCGCGACCTCGCGGTCGCCGTCCACCTGCGCGCGCTCAGGCGGAAGTTTTTGATCACCGCCTTGCGCGTTCGCGGGGAACGGCCCCGCCAGTCGCCAGTCACCGAAGCGCAGCGGCTCCAGCTTCGTGTCGCGCAGGCGCTGCTCCCACGCCGTCTGCACGCGGTCCCAATCCGGGCGCGGCTCGTAGTAGAGTTTCAGCAACGCATCCCGGCAGCGCGCCTGCTCCGCCTCGGCAGCCTTAAGCCGCTCCTCCGCTCCCGGCGGGACGATGCGGACAATCGGCTCGGCGGCCGGGCCGTTCGCCAGAGGATTGCCGGGCACCTGGTCGAAGAACGCGAACATCCGGTAGAAGTCGCGTGTCGTCAGCGGATCGTATTTGTGGTCGTGGCACTCAGCGCACGCGAGCGAGAGGCCCAGCCAGACCGTCGCCGTGGTGCTCACGCGCTCGCTGGCGTAACGAACTCGATACTCCTCCGCGTCCGCGCCGTTCTCGGAGGTGGTCGGGCCGTTGCGATTGAACGCGGTGGCCACGAGCTGGTCGCGCGTCGGCTGCGGCAGGAGATCGCCGGCGAGTTGTTCGAGGGTGAACTGGCTGAACGGCATATTGCGGTTGAACGCACCGATGACGTAGTCGCGATAGCCGTGCATCTCGCGCAAGTAGTCGTCGTGGTAACCGTCCGAGTCCGCGTAGCGCGCGAGATCGAGCCAGTGCTGCGCCATGCGCTCGCCAAAATGCTTCGATGCCAGCAGCCGCTCGACGACTCGTTCGTAGGCTTGGGGCGAAGTGTCGGCGAGGAACGCGTCCACTTCCTTCGGCGTTGGCGGCAGGCCGAGCAGGTCGTAGCTCAACCGGCGAATCAGCGTGACCCGATCCGCCTCTGGCGAAGGCCGCCAGCCGCGCTGCTCCAAGGCCGAGAGAACGAAGTGATCCATCGGCCCGCGCGGCCACGCGGCCAGCTTCACGGCGGGAGGCGGCGGCAATTGTGGCGGCGTGAAAGTCCAGCCCGGCGACCACGTCGCGCCTTCCTCAATCCACCGGCGCAGCAGTGCGATTTGCCCGGCCGTGAGCTGCTTGCCGGTCTTGGGTGGAGGCATCAGCTCCTCCTTGTCGTGGGACGCAACTCGCTTGAGCAGCTCGCTCGCGGCGGGCTGGCGAGGGGTGGCGGCGATTGCGCCAGACTTGCCGGAACCGAAGAGTCCCTCGCGCGTGTCGAGTCGAAGGTTCGCCTTGCGTTTCCCCGCGTCCGGGCCGTGGCAGGCAAAACAGTTGGCCGAGAGAATGGGCCGGATGTCGCGGTCGAAGTGGATGGCGCCCCTGCCCTGCTCCGCCGCCGCAGCCCCGCCGATCAACGCAAGCGCGATCCCCAAGCGGAGCAAGAGATGACAGGTGACGCGTTT
>JBEBFV010000194.1:0-10322 GCA_040081795.1 Limisphaerales bacterium | reverse complement strand
AAGGCCCAGCGCGTCTTCCTCGTCGGCGTCGAGATGAAATCCGGCACCACCTGGGAGACCGCCGATTCCATGGCCGAGCTGGAGGAACTCGCGCGCACTGCCGGTTCCAACATTGTCGGCGAGGGCACGCAAAAGCTGGAGTCCATCAGCCCCGCCACCTTCATCGGCACCGGCAAGGCGGAGGAATTCGCCGCGAGCTGCCGTGAGTCCCGCGTGGACACGGTCATCTTCGACGACGAGCTTTCGCCCGCACAGACGCGCAACTTGGAGAAGGTCTTTGACTGCACCGTGCTCGACCGCACCGCACTCATCCTCGACATCTTCGCCCAACGCGCCCGCACCCGCGAAGGCAAGCTCCAGGTCGAGCTGGCGCAGCTTCAGTATCTCCTCCCGCGCCTCACGCGCTACTGGACGCACCTCTCGCGTCAGCGCGGCGGCGTCGGTGCGATGGGCGGTGAAGGCGAATCCCAGCTCGAAGTGGACCGCCGCAAAATCTCCGAGCGCATCTTGAAGCTCGACGAGGAACTCATCCTCGTCCGCCGCCAGCGTGCCACGCAGCGCGCGGGCCGCCAGCGCAACCAGTGGCCGCTTGCGTCCATCGTCGGCTACACGAACGCCGGCAAGTCCACGCTCTTCAACCAGCTCACCGGCGCGACCGTGCTCGCCGAGGACAAGCTCTTCGCCACGCTCGACCCCACCACGCGTCGCCTGCGCCTGCCGACGAACCAGAACGTCCTGCTCTCCGACACCGTCGGCTTCATACGCAAGCTGCCCACGCGCTTGGTCGAGGCGTTCAAGGCCACGCTGGAGGAAGTCGTCGAGGCGGACCTGCTGCTGCACGTCGTGGACTGCTCGCACCCGCAGGCCGAGGACCAGATTCGCGCGGTCAACACGGTGCTCGAGGAAATCCACGCCGGGGACAAACCCATCCTGCTCGTGCTCAATAAAATTGACCGCGCCGAGCCTGACCTCGTCGCGCGCTGGCTGATGATGCACCCGCGCGCCGTGGCTGTTTCCGCGCGCACGGGCGAGGGTTTCAAGGCGTTGATGGCGGAGCTTGGCACCGCGCTCCGGCCAGTCCGCAACTACGTGCAGCTCGCCATCCCGCACGAGCAGTCCGCCATCATCGCCAAGCTCCACGAGGTCGCGCAAATCGTGGAGCGCAACTACCGGGGCAAGGCCGCTCGCTTCAAGGCCCGCATCCCGCCGCACCTGCACGCGGAGTTCGCGGAGTTCGTGGTGAAGGAGCTTTGAGATGATGAAACTGGAACGTGCTGCGTGTTGCGTGCTGCGTGTTTCTCCGCAGCGCACCGAAGTGTTTCACGCAACACGCAACACGCAGCACTCCTTCCCAACATGAGTGGCCCCCGCATCAAGGACATCCCCGCCAGCGAGCGCCCACGCGAGCGGCTCGCGGCCAACGGCGCTGACTCGCTCGGCAACTCCGACCTCATCGCCATCCTGTTGCGCACCGGCTTGCAGGGGAAATCTGCGCTGGTTATCGGCTCGGAGTTGCTCGCCAAGTTCCAGACGCTCGAGCGGCTTTCGCAGGCATCGGTGGACGAGCTTTGCGAAGTGAAGGGCATCGGACGCGACAAGGCGGTAACGCTCCAGGCCGCATTCACGCTCGCGCGCCGCATGGCCGCTGAGATTCGCGCCGAGTCGCCGATGCTCGACACGCCCGAGCGCATCGCCGACCTGCTGCGCGAGGACGCGCGGGGCTACGAGGTGGAGCATTTCCTCGTGCTGCTGCTCAATACGCGCCGCCGGCTCATCCGCATGGAGCGCATCTCGCAGGGGACGCTCGACTCCATCCACGTCCACGCACGCGAGGTCTTCAAGCACGCCATCTCGGCCAACGCCGCCGCCATCGTGCTCGTCCACAACCATCCCAGCGGCGACCCGACGCCGAGCGAGGCGGACATCAAGGTGACGCGCGACCTCATCCGCGCAGGGCAGTTGCTAAAGATCGAGGTGCTCGACCACGTCATCCTTGGCCGCAAGACGACGGAGCGAGAACGGGATTTCGCTTCACTGAGGGAGCTGGGTTACTTCTACGCGTGAGGGTGCTGTCGGTCTTCCCTCAGAAGTAATTAGTGATTAGTATTTGGTCATGCGGTGCGGCGCGGCTGGCATGGCATAGAACTAAGCACTAATTACTAATCACTTTCCGTGCTCCACCCCACCGCCATCATCGCCCCGACCGCGCAACTCGCGCCTGACGTGCAGGTCGGCCCCTACGCCGTCATCGAGGGCCACGTCGCGCTCGGCCCCGGCTGCGTGGTCGGGCCGTTCGTGCATCTCCTCGGTCACACGACGCTGGGCGCGCGGAACCGCATCCACGCTGGAGCCGTGGTCGGCGACACGCCGCAGGACTTGAAATACAAGGGCGAGCCGACGCGCCTGGTCATCGGCGACGACAACATCATCCGCGAGCACGCCACCATCCACTGCTCGACCCATCCGGACACCGCCACGACCATCGGCTCGCATTGCTTCATCATGGGCAACGCGCACGTCGGCCACGACGTGCAGGTGCGGGACCACGCCATCCTCTGCAACGGCATCGCCATCGCCGGCTTCGCGGTGATCGGCGAGCGCGCCTTCCTCTCGGCGAACTCGCTGGTGCACCAGTTCTGCCGCGTCGGGCCGCTGGCGTTGCTGCAAGGCGGCGCGGCGGTGAGCAAGGACGTGCCGCCGTTCTGCATTGCGACGGGCATCAACGGGATTTGCGGGCTGAACACCATCGGCCTGCGGCGCGGCGGCTTCACTGGAGAGCAACGCACGGAACTCAAGCGGCTCTACCACCTGCTTTTCCTCAGCGGCAAGCTGCGGCGCGACGCGCTGGCGGAGGCGGGAACCTTCACAACCGGTGAAGCCGCGAAGCTCCTGCTCGACTTCATCGCCGCCAGCACGCGCGGCGTCTGCGGCCACGTCGGTGAAGGGCGTGCAGAGGAGTAGCGAAAGGCGGGCCAACGCTCGCCATTTTCCAGTTGAACCCGTCGGCCACCGGCCTAGCCTGCGACCATGAAAACCACCGTTTCCCCAATCCGTTCATCTCTGCTCCCGATCCTGCTCACCCTTTGCACCGCGCTGGCGCTGCCCGCGCTGGCGCAAAAGCAGAAATCCACCGACCTCTCCGGCTTCCCGCTGTGGACGGCGAAGAAGAACCCGCTCGCCGGGCCCTTCATTCCCGGGCTGAACGCCGCCTTGCTGCTCACCGAGGAACAGAAGGCGAAGCTCAATGCCGTGCGCGACGAAACCTTGGGCAACGAGAAGCTGCAGAAGCTCGGCACGACCGTGAAGCTGAACCCCAACACCTCCGAAGCCGACCGCGACGCCGCGCGCAAGGCGTATGAGGAGGCACGCGGCCAGTTCAAGGATCGCGTGGACGCCATCCTCACCGCCGATCAGCGCAAGCTGATCACCACCATCAGCACCGTCTTCGAGGAGGTGGCCTCCGCCACCGGGGAGGCGTATCGGGACCGGTTCGCCCAGTTGAAGGGTGACAAGGTCGGGATGGAAGAACTCCAGAAGGAATCGCGCGAGAAGACGATGAAAGACTTCAAGGCCCGACTCGAAGGCACGCTCTCCAAGGAGCAATGGGCCGCGCTGAACAAGGCCGCCGAAGCCGAGGAAGCCGTCGCCAAGAACTCGGTGAAGATCAAGAAGCCCTGAGGCCCGTGCCGGCGGTTTCCCACCGCCGTCCGTGGAGAGCAGCAGTTCGAGGCAAACCAGAGCAGTTCATGCGCAACGCGGCGACTGGAAGTCGCCGGCACGGGGTCACGCCGCTTCCCACATCTTCGCGCGCTCCAGTGCCTTGTCCCAGCCGGCTGTGAGGCGGTTGCGCTCGCTGCCGTTCATCGCGGCGGAGAAGCGGCGGTCCACCTGCCACTGCGCGGCGATTTCCTTTTGGTCCTTCCAGTAGCCGACGGCAAGTCCGGCGAGGTAGGCGGCACCGAGCGCGGTTGTCTCCGAGACACGCGGGCGGACGACGGGGACGCCGAGGAGGTCGGACTGAAACTGCATGAGCAGGTTGTTCGTGCTCGCGCCGCCGTCCACGCGGAGTTCCTTCAGCTTGATCTTCGCGTCGGCCTCCATCGCGTGCAGCACGTCGGCGACTTGATAGGCGATGCCTTCGAGCGCCGCGCGGGCGATGTGGGCGGAGGTGGTGCCGCGCGTGAGGCCGGCGAGCAGGCCGCGTGCGTATTGGTCCCAGTGCGGCGCGCCGAGGCCGGCGAAGGCGGGGACGAGATATACGCCGTGCGTGTCCGTCACCTGTGCGGCGAGCGCCTCGACGTCGCGGGAGGACTTGATGATGCCCAGGCCGTCGCGCAGCCACTGCACCACCGCGCCCGCGATGAAGATGCTGCCTTCCAGCGCGTATTCGGTGCGGTTGCCGATGCGCCACGCGACCGTGGTGAGCAGGTTGTTCTTCGAGGTCACGGGCTTGGTGCCGGTGTTCATCAGCATGAAGCAGCCGGTGCCGTAAGTGTTCTTCACCATGCCGGGCCGCGTGCATGCCTGGCCGAAGAGCGCGGCCTGCTGGTCGCCCGCGATGCCCGCGATGGGGATGGCCGCGCCGAAATGCGTGGTTTCTCCATAGACCTCCGAAGACGCGCGCACCTGCGGCAGGACGCTGCGCGGAATGCCGAAGAGGGCGAGCAACTCGTCGTCCCAGTCGCCCTTGTGGATGTTGAAGAGCATCGTGCGCGAGGCGTTGCTCGGGTCGGTGACGTGGACGCGGCCGCCGGTGAGCTGCCAGACGAGCCACGAGTCAATCGTGCCAAAGGCGAGTTCGCCGCGCTTCGCCCGCGCCTTCGCGCCGGGGATGTTTTGCAGGAGCCATTGGAGTTTCGTCCCGGAGAAATAGGCGTCCAGCACGAGGCCGGTCTTGCGGCGGATGAGCGTGGCCTTGCCGGCACGCTTGAGCTTGTCGCACACGGCGGCAGTGCGGCGATCCTGCCACACGATGGCGTTGGCGATGGGCTTGCCGGTGTCGCGCTCCCACACGACGGTCGTCTCGCGCTGGTTGGTGATGCCGATGGCGGCGATGTCGTTGGCGGTGAGGCGGGCCTTGAGAATGGCGTCGGCCGCGACGTTGGATTGCGTGGCCCAGATTTCGTTCGCGTCGTGCTCCACCCAACCGGGCTTGGGGAAAATCTGCCGGAACTCCTGCTGCGCCACGGATACGATGGAGCCGGCGTGGTCGAAGACAATGGCGCGCGAACTGGTGGTGCCTTGGTCGAGGGCGAGGATGTGTTTCATAGATCAGAAGTTTTCAACGGAGCGTTGCAGTGACTCAGCCTGCGCGGGGTTGTCCTGGGCCAGCAGGCTGACGATGAGTTTGCGGTTTCCAACAGATTGTTCCTGGAACATTTTCGTCAAGGCTGGCTCGTCCATCTGCCCAACGGAATTGCGAAGCACCCCGGACAACCAATCGGCCGGTTGGCCACGATTGTTAAAGCCCCAGTCGCCCGCTTTGCCCCGGGCAGTAAAGGTCAGCAGTGCAGGTAAGATTTTTTCAGGAGCCAGCCGAAACTTTGAAAGCGTCTGTGCTGCGAAGCCGCGTATTTCGAAAGATTCGTCGGTAAGTGCTCCCTCTAAAGCTCTGACCGCCTCCTCGGAAAGTTTGGCTGCTTTCAGCAGCCCGAAACATGCTTGGCACTTCTGTGGTTGTGACCCTTTCTGGACTGTCTTAGCAAGCAAACTCACGCCTTCATCTCCGGTTCTGGCGAGAGCCCCGGCTGCGGCCGGCGACGCATAGTCCTCGGTTTGCAGCATCAGACGTTGGAGTTCGGGCAACGCTGGTTTTGCCTGCTGCCCCATGAAACCAAGCGCCTCGGCGGCCCGATGACGGAATTCCCAGTTTGGCAAAGGGCGCCACTCACGGAGCTGATCGCGCAAAGCTTCGGCCAGAACGTCATTTTGGGGGCGGGGTGGCCAAGGCTCATCGAAAACCGAGTCTTTCTTTTGCAGAAGCCTGATCAAGTCCGGCACAACCTTGCCATGGTTCCGCTGTAGCACACCTGCGCTCTCTTCCTCCCGCTTGTCCACTTCGAGTCCCTGTCTGAGCGACGCGAAAGCACTTAGCCAGTGGCCCAGTGGTTGGCCTTCGTAGCGAGGTTCTCGTTGCCAAAGCCAGATTCCGACCACCGTTGCCAGGACGATGCCCCCCATCCTTCTCCAACGCAGCCAACGCATCTGGAGACTGCTCTCATTCTCTGCGATGGCTTTTGTTTCCGACTGCATACTTGACGCCAATCGTCATTCACGCCGGCCAGAGAAGCTTGTAAATCATCGCGCCCAACACGCCGCCGATGAGCGGGCCGACGACCGGCACCCACGCGTAGCCCCAGTTGGAGCCGCCCTTCCTTGCGATGGGCAGCACCGCATGGGCAATGCGCGGGCCGAGGTCGCGCGCGGGGTTGAGCGAGTAGCCGGTCGGGCCGCCGAGCGAAAGGCCGATGGACCAGACCAGCACGCCCACGAGCGCCGGGCCAAAGCCCTTGTCCCAACCGAAGTCCGGATTGAGGTTCGCCTTCGACCCGATGGCCAGCACGCCAAGCAGCAGCATCGCGGTGCCGATGATTTCGCAGAGAAGGTTCGCGCCCGGTTTCAGGATGGCGGGGCCAGTGCAGAACACGCCGAGCTTCGCGCCCTTGTCCTCGGTCACTTCCCAGTGTGGCAGATAGGCAAGCCACACGAGCGCCGCGCCGAGGAACGCGCCGGCCATTTGCGCGCCGATGTAAACGGGCACCAAGTCCCAGCCGAGCTTGCCGAGGCTCGCCATCGCGACGGTCACGGCGGGGTTCAAGTGCCCGCCGCTGATGCTGCCGACGCAATACACCGCCACCGTCACCGCCAGCGCCCAGCCGGTGGTGATGACGATCCAGCCGGAGTTCTGGCCTTTGGATTTGTTGAGGAGGACGTTCGCTACGACGCCATCGCCCAAGAGGACGAGGATCATCGTGCCAAGAAGTTCAGCGAGAAAGAGTGACATGAAGTTGTGCAGTTTTTCGTTTGGGGCCGACGAAAGAGTAGCAAGCACGGAAGGGCGCGCAATGCCGAAGCCAGCGAACTCCACTCAGTCCGCGATGCGCGCGCCGATGGTGGCCAGCTCCACCAACCGATCCTCCGGCTGGCCGGCCGCCCAGCAGATGCCGCGCAGGGCGAGCACGCGGAAGACCGGGTCATCGAAGGTCCAGTTGTAATGGCCGGGCACGGCGACAAAGACGCGGCCCTTGCCCACCTGCCGCGTCCAGAGCTGCGGGGTGAGCTTGCCGTCCTCGGGCGCGCTGGCGAGGAGTTGCACATCCTTCGGGTCGCCCTGGAACTGCCAGTAGGTTTCGTCCACGAACTTCTCGCGGGTGAAGCTCGCGGCGGTGAAGCCCTTCGCCAGCGGGTGCTCGTGGAAGACGAAGTCAATCGGACCGTGGCGATACTTGAGCTTGCTGGAATCGCTCGCGAGGCCGATGCGCCGGGCGAAGGCGAGTGCGTTCGTCCGACCCTCGACGGCCCAGTGGAAATAGACCGCCCCGCCGCCGCGCGCGAGGTAGGCGTCGAGCTCCTTGCCGCGCTCCTCGTTCCAGCCCGGGTTGTTGTTGAAGAAGCAGATGACGTTGGCCTTCGCGAACTGCTCGGCGCTCGGCCATTTATCGGCGGTGCTGACGGTCACGTTTTCCGTGAGCGGGAGGAGCTTGCTCCAGCGGCGCTGCCAGAGCGGATAATCGTGTTCACCCTTCCCATGGTCCTTCGGCCCGGCGCAGAGGACGACGTGTAGGTCAGGCATCTTGCCTGACTTCTGACTTCCACTGTTGCTGCCGACCGCTGGCGCGGAAACTGAAGTTAGAGAGACAGGCGGGACGCCTGTCCTACTTTGGTCGAGCAGCGCCTCGACCTCCGCGCGCTTTCTCGGCGGCGGGGGCGGGGTGTTGCCTTCGATGGGCGCGGGTTCGAGCGGGACGGTGAGAAGGAAGGTCATCAAGTCGCGCACCTGCTCGGCGTTCAGCGACGCGAGCAAGCCCTCCGGCATCAGCGAAAGAGTGGAGGCGCGCAACGCCTTCACCTTCGCGCGCGGGAGGACGACCGTCTTGCCCGTCGCGTCCGCCAGCCGCAGCTCGGTGGTGCTCTCGCCGACCACGACGCCGGTGAGCGATTCGCCATCCGTCAGGTCCACGTTGAAGGCGGGGTGGTCCGGGTTGATGGCGGCGCTCGGCTCGCGGATGTCGCGCAGCACGCTGGCGTAATCGCGATGCAGCAAGTTCGAGAGGTCCGGTCCGACGGCGGTGCCCTCGCCCCGGGTGCGATGGCACTTCGCGCAGGCGAGCTGCTCGCTGTGGAACAGGCGGCGTCCCGCGAGCCAGCGGCCCCCGGCGAGTTCGGGCACGACGCGCTCGGTGGCGAGCGGCGCGGGTTCAGCCTTCGGCTCGGCCCACGGGAGGTAGAAGCGGCGGAGGGGGAAAGGGCGGTCGATGCTAGTCAGTTCGGATAGCTTCCAAGTGAGAGAGACCTCGGGATAGGAAAGGCGAGACTTGGCCCGGATGGTGGCGCGTGACCAACTTCCTCCATCTGGTGAGGCTTGTGCGGACTGGCCCGAATTACTTGGCAGGGCAACGATGAGGCCAGGTTTCAAGTCAGGTGTGTGAGTCTCGAAGCGCGGATGCCCTGAGCCAGACACATGAATTTCGAGCTGCTCTCGCTTCGGTTCGTAGTCCAGTTTCGACCCCGGCTGGACTGCGGGTTGGAGCATTCCGAGCAAGTCGAGTTGCGTCCGAAACTCCAATCGTCCCGGTGTGGTGAGTAGGTTTCTGAGCCGCTCATGCTCCGCACTCCCGACGGTGAATACTTTTGCCACATCCGTGTCCAGATGCGGCAGCCAGCCGCTCCAAGATTCCTTCCCATCCTCGGAAGTCCACTTCGCCTCCACGCCGTGGTTGTCCACGAGCAGCTCGATGTCGTCGTCCATTGCCGGAGCGTCGGTTTCCAAACCGGCTTTGGGTGTCAGACGCGTTAAGCCGGCTTGGAAGCCGGCGCTCCGGCTGACGTTGGGCATCCGCACCGCGTAGTTCACCGCCGCCGTGCGCGGGGCGGTGTGGAGGATGAGGTTCCGCCGGTCGGGCGTGACGCTGGCGGAGAGCACGGGCACGTCGTAACGCGGCGTGGCTTTCTGGTCCTTCACCACCTGGTAGCCTGGATACATCGCCTCGAAGCGGTCGCCGGGCATCACGTATTTGCCGGCGGAGATGCTTGTGCGCCGGGCGAGGTCGCGCAGGTTCGCCGGGTCGAGCGGCCGGTCGAACGCGATGCGAATCTCCGTGGGGCTGGCGCTCCAAGTGAGCAAGGGCTGCGGCGCGTTCGTGTCCGTGTGGCGGATGAGGAAGAGCTTGCCGGGGCCGTTCGGGCCGGTGCCCCAGTCGGGCTTGCCAGTGTGGCAGGCCACGAGCAAATCGCCCCGCGGCGTGAGGCAGGCGTCCACGGTCAGGTAGTTCAGGCAGGCGATGAGATGGTTCTGCGCGACGTAGCCGGCGGCGGTCTTCACGAGCTTGGTGCGGTAGAGCTTGCCGCGCGATTCGCCGGTGACGAGAGCGTCGCCCGCCCAGTGCGACGGGCCGAAAATCTTTCCGCCGTTGACCGGCTCGTTGAAGTTCAACCCGCACGTGCTCTGGTGCTGCGGGCCGTAGTCAAACGTGCTCGGCTCATCGAAGACGTTCGGCAGATGCTTCGGGTGGCGCGGCGGGAAGCCGTAGTGGCGGCCCGGCTGGATGTGCAGCAGCTCGTCGAAGGGATTGCCGTTGGGCAGCCACGTCGCGCCCTCCTGCTCGCTACAGAAGAGGTCGCCGTGGCGGTTGAATGCCATCGCAACCGGGAAGCGCACGCCGGTGCAGACGATTTCGCGCTTCGAGAAGTCCGGCGCGACCTTCAGCACCGTGCCGCGCTCGGATTTGAGGTCGAACTGCGACTTGCCTTCGGCGTCGAGCAGGTAGCCGTTGGCGTAGTTCGCAGCGCCAAGGGAGAAGTAGATGCTGCCGTCCTTGTCCAACGCCACGCCGATGGCGTCCACGTTCTGGGTGATTTCCTTCCAGCCGGTCGCGACGATGATTTCCTCGTCCGCGCGGTCATCGCCGTTCTTGTCCACGATCAGCGAGAGCTTGCCTTTCGACGGCACGAAGACGCCCTCGCCGTGCTTGTAGCCGGGAGGCGTGAGCGCGAGACCGATGGGCCCGCGCAGCTTGCCCGCGCCGTCCCAGAAGAGGTCGGCCTTGTCCGGCGCGCCGTCGCCGTCGGTGTCGGAGAGCAGCCAGATTTGGCCGTTGTAGCCG
>JBEBFV010000619.1:0-2712 GCA_040081795.1 Limisphaerales bacterium | reverse complement strand
TGCCGATCGCATCGCTCGAGTTCGCAAGAACCCACCCCAAAAGCCGCCAAACTAACAGCAACCTAACGGGGCGCGCTCCCCCATGGTTTTACGACTTGATTAAAAGCCTGCAGCGCATGGTTCGGTGACGTTGGCTGCGGGACTTCATTTCTTGATCCAGCCGAGATCGACGAGGAAAGCGTCGGCTTCGGCTATGGTTTTACTCAGATACGGCGGTCTGTTGAAGAAGGCGTGGTCTGCACCTTCGTAGCCGATCAGCTTGCAGGGGCGATTTGCCTTCTTCATCGCTTTCTCAAAAGCGACGACACTGTCATAGGGAACTGTCTCGTCTATTGTGCCATGAAGAAGGAGGGCCGGTGGAGTGTGTGGGCCAATGTGATGCGCTGGCGAGATCACGTGCCCCTTCACTCCCAATCGCTCGATGCCGGGTTCCATTTTGGGATCTGCAAATTTCCAATCTCCGATCGGAGCGAGCGTGGTGGCGGCGTTGAAAAGGATCATGGCGTTCGGTCGTTCGTCGCTGCCAAGACCAGTGACTGTGCCAGTGCAGGCGGCGAGGTGACCACCAGCGGAACCTCCTGATGCGGCAATCTTCTTCGGATCAATGCCGAGACGCTGGGCATTTTCTCTGACCCAAGCGATGGCCGCCTTGGCGTCTTTCACGCATTCCACCGCTAAAACACCGTGGCGGGATCTCACACGATACTCAGCAGTGATGGCGATCATGCCACGCTTTGCAAAATATCGTGCATGAGCCGCGAATTGATCCGGTGTTCCTGCATTCCAACCACCACCGTGGAAGAACACAATCGCGGGCTTCGGCACCTTGGAATCCGACTCCCCAAAGATCCACAGCTTAAGTTCCGTGGAGTCGATCTTTCGGTAGGTCTCGACGCGGGCGTCCTTGAATGTGGATAGATTGGGTGACTGAGCGAACAGCGGGGCGGCGAGAAGGCTAAGCAGGAGGCAGATGATGGCTTTCATAGAGGATGGGTAGATTGGTTTCGAGAATCTGGGCTTCAAACAACTGACATTGCTTTCAAGACGCTACGCGGTTCACAGGGTTACGAATTCTTTTGGTAAGTCTCGACGCGGGCATCCTTGAAGGTGGGTGGATAGCCGAGATACCATCCGCCGAAGACGCCGATGCAAAGGGCGAGTAGAGAAATGTTCGGCGCTTTCACGGGACGCTAGGAGTCGCCGAACGACCGCAAGCTCAGCGACAGCCCGGAGCAGTTCGCTGAGTCGTCGTTAATCGGGGCAGGAACATGACTGCGGAGATTATTGCTCCGCGGCGGTTCTGGCAACCATGAACACGACCCTGCACACCTACGCCGCCCTCGACCTTCACACCACCACCAGCGTGCTCGGCAGCATGGATGCCGACGGACGATGGCGGGGGACGCGACGAATGAGCACGACCGCACAAGCGCTGCGGGAGGCGGTCGCGGCGCTCGGGGGCGCCGGGGTGGCGCTCACGATCGAGGCGAGCACGCTGAGCCGCTGGGCTGCGGGGATCGTGCGGCCGCTGGTCGGGCGGCTGGTGGTGTGCGAACCGCGACGCAACCGGCTCATCGCGGCCAATCCGAACAAGCACGACGAGGCCGACGTGGAGGACCTCTGCCTGCTGCTGCGCCTGGACAAGCTCCAGGAAGTCTGGCTCGGCAGCGACCCGGCCCGGCAGATCCACCACGAGCTGGTGGCCGAGCTGCTCAACTGGCGGGACGCGGCGCGCGAACTCAAGGCCCTGCTCAAGGCGCGCTACCGGCAGTGGGGCGTGCTGCGGGTCGAGGGCACCGGCGTCTTCAGCCCCACGCGGCGCGAAGACTATCTCGCACAACTACCCGGCGAGGAGCAGCGGCGCATCCTGCGACGGCTCTACACCCAGCACGATGCGACGCTCGGGCACTGGCGCGACACGCTGCGTGAACTGCGCCGGGCCGCCGCCGGGTTCTGGGAGATCGTGGAGTTTCAAAAGGTGCCCGGCATCGGGGAAGTGGGCGCGCACGTGTTCAGCGCGCTGATCGGCGAGCCCGGGCGTTTCGGCAGCCGGCAGGCGCTTTGCAAATACGCGCGGCTGGCCATCACCGACCGCAGCAGCGACGGGAAGCCGCTGAGCTATCAGCGGCTGGACCGGCGCGGGCACCACGAACTCAAGACGCTCAGCTATCACGCGTGGCGGACGGCGTGCAAGAGCACAACGCGGGAGAACGCCATCCAAGCCTATTACCACGCGAGCCGCGAGCGCACGCACGACCCGCGGCATGCGCGCCTGAACACCCAGCGCAAGATCCTCACGACGCTTTGGCAGATGTGGCTGCACCGGGAGCCGTTCGAACCCGCCCGCTTTTCCCAAACCAGCGACCCGCCCGCGAAAGCGAACGGGCAGCCCGCGCCCGCGGCGACTCCGGGTTGACGACCCGGGCGAGCCGCGGCGCGAGCGGAGAGGGAACCGCCGGCCGCCACACCCGGCCATGCGCTTGGAAGGGTGGAGATTCAAGGGGGGGAACCCCCGCGAACCCATCGATTCCCGTTTCGCATGAATGGTGCGGCCGGCGACATTTTCCCAAACTCTCTTCCCCATGATGACCCTGGGCGGCCCGCAGAGGGCCAGCCCCCAAAGCCTGCCTGGAAGAACACGCGAAACCCGTCATCGCACTCCGCCCAAGACGCCGCCCCGCCCCGTCCACCCGCCGCCCCCGGAGCGGATGC
>JBEBFV010000193.1:0-10347 GCA_040081795.1 Limisphaerales bacterium | reverse complement strand
GTTTTCTTGCCATCCCCGAGCATGCACCGCCGCCTTGGCTTTGACCAGCATTATACACCGATTATCATAGGGACTTGGTATCACTCCCTTCAGCCGGCGGACAGGAGTGTCCGCCTCACGCTACTTCTTCTCCGGCGCGCTGGGCTTGGGCTGCGGATGGCCGGCGGGCGTGAACGGCATCTCGTCGGTCGGTGCGTGGATGCGGTTGCCGGCGGGGTCCACGAGCGTGGGCGTCAGGAAGAGCAACAGACGTGGTGGCTTGGCTCCTGATTGGGCGTTTGCTGCGACAGGCTCCGAGAATCCCAGCATCACGGTCTGTGCATCCCACACGATAAACTTCGACTCCAAGACCTGCTTTCCATCGCGCGTGACGATCAGCCAGCAACCTATTGTGTAGCCATTGGCATCCACGGTCGGCACCACCTCCAGCTTCAATCCCTGCGCCACGCCGCCGCCGGCCTTGGCCGCCGCCGGGAGTTCGAGCACAGCCTGCTTGCCGGACGTCGTCGTCACCTTGGGCAATGACCTCACACTGGCCCCGTCGCGTTGCTCAAAGGCGCGCATGACAACCCCGAATTGCGGTGCGGTGAGGATGCCGGTGATGGTCCCCAACGGTGTGGCATTGGTGCGGACCAGCTTGTTCGTCAGGCTCCCAGTGGACGCGGGGGCGGCGCTGGGAAACGCGGGCAGCGGGAAGACGCCGGTTGGGTTCACAGTGCTCGGCGGGCGCGAAGAGCCCAGCTTCAATTCCGCTGCGACTGCATAACTCGAATTCGTGATGCCGATCCGTGAAAGGCGCTCGAACACCGGCGTGGCATCGATGTATCGGGTTTCGTGCTCAGCGCCGATGCGGACAACCACGCCCGAGTTCGTCCGGAAAACTGCCTTCAACTCGTCCTCGATCTGGTCCAGTGACCGGGCGCGTCCGTCGAGTTTGTAATTCCCCTCCCGGTCAATCCACACTCTGCGAACCCCATCTGGCTGGACCTCCGGCGGCTTGATCGCAGTGTTTCCCAAGAACCAATCGAAGCCCACCGCCTTGTCGTCGTTCTGGTTCATCTCGACGATCTTCGCCTCGATCAAGACCTGCGGCGGCTTCGTGTTCAGCAACTCAATCGCCTGCTGGATGATGTCCAAGTCCTCCAACGAGGCGCGCACGAGCAAAAGGCCGTTGCGGTCGTTGAGAAAGATTTGGGTCGCGTCCGGGCCTTTGGATTCGCCAAGGGCCGTAACGCCCGCCGCGCGGAAGTAATCGCGCACGAGGTTGTTCAACTCGGCGGTCAGATTCGTGCTCACGACTCCACTCACGCCTGTCTTCGCCGAGTTGGTGACAGGCACGCCGGCGATACTGAACTGCCCGGTCGTGACCTTCGCCGGAGTGTTCGTCCACGTTTTGGCCCGGAGGAGCCGGTCAACCTCCGCCCGACCGCCGAGCTGGGACAACTTCTCGTCGGAAGTCACACCGGCCAGCCCGCGAATGAACGTCTCCGGGTCCACCTTGAACGTTCGGGGGAAGAGCGACGCCTGCTCCGGCAGCTTGGGCGAGAAGACGATGGCGTATTCCTCGATGGTGAACTTTAACCCGGCGGCTCGCCCATCCGGCATCTTCACCGTGGCGGTCTTGCAGATCACATCCAGGACCTGCCGCAGCGTCAGGTCCTTGATCGGCTTCGACACTTTGATCAACGCAATGTCGAGGTCTGGGTATTGCCTCGCGGTGGAGGTGGCGATGGGATTTCCCTTCTGGTCGAGCACGGGAGCGGCAGGCGCGGAGGTGGCATTGGGCGTGATGTAATCGCTCGCGACGTTGTTGATGAGGAAGTTCAGCCCCTTCTTCTCCGGGTCGAACTTCCTCACGGCTCCGTCGAGCCACTTCACGACCTCCGGCAAAGTCACGCTGTCGAGGTGGACATCCGGAATGATGATCTCGTCCAGCTTGCGAGAGATGCGCTGCGCGCCACCCATGCTACGCGTGAGGAAGGGGAGAGAGCTGTTGGTCTTGTAGTAGGGGTTGGGCAGCGCGGTGCGCGGAGCCGCGTTCGTGCTGGGGGGGCCGCTGCGACCGGGACGGTCGCGCTCCGGGGCAGCCGCACCCGGCTCGTCCAACGTCGCCGTCAGCAGCACGAACAATGTCCGCTCCGCGCCTGCCAAGGTGGGGCCGGAGCCTTTGCCGGGTGGCGGAACTGTCGCGGCGACGGTCAGCAGCAGCGACTCCCCGATGGCCAGCGTGTTGGTGCCGATGGCCTGCCGGACGCGGAAGCGCGGGACGGCTTCGGGCGGGCTCTTGGTCGTGTGCGCGTAGCCGAGGAACTCCCGCACATCCGTCACGTAGCCCAGTTGCAACGAGGTCGAATCCGCTGACAGCTTGGGCCACAAGTCCACGGTGACGCCCGTTGTCACGTTGACGGCGTTTGCGCGCGGGTTCGCGGGCGGCGGCGTTCCCACCATCACGGTGGAGACTTCCACGGATTGGGATTGTCCTTGTTGGCCGTCCCGCAACCGGACATCTGGGGCCGTCCACTCCCGGCCAGCCGCCAGTGATTTGAGCAACGCCTCTCGCCGTGCCGCCGACATGACCACCGCGAGTTGAGTTCGCGCCTCGTAAAACTCGCACTCCATCCGGCCATCCGCCGGCAGTTGGTTCGTCGTGAGCGGAGGCCAAAACTGGCTGCGGATGTCGGCGGCACGCACGACCCGATTGGTAAACAGGCCGGGCGTATCCAAGCGCAGGGTGTTGGCCAGCGACACACCAGTCAGGTTCTTGAGTGGCTCCGCCCGCTCAAAGATTCGCGTTTCGATTTTGACCACAGGCTTGCCGGGCGCGGGAGTTGCCGGGCTGGCTGGCGCATTTGTGCTGGTCGGCGTGAGCAAGGGCGGCTGCACTTTCTGAATCGCCTGCTCGATGACGCGCAGGTCGTTCGTCGTGCCGCGCACGAGGAGCAGGCCGTTCTCCGGGTTGAAGATCACCTGCGTGCTGGAGTTCGTCGCGCCGAGGGCGGTGACGCCGGCGCTTTGGAAAAACTGGCGAACCAGCGCGTTGGCTTCCGCTGTCGTGGGCGGAGTCGCGGGGACCGTGGCGGGGATGGTCGCGCGCACGGGGACGGTGGTGGTCGTGGGCGCTTGCCCGCCTGGGGAGGCAGCCGGGACGGACTGCCCCACTACCGGATTGGCGACCACGCCGCGCAGGCCCTGCATGAACGTGTCCGGGTTCACGCGGAACGTGCGCGAGAAGTAGGCGGCGTTGCCCGGCCCGCGCGGGATGAAGACGATGGCGTATTCCTCCACGCTGAACTGCGTGGGCAGCTCGGCGTTCTTGCAGATGACATCGAGCACTTGGCGGAGCGAGAGGTTCCTCAGCGTCGTGCTGATGCGAATCAGCCCTTCGCTCAACGCCACGGGCCG
Source organism: Limisphaerales bacterium (assembly GCA_040081795.1). Classification (GTDB taxonomy): domain Bacteria; phylum Verrucomicrobiota; class Verrucomicrobiia; order Limisphaerales; family SXTU01; genus SXTU01. Next base: position 6,945 of record JBEBFV010000193.1, on the reverse strand, counting down.
CGCGACCGGCACAGGATTGCCATTGGCATCGAGCAACGGCGCGGGCGGCGCGACGTCGTTGATCATGAAGTTCAAGCCCTTCTTCTCCGGGTCGAACTGCTTCGCGTCCGCGTCGAGCCGCTTCAAGACCTCCACCAGCGTCACGCCGTCGAAGTGGACCTCCGGCAACACGATCTCCTCCAGCTTGCGGTTGATGCGCTGCGCGCCCTTGCTGGAATGCGTGAGGAACGGGACTTGGGAGTTGGTGCGGAAGTAGGGGTTCGGGACGGGAAGTTCGGTGCGGGTCTGCTCGTTCCATTTCTTTGTCACCTCGACGACGCGGTCGCTGTATGTCTTCTCGCGCTTCTTGTTCTCAACGTCGAACTCCGCCTCCATGACCAGCCGCAGGTAGTAGAACGCGGCTTCGTTGAGCGGGTCTTTCGTGATGGCCGCCTCAAGCTTCAGCTTGGACTCCCGGTAGTCGCCCATTTCCCAATAGAGCTTGCCGTCCCTCACCAACTGCATGACTTCGGTCCGCGTCGCCATCAACTGCGGCTGTCGCGCCAGCGCAGGCTGGGTGGGAATTCGTCCCCTGTGCGCGGCCTCCACACGCTCGTTGAAGCGCTTGAACTGCTCGGCCTCAAAGTTCCCTGGGTAGAAGGGAAGAATCTTGTCCACCTCGGCAGCCGCAGCCTTGAACTGGTAATTCTCCTGCAACCCGACCGCGAGCTGGAGTCGGCAATGGATCAGCCCCGCCAGCGCGTCCCGGTATTGCTTCTCCATCGCCGGAACGCCACCGAGCGCCTTCGCCAAGCCGACGGCCTCCTCAAAGCGCACCACCGCATTCGTCCACGACTTGATCTTCTGAAACTGCCCCGCCTCGCCCAGCAGCTTGTCCAACGCGAGCTTCCGCTCCTGCCGGCGCGCGGCCTCCTCCTGCGCGGCCTGCAACGGGTCCGGCGTGGGAGTCACCGCGTTGGTAGGGCGCGTCTGTCCAAGCGCGCCGTCTGCGTTCGTAGGTGACGAGGTGACGAATCTCGGACTTGTGGGCGGGGTCTGGGGTTTGGCGTCTGGCGTTTGGGGAGGAGTGAGCCTTCTCACGTCGGCTGCTACGGGGGCGGGCTGCTTGATGTCGCCAGCTCGCTTCACCACGGGAGCCATGGCCGGAACCATGATGATGTCGCCGGACTGAAGCAGCGTTGCGTCCCCCTTGGCTTTGTCAGCGAGAAGGCTGGCGACATTGACCTCCTCGACATTGCCCTGGCCGTTCTTGACCCGGAGCAGCTTCACGCGAGTCAGGTCGCCGTTCGGAGTGATGCCGCCGGAGCGGGTGATGGCGTTCAGGAGCGTGGGCTTCAAGTCCGGTGCCAGGACCAGCGGGCCGGTCGTGATGAACTCACCGGCGAAGTGGATGGTGAAGGGCGGCGGGGTCGCCGGGATGGTGGCGACCACTTTGCTCGCGAACGTCACCGTGACGGTGGCCGTGCGCAACTGCGTCGCCTCCAGCAGCGCCTTGACCGCGTCCCGCGCTTCGTTCACTCGCTTGCCACCCACTGCGACCTTCCCCACGCGGGGCAACGTGATGTTGCCGTCGGCCTTGACCAGATAGATGGCGCTGAAGGACTCGTCCTCCGCCACCGTGAGCTTGAGCGAGTCGCCGGGGTTCACCATTTCGATTCGGACCTGACTCATGGCCCTGACTGTGAGTGGCAAGAACTTGGACTGAGCGTCCTGCTGGGCTGGCGCTGCATTGGTAGGGCGCGTCTGTCCCAGCGCGCCGTCTGCGGGCGATAGGTCTGCGGCGCGCTGAGACAGACGCGCCCTACCTTCGGCTTCTGGCAAAGCCCCGCGTGGTGCGCCGGGCTTTGGAGCCGGTTGTGCTTTCGGGGGCCGTGGCGGCGGCGGGACCGAGCGTTCCAAGCCGATGACACGCCGGGCAAAGTCCTCCGACCGTGCGCGCGGGCCGGCGTAGTGAATGAGGCCGTTGACCATGCGGAAGTGCGGTGGCTGGCCGGGCGGCGGCACAAAGCCGTGCGGGCGCAGGTGGTCGGTGAGCAGACCATTGAGCACGGCGTCGTTGGTGGAGAGCGTGGTCTTGTCGCGGCCCAGTTCGCGCGCGAGCGCGGTGAGCAGGCGGTCCAGGTGCAGGCCATAGGTTTGCGTGGCGTGGTCGGCCGGCGCACCCGGCGCGGGGAATTTCGGCGTGATGAGGATGCCGAAACCTTCCGCGCGCCAAGTGATGGGCAGGCTCGACGCGGCGCAGAGGGCGTCCAGCGTTTGCGCTATGGTTTGGTTCTGTCGCAGCTCGGCCAGGCGGATGACGGCCACGTTCAAGTCTGGCTCGATGAGCGGCCGCTCGGTTCCGGGGATGGGATTCCCGTTGGCATCGAGCAAAGGAAACAACTGCCGCTCGCCGGGCGGTTGGCCGGGATAGTGCGAGGTGACGAGGAAGTTCAGTCCGCGCTTCTCCGGGTCGAGCTTTTGCGTGTCCGCAATGAGAAACTTCACGACTTCGGTGAGCGGCAGGCCGGGGTAACCCACCTCGGGCAGAGTCAGCTTCTCCGCCTTCGCCCGCACGGTCGCGCCGGTAGCGTTGGTGCCCACGCGCGGGCTGACGAACTCCCTGCCCGGTAATCGCGGGTGGATGACCACGCCGTTGGTCTCGACGGTGTAGCCGATGGCGGCCTCGGAGGTCTTCACGATGGCGTCAAGCGCGTCCAGCACGGAGACATCGCGCAGGACGGAGGTGACGTGGATGCGGATACGGTCCATGTCGTTGATGGCCACTTGCCGGACGCGCGAGCGCGGCAGCGGGACGGTGGCGGTCAGGCTCACGCCCACGGTGCCGGAGCCGGCGGACTGGGCTTTCGTCACGTCCAGGTTTCTCGCCGGGACGGAAATCTCCTTGGCCCCGAGTTCTCCACCTTCAATCACTGTCACATCCTGAACCGCGCGCATTCCGAAGCTCACGCCCTGCTTGGCCGGGTCGTTCCGCTTCGTGTCCTGCTCAAGCATCTTGAGCACCATCGGCAGCGGCAAGCCGTCGTAGGTGGCTTCGGGGAAGCGGATGCGCGCGAGCTTCTCGACGGTGGGCTGGTGATGGAGCGAAGCGGGTGTCAGAGGCGAGGCGGGTGGTGGCTCAACTTTGGTCACCGTGACAACCGGGTTCTCCGTGCCCGCCGCCACGAGGGCATCGCGAATACTTTGGCGTGCTTCTTCGATCGTTTTGCCCGCCACGAAGAAACTACTGTAGGAGCCGAAACCCACAGCCTTGGTGACCGGCAGTTGGAGGTTTCCGGAAGGCTCGACCCGCACACGCATCCGCATCGTGAGGTTGGTCGTGGCTTGGCGGTGGGTAACTTCCACGCTCAGGTAGTCGCCCACCACAATTGTCCCCGCCTTCGGCGGTAGAGCGGGAGCGGCGTTCGTCGTGCGGGGGAACGGGCGGTAGGAGGCGTTGCCAATCGTGTCCACGTCGTTCGTGAAGTGCGGGCCACCGCCGGCGACGCGGCCCATGCTGCGGCCCAACTGGCCGGGGCCGACCCAGAAGGAGTAGAGGCTGGCGTTCTTCAGGTGGAAGCGGAAGCGCACGGGCTTGCCGATGAGAGCGGAGAGGTCATTCAATCCGCCTTTTTCACCCACCCAGTTTACGCCCATGAGCGTCTGGTCGGCGGCGAGTGCGATGCTCTTCGCGCGAGAGAAGTGCTCCAGCGCGTTGCCGTCCGCGTCCAGAATCTCGATGCGCATCTCCCCATCCGGCGCATTGGTCTTCATGTTCACGAACATGAACTTGCCGGTGAAAGTCACGGGCTTGGTCGTCATCACGCCGCCTTCCGGCCCGGCGTCCAGCGAGGCGAAGCCGTCGCGGCGCAACGTGGCGAGGCCGACGGCGGCACTCGCGTGCGTCGCACCCATGGGCTGCACGCGGCCCCCGAAGTAGAAGTAGAGGTTCCGCCCGACGACGAGGAAGCCATTGGTCATCGGATGCAGGTCGCTCCACCGGGAGCCGTCGCCGGGTGTCGGCAACAGGATAAACTCTCGCGGCACCCTCGTTTCAACCTTCAATCCATCCCGTTCAAATCCGAGGACGATGCCCTGATTGTCCCACGCGGGCTTATGGAGACTGGTAGTCAGACTTTCGTAATGCGTCCTCACCACCACTGGCGGGGCTTGAAGCCGCGTGGGTTCAGCGTGCAAATGGAACTGGCCAAGATCCCAGTTGGTCCCACTCGGCGAAGAGAAGTCCGCCGTGTTAGTGCGAAAAGCGAATCCCATTTTGAAGAACTGGCTTGAGGCGTCATACCAAACCGCTTCCGGAAACGGGAACACGCCTCGCAATGGCTTTTCTGCCCGAACCACTTCCTGCGGCAATTCCGCTGCGAGGACAGGCAAGTGCCACGTCCGTTTGAGCGTGCTGCTAGAAATGAGGAAGTCGTCCACCAACAACTGTCGGCCCACGCTGATGTCACTAGCGTTGGTCGTGGAAACGGCTGGAGGTGCGACAGGCGACAAGCTAGCTCCGGGTTTGGGTGCGGGGGGCTTCGTCTCGTTCAGCAGATTCTTGAGCCGGGCGAGTTCCGGAGCGTCGGGCTTCAGCGCTGCGGCATACTCGGCAAGGGCTTGTTCGATGAGGCCAGCGACGTTGGCGAAGTCCTGCGCGGTAGTGGCGGGGTTGGCGCGGAGGGTTTTGACCAGCGCTTCGAGGCGGTCGCAGTGCTCACGGGCCAGCGCAGGGTTGACGGGGCTGGCCGGGCCAGGCGCAGCGGGCGTGACCGGAGTTGCCAGCGGCAGGGGCGGATGCGGAGGCGCGAAGATCGTAGGCGCGGGCGGCTTCTGAAAACCTTTCCGCGAGTAGTCGGGCGTGAAGAGAACGCCGTGATCTTCCACGCGGTAGGTGATCGCGCCACCGCCAGACACCTCGGAGTGCTTGACGATGGCGTCGAGAACTTTGCGCAGAGAGGCCTTGGTGAGCGGCTGCGTGAGGCGGACGAGGACCGTTTCGAGGTCTGGTTGTAGATAGGTGTCAACCAAGGTCTCGGTTACCGATTGCAACGTTCCCAAAGGCACCGCGCTCCCGCCTGTGGGAAACCCGTTAGCGTCCAATTTTGGCGGGGCGATGCCCACCATGGTGTTCGGATGGAGGGCCATGGGCTTGCCAGTCAACGGATCAAGCACTAGCGGCACACCTAGGAACTTCGGCGGGCCCGGCCGCAAGCGCTGCGGCACATCTGGGTAGTAGGCGGTGGCCAGCAAGTTCACGCCAAGTTGTGCGGGGTCGTGCTTACGCGCTTCGGCGTCGAGCCGCTTGATGACTTCTGGCAGCGGCAGTCCATCGAAGCTGACGTGGGGCAGGATAATTTGGTCCAGCTTCGTGCGGACCGCAGCTCCTGCGGGGCGGTCCACGAGCCGCGGCGGAGCGTAGTGTTGGCCCGGCACGCGCGGCGTGAGGATGATGCCATAATCCTCGACGGTGAACCTCAGTCCCGCGCTGTTGCCATCGGGTTGCTTGACTTCAGCGGTCTGGCAAATCACTTCCAAAACCTGACGCACCGTGAGCTGCTTCAACTGCGAACTCAGCTTGATGAGAATGGTCTCGTGGTCTGGCCAATTGCCCGGAATGCCGCCCGTTTGTCGGCCGGAGGACGTGAGGAAGTTGAAGCCTTTCTTCTCTGGGTCATGCCGCTTGGCATCTTGAGCGAGCAGCTTGATGACCTCGGGCAACGGCAGGCCGTCGTAAATCACCTCTGGAATTACAATGTTGTCGAGCCGCTGGAGCAACGCGCGCTGGCGCGAGGTCAAGGTTCCTTTGGTGGGCGAAGCGAAAGCGGCCGGTGTGGCGCGCGGGTGGAAGACGACGCGGTTGGTCTCGATGGTGTATTGCAGCCCGGCACTCCCTCCGTCGGGCGCATGCACATCGGCGGTTTTGACGATGGCATCCAGCGCGTCGAGCACGGAGACATCGCGCAGGACGGTGTCGATCTTGATGAGGACGGTTTCGAGATCGGGGTCGAGGACTGGCGTAGAGGTCGTGATGGCTGGGCGAGCGGCAAATTGCACGCCTTGCTTGGCTGGGTCGTAGCGCTTCGTGTCTTGCTCCAACATCCTGAGGACCTCGGGCAGCGGGATGCCGTCGTAGGTGACTTCTGGCAGACGGGTCTCAGCGAGCTTCCGGAGCAGCTTCGCGCGAAGCTGCTGGCTCTCCGTTGTCTTGGCTTTTGTCTGCCACCATTTCGTGACGATGCGGGACGGGGCTTCGCCGGCAGTGCGGTTCGCGGCGCAGCCGGGGAGCAGCGCGAGGGCGGCGAGGGCGAGGAGGGCGACGGCGGTTTGCAACGCGAGGCGGGCGCGGCTGGGCGCTTGCCAGTCGCGGCGCGGGAGGGCGAGGAGGCGCTCGACGCGGCGGCCGAGTTGTGAGCGGAAGCCGGCCATGCCCAGCGCGGCGCGCGGGCAGTCGGCGGCTTCGTGGCCGAGGACGAGAAGACATTCCGCGAGGACGACGGGGCCGTTGGGCAGCGCGAGGCTGGCGTCGTCTGCGGCGAGTTCGCCGGCGATGCGGTGCTGGCGGCGCGCGACCCACGCGAGCGGATGCCACCAGAGCGCGGCGGTGACGAGGTCGGCAAGGAGCTGCCAGAGCGGGTCGCGTGCGGCGAGGTGCGCGAGCTCGTGCGCAAGCATCACGTCCTGTTGCGCGGGGGCGAAGCGGCCGGTGAAGTCGCCGGGCACGGCCACGCCGGGTCGCACCCAGCCGAAGGCGGCGGGCGCGCGGAGGCGTTCGCTGGCGAGCACGCGCACGCGGCGGCGGAGTCCGAGTCGTGCGGCGAGGGATTGGACGCGCTGGCGCAACGCCTCGGCGGCGGGGAGGAAGTGGCGCAGGCGGAGCCACGCGAAGCCGGCGTGTGTCCACGCGGAACGAGCGAGGAGCGCGGCGAGGCCGGCGAGCCAGATGAGCACGGGGGCAGGTGAGAC
>JBEBFV010000192.1:0-10353 GCA_040081795.1 Limisphaerales bacterium | reverse complement strand
AGCAGCGCGGGCGCGGTGGCCGGAGCCGCCTTGACGGCAGGCGGATTGGTCGCGCCGGGCGCGTCCGGAAGAATCGACTTCGGCGGCAGGGCGATCGGAGGAGCCGTGAGCGTTGCCGGTGCGGCTTGTTTGGGCGCCGGCAGCACGGAACCCGTGCCGGCCTTCTTCAGCTCCTCGCGCACGCCGCTGGTGCCGCGCCGCGCCGAGCCACCCATGATGTAGAGCACGAGGCACAGGCCGAGGAAGATGGCTGCGGCATACTTGGTCATCTTTGTAAGCGCGTTCCCCGTGCCCGCACCGAAGAGCGCGTCGGTCGCGCCGCCGCCGAAGGCTTGGCCGACGCCGGCCTCCTTCTTGGGCAACTGCACGAGGATGAGGAGGATGAGGAGCAGGCTGTCCAGCACGAGGACAGCGGTCAAAAGTCCGGCAACGAAGCTCATATGATTAACAGTTAGCGATCAGCAATTAGCAGTCAGGTTAGATGGAATTCTTCACAATGTCCGCAAAGTCGCGCACGGCCAGCGAGGCCCCTCCCACAAGCGCGCCGTCCACGTCCGGCTGGCTCATCAACTCGCGCGCGTTGCCGGGCTTCACGCTGCCGCCGTATTGGATGCGGACGTGCCGGGCCGTGGCCTCGTCGAACATCTGGGTGAGCACGCCGCGGATGAACGCATGCACATCCTGCGCCTGCTGCGTCGTCGCGGTCTTGCCGGTGCCGATGGCCCAGACCGGTTCGTAGGCGACGATGACCTCTTCCATCTGCGCCTTGGTCAATCCGGCGAGGCTTCCGCGCACCTGCGTCTCGACGACCTGCTCGGTCTTGCCGGACTCCCGGTCCTCAAGCTTCTCGCCGACGCAGACGATGGGCTTGAGCGACGCGGCGAGCGCGGCGGCGGCCTTCTTGGCGATGAGCGGGTCGCCCTCGAGCTGAAACTGGCGGCGCTCGGAGTGGCCGAGGATGACGTAGCGGACGAGGAATTCCTTGAGCATCCCGGCACAAATCTCGCCCGTGTGCGCGCCGAAATTGTTCTCGCTCATGTTCTGCGCGCCGAGGCGGAGGCTCGTGCCATCGATGGCCTTCGACACGGATTCCAGCGCGGTGAACGGCGGGCAGATGACGATGTCCACTTCCTTCACGCTCGCGAGGTCGCGCTTGAGGCCGTCCACGAGGGCCAGGCCCTCGGCGACGGTCTTGTTCATCTTCCAGTTGCCGGCGATGATGAGTTTGCGTTCTTTGTCCACGAGAGGAGTTGAGAGTTGGGAGTTGAAAGTTGAGAGGCGGACTACTTGTTCGTCAACACCGCCACGCCGGGCAGCTCCTTGCCTTCGAGGAACTCCAGGCTCGCGCCGCCGCCGGTGCTCATGAACGTCACCTTCTCGCCGAGGCCGGCCTGGTTCAACGCCTTCACGCTGTCGCCGCCGCCGATGATGCTCTTGGCACCCTTCGCCGTGGCGTCCTCGACGGCCTTCGCGACGGCGTTGGTGCCGGCGGCAAAGCGCTTGTCCTCGAATATGCCCATTGGGCCGTTCCACAGAATCGTCTTCGCGCCGAGGATGACCTCGCTGAACGTCGCCGCCGTTGCGGGACCGATGTCCACGCCTTCCTCGGCGTCGGGGATGTTCGGCTCGGAATTCGTTCGCGGGTCCACGAACTCGATGATGGGCTTGCCCTTCTTGTTGAGTTTGTCGGTCTTCACCGTCGTGACGATGGTGTTGTCCGTCGGCAGCAGGAACTTCACGCCGCGCGCCGCGGCCTTCTCCAGCGCGGCCTTCGCCACATCGGTCTTGTCCGGCTCGACAAGCGACTTCCCGACCTTGAAACCCTGCGCGAGCTTGAACGTGTAGGCCATCGCGCCGCCGATGAGAATCGCGTCCGCCTTCTCCAGCAGCCGGTCAATGACCAGAATCTTGTCCGACACCTTTGCGCCGCCGAGGATGACGACGAACGGGCGGGCCGGGGCTTCCAACTCGTCGCCGAGGAACTTCAGCTCTCGCTCCATGAGCAGACCCGCCGCGCACTGCCCGCCGCGCTTCGCGACGACGCGGGCCACACCCTCGGTGCTCGCGTGCGCCCGGTGCGCTGCGCCGAACGCATCGTTCACGTAAATGTCGGCGACCTTGGCAAGCTGCTCGGAGAACGCGGCGTCGTTCGCCTCCTCCTGGTCGTAGTAACGGGTGTTCTCCAGAACGAGAATATCGCCTTCCTTCAGCGCGCCGACGGTCTTCTCCACCTTCTCGCCGATGCAATCGTCCACGAAGGCGACCGGGCGGTTGATGAGGTCCGCGAGCTTGGCCGCAACGGGCCGCAACGACATGGACGGCTCGCGTTTGCCCTTGGGGCGGCCGAGGTGCGCGGCGAGGATGATGCGCGCTCCGCCGGCGATGAGCAGGTCGAGCGTGGGGAGCGTTTCCTTGATGCGGGTGGCGTCGTTGATGACCATCTGGCCGGCCTGCTCCTCCATCGGAACATTGTAATCCACGCGCACAAAGACGCGCTTGTTACGCACATTCAGATCTCGGACGGTCAGCTTCGCCATAAAGAGACGCGGAGCATAGCCAAGGGCAGCAGTCAGTCAATTCGGGGTTTTGGCGTTTGGAATGCAACGACACACAGCCAGAGCGATCCGGCGAAGGAACCTCACTTGTCCAACTGCTTCAGCCAGTCCCCGGCGAGGCGCTGGTAGGCGGACCAGCCGCGCGGGCCGACGGCGGCCTGCAACGTGCGCTCGGTCTCGACTCGGATGGCGAGGAGCGCGACGGTGCGGGCGTCGTCCGGCAAGGCCGCGATCTGGCGGGTCAGGCGGACTTGCTCCTGCGCGGCGGTCTGGATCTCAAGCCACTGAGTGGCGGAGGCAGGCTGGACATCAAGGCGGCGGGCGAGCTTCAGCAGTGTGTGGAAGCGCGGGTCACTCCCGCGCTCGAAGGCGGCGAAGCCTGCCTCGCCGAGGCGCGCGATGCTCTGCGCCTTCCGCTGCGCCTCGCGCTCCTCCAGCTTGGCCTTGTGGTCCGGGTCTTCGTCGGGGCGCTTCGGGTCACGCGGCGTGGGGCGAGGATAAGCACTGTCGAAGTCTCCCGCCATTCGCGCCAGCGACTTTAGTTCGTCCGGTGTGGCGGTGAAGCCACGCAGCGCGCGGACCCTCGCGGCGTAAGGGCTGCGCCGCAGTTCCGCCTCGTTCCACTCGGCGTCGGTGAAGAGCGCGCGCCGCTCGGTCCCCTGACGGTCGCGCAGTTCCTTCTGCTTTGCGGCGCGTTCGGCGGGCGGGGCCTTGGCCACTTCGCGGGTCAAGGTGTCACGCTCCTTCGCGTGCCGGCCGTTGAGTGTGGTGAGTTCGGTTTGCTTGTCCTGCGGCAAATGTCCGAGCTGCTCGTTGCGGCCCGGCTTGTCCGACTTGGTTTCCTTGCCCAGCACCGCCTGCAGCTCGGCTTGGATGCGTTCCCCTTCCTTCTTCAGCTCCTCTCCCGCCTTCTCCGTCGGAGTGCCTTCGAGAAGTTTCTCAAGTTTCTCATCGGCCATGGCCTCCCAGAAGCGGGCGTTGAACGGCTTGACCAACTCGCGCATCTGCGCACGCACATCATCGGCCACGCGCGCGCCCAGAATGTCCCGCGCGGTCTCGTTCGGGCAGCCGATGGCGAGGAGGTTCGTCGCGTAGGCGAGGTAGTTCGTGGACTCAACCTTGCTCCAGTGAAACGGCGGGCTGCCGGGAACCTTCACCTCCGGCGGACGCGTGGCCGGCTCGTCCACAAACTCCGTGACGACGTTGGTCCTGACCATGACCCCGGCGCGCAGCGGGGAGTCCGGCGCGCGTGCGGTCTGCCAGAGCAGCGCGCTGACCAGCGCGAGGTTCGCAGCGACGGTGCCGAGAATGATGGGGCGCAGGTTCATTTGACCGTGATCACGTCCGTCCGCTGCACTTCCAGCCGCTGCCGCGTCACTGGCATCGAGAGCGAGTTGGTGAGCTGCTTCCCGTGCTGTTTCAAGTAAGCATCGAACCCGACGGGGCCAAGGCTGCGGGCGAGCGCCTGCGTCGTCTGCGCACGGAGCGCGGCGAGCAGGAGCGCCTGCTCCTCGTTGGAGAGCTGCTGGTCCGAGCGGATTTGCTGGGCCTGCGAATCAGCAGCGCGGCGCGCTTCGTAGGCCTGCACGAGCGCGTCCTTGGCGACGCCGAGCTTCTCCGTGCTTTGGAATAGGTTGCGGAACAAGTAGTCCTTGCCCCGCTCCACGTCGGCGAAGCGCTCGGGGCCGACGTAGCGGCGGAGCAGTTCTTGAAACGCCGCGTCTCCCTTCGCGCGCAGCTCCTCGGAGTAAATCTCATCGTCAATGTTCATCATCTTGGCGAACACGTCGCGCGTGTCTGCCCGGAGGCGGGCGATCTCGCGCAGCTCGGCACCGGAGACGTTCACGCCGCTGCGGCGGTTGAGATGATTCATCCCCTCCAGCACCGAGACGCGCAGGCGCAACTCCTCCATCTCATGCGGTGCCAGAACACGCGCCATGTCGCTCTCCATGCGGTCGCGCAAGGCGTGGAGCTGCGTGATGTCCTCGTCGAGCAGGATGCCCTCGGTGACAGCGAGCTGCGCCTTCGCGTCCGCCTCGCGGAGGGTGAAGACCATAATGAGCTGGTCAGATTTCGCGGTGTCGGTGAAGCCCAGCAGAATCTCGGTCAAGGCCGAGGCGAAGCCCGCCGAGCGCAGTTCCGTCAGCGCCTCATAACTCATCTCCGTGCCGAGCAGCCGCTGGACGAGCGCACGTTTCTCCAGCTCCAGCGCGCGGAGCTTCGCCTCGCGCAGGCGCTGGCGGGCGTCGCGCTGGTCGGCAGTTTCCCAGAAGGTGTCTTCCGTGCTGTCCTCGAGATTCTTCACGCGCTCGTCGTAGAGCTTCTCGATGTCCGGCAGCAGGATGTCGCGCAGCGTGAGCTCCGGGCAGCCGACGGCGCGGAGGTTCGCCGCATACACCGCGTAGTCCGCCGACTCCAGCGCGCGCCAGTGGAAGGGTGCGGCGTTGGTGACCGGGGCTGGCGGCGTGGCGGGAGGCGTGTTGCGGACGACGCGCTTGGTCGTGACCGTCACCTTGCGCTCCGCACTGGGCGACGTCGGGCCGGTGCGCTCCCGGAACAGCGCGTAGTTCATCGCCAGCAGCGCCCCGGAGAGGGCGAGCGACAAAACCAAGGCAAGGACAGCCCGCATACGCGTTCGTGCTTGGACGATTGGGCAGGATGTAACAGCGAGCCGCACCGCTGCGCAACCCCGCAGCGCGTCGTCATCTCATGCTCGTGCTCCTGATCCTGATCCTGATCCTGCTCTCCGGCTACTTCTCCGAGGAGTAGGAATAGGATCAGGATTATTAGCAGGAGGCAACCCAGGCCGCGCATCGACTTCGAGGGCGTCCCTCCGTAGCCTGCGCGCGTGGCTGATGCCTCATCCAACCCGCCGCGTCTGCGCCTGCGCGTGACCGCCACCGCCGAGTCCATGATTCGCGGCGGGCACCCGTGGCTCTACGACGCCAGCATCCGCGAGCAAAACCGCCCCGGCCAGCCAGGCGAAATCGCCGTCATCTTCGACCGACGCGACAAGTTTCTCGCGCTCGGCCTCTACGACCCGCTCTCGCCCATCCGCGTGCGCGTGCTGCATCAAGGCAAGCCCGCGAACGCCGATGACGCTTGGTGGCGTGAACGGCTGCGGAGTTCGTTGGCCCGTCGCGAAGGACTCTTCGACGCGCAAACCACCGGCCACCGCTGCATCAGCGGCGAGAGTGACGGCTGGCCCGGCCTGGTGCTCGACCGCTACGACACGACGTTCGTGCTCAAGCTCTACACGGCCGCGTGGTTGCCGCGTGTGGGCGAAGTCACGCGCTGGCTCGGCGAAGCCCTGCAACCCGAGCGCCTCGTGCTCCGCCTCAGCCGCAACATCCAGGCGCTCGCCGAGAAGGAGTTCAACCTGCGCGAGGGCCAGATGCTCATCGGCACCGCGCCAGCAGGCCCGGTCGTCTTCCTCGAATCGGGCATTCGCTTCGAGGCGGAAGTCATTCGCGGGCAGAAGACCGGGTTCTTCCTGGACCAGCGCGAGAACCGCCGCCGCGTCGAGACGCTTGCCGCCGGGCGCGACGTGTTGAACGCGTTCAGCTTCTCCGGCGGCTTCTCGCTTTACGCCGCGCGCGGTGGTGCGAGCAGCACGACCGACCTCGATATCAGCCCGCATGCGCTCGACTCGGCACGGCGGAATTTTGCTCTGAACGCCGACGACAAGAATATCGCCGCCTGTCGTCACGAGTGCGCGCAGGCGGACACGTTCGACTGGCTCGCGGCGAGCGATCGAGCGGACTTCGACCTTGTCATCCTCGACCCGCCCTCGCTCGCCAAGCGCGAGACGGAGCGGGCCGGGGCAATACAGGCGTATCGGAGGCTGGCGCTGCTGGGCCTTCCGCGTTTGCGGCCCGGTGGAATCCTTGTCGCGGCCTCCTGTTCCGCGCACGTCTCGGCCACGGAGTTTTTCGACGCGGTGCTGGACGCGGTGCGATCCTCGCGGAGGCCGTTTGTGGAAATCACCCGCACCACCCATGCCCCGGACCATCCGGCGACGTTCCCCGAGGCGCAGTATCTCAAGTGCGTGTTCGCGAAGTTGGAGCCGTAGCTTCCGGAAGCGGCGGAAGGCGTGCAGCGTAAGCCGAAGCCGGCGTTACGCGGGCGGCAGAATCTCCACGATCTCCGCCAGCGGACGTTGCTGCGGGTCCCACAGCGTGTTGCGGCGCCCGTAGAGCCAATGCGATTGGCCCAGCTTGAGCGCCTCGTTGATGAAGTCGTCGGAGTGGACGCGCAGGAACGCTTTCGGGCGGCTGGTGTGGGAGATGGCGTAGTCCGCGAGAAGCGTTCCCAGCGGGCGGCGCTCATCGAGAATCTCCTTCCGGGCAGCGGGCGGGAAAAGAGCGAGGTTGATTTTGATCGCACCGAACTCGACGGGCTTGTCCGACTTGTCCAGCAGCAGCACGACCTCGCGGAAGTAGAAGTCATCGCGCTGTTGGCGGCTGAGGACGGCGAGGTGGATGCGCTCGCCATGGAACTTCTCCAGCGTCGGCGTCATGTCGTCCTGATGCACGAGCAGCGACTTGTAAGGCTCCGGAACGGCGTCGCCCTCGACCGCCTCGATGGGCGGCAGGGCGCGGCCAGCCTGCGCGTAGAAGTCGTCGAGCGGGTAGGCGATGGGGAGAACGGAGGGAGACATGGGGGAAACGTTTAACGTCCAACGTTCAACTTTGAACTTCCAACGGAGGACTTCGCGGTTCGGATGCTCTTGGCGAAGATGCGAATCAACTCTTCGGTTTCGCTGACCAATGCCTCAACCGGCTTCGCTTCGCGGGTGAGCGGCACGCGGAGAATCAGCCGCAGCCAGCGACGCGACTCGCGCAGCTCCTTGAGGCAAATGCTCAACTTGTGAACGAAGTCGTCCCGCGACTCCGCCGCCTGCGCCTCGCCATGATTCGGCAACGGTGACGTGCCCGACCGGAGCAATTGCCCGGCGACGTGGTTGCCAGCCCGGGAATGCGGCAGCCGCTCAGTCAGCCGAACAATTTCAGCCGCGTAGTCCAATAACCGCTCCTCCAAGTCAAAGGTGCCGTTGCGTGCGCCAGCTTCCTTTGAACGTTGAGCGTTGGACGTTGGACGTTGGACGTTTTCCATCTCAGTTCAGTTTGGTTTCCCCATTCGGTGTTCAGGTTTGAAAAACTCCATCAGCAGCCTGTCCACTTGCAGCAGCGCGTCGCGCGTGAGCACGATGCGGTCGCCGTCCACGGTGAGGCAGCCCCAGTCTTGGAGCAGCGCGAGCGGGGCGGCGAACTGCTCCAGGGGGTCGGTGCCGAACTTCGCCTTGAACTGGCTGCGGCTGTTCGCGCCGAGTTTGAGCATCAGCATGAACTCGCGGATGTAGCGCTCGTCATGCTTGGTCGGATAGGCGCGGAAGATGGGCAGTCCGCCGGCGTGCACCTTGTCGAGATACGGCGCGAAGTCCGCCTGGTTCTGGTAGTGGACGCCATTGATGTGGCCGAAGCTGGCGACGCCCACCGAGAGCAAATCCGCGCCGGAGAACAGGCCTTCACGATAGAGAAACTTCACCTTGGCTGGGTCGCGCACGACGGTGCTGGTGCTGTTCACCGCGTAGCCGACCTTCTCAAACTCGCGGAAGGCGTAGTCCACCCAGCGGCGCTTGGTCTCCCAGTCGGCCACGGGCGCGACGAGTTTGCCCTGCGCCTTCATCTGCTGGTAGATGCCGGTGTTGTAGGGCACTTCCATCTGATAGACCGTGAGCGAATCGGGCTGGAGCGCGAGCGCCTTGGCGACGGCTTCCTTCCACTTGTCCTCGGTCTCCTCGACCATGCCGGCGATGAGGTCAATGTTGATTTGCGGGAAGCCGATTTCGCGCGCGTAGGCGTAGGCGCGGGCGATTTCCTTCGAGCGATGCGCGCGGCCGTTGATTTCGAGGATGTGGTCGTCGAAGTGCTCGATGCCCAGCGAGAGGCGCGTGACGCCCAGCTCGCGGATGGCGCGGAGCTTGTGGTCGGTGAGCGTGCCCGGCTCGGCCTCAAAGGTGACTTCCTCCGCCGCGTCCCACGGCAGCAGGCGCTTCATGCCGTCGGTCAAGTGCCTGAGCTGGTCGGGGCTGAGATAGCTGGGCGTGCCGCCGCCGAAGTAGATGAACTTGGGTTTGCGTCCGCCGATGAAGGGCTTGGCCGCGTAGAGCGCGAACTCCTTCAGCACGGCGTCAATGTAGTCCTTGATTTCGGAGGAGTCCTTGTCCGTGTAAACCTTGAAGTAGCAGAAGTGGCAGCGCTTCCGGCAGAACGGTATGTGGGTGTAAAGCCCCAGCGGCACGCCCGCGCGCGGCGGCTGCTCAATGGCGGCCAGCAGCTCCGGCACAAACTCCGGCTTCCAGAAGTTGAACGGCGGGTAGTTGGTGACGAAGTAGCTGCCCGCAGTGGTCTCCTGATGAGCCGGCGGCGGCGCGTGCTTCGCACCGGGCGGAAGGGGGGCGATGGTGATGGTGCTCATGGCGAAGTTTTGTGGGCGAATGCGGAATGCGCGACCTCAGGCGTTCGAAGACTCCAAATTGGGTAATACACTTGGTCAGCCAAGCTGGTTTTCCCCTGATTTCTCAGCAGTTCAGCCAATTTGGTTCTGAAGGCGGAATGGCCAATCCCACACAGAGACTGAAGTGTCAGACGGAGCCGCCAGACTTCGGCTGTGTTTGGTTCGGGCCAACTAAGAGATGCAGGAAAAGTAGGAAAGGAAGCGAATCCCATGCTAGACCGAACCACCGGAGCACCGACGTCTTGCCAACCTTGCTTGGTCCTGAATTCGAGCTGGGTAGTCACGACTCCCAACAGCCGGTTTGACTTGTTTTCCACTTTGAACAGCGCGTGCGGTTGAGGCACTCCAAGCGTAACGCTAGACGGGACTTGGTTCGTGTAGCCCGCGAACGTCACTTCCACGCGGGGGGGCGATTGAACACTAAAGACAAGGACAGCAGCCACCAACGCCACTGAGATGATGACCAGTGCCGTCAGAAGTTTGCGGTGGGCTTCGGCCTTCATTTCTTCACCCCAAAACAATACACGCTCCCGTCCTCGCTGCCGATGACCACCTTGCCGTCGGCCACGGCGGGCGACGCGGAGAGGCCTTGGCCGATTTCGTAGCTCCATAGCTCCTTGCCGTCGGCGAGCGCGAGCAGGTAGAGGCGGCCGTCCTCGGAGCCGACGACGACCTTGCCGTCGCAGATGACCGGGGAGCTGTCCACCTTGCCGCGCGTGCCGAAGGTCCAGATGGCCTCGCCGTCCTTCGTGCGCAGGCAGTGGACGCGTTTGTCGCGCCCGCCGATGACGAGCCGGTCGCCCAGCACGGCGGGCGAGGAGACGTAGGCGAAGGCGCGGTCGCGGTAGCTCCAGAGGTTCGTGCCCTTGGCCACGTCCACGCAGAAGACCTGGTTCTCGAAGTGCCCGCCATAAACGCGCCCGTCCGCCACGGCCACGGAGCCGAGCACCGGCGCGCCGACTTCCAACTCGCTGATTTTCGTGCCGTTGGTCAGCGCGACGATGTGCAGCAGGGAGTCGCAGCCGCCGAGCGCGGTCTTGCCGGCGAAGACTGCCGGGGTGCCGTTGATGCCGCTGCCGGTTTCATAGACCCAGTTGGACTTCCCGGTCGTGGCGTCGAGGCAGTAGAGCTTCGCGTCGTGGTTGCCGAAGACGACGTTCCAGTCCTTGCCGTTCGGCGCGCGGACGAGGTTGGGCGCGCCGGGCATCTTGTCGCCGACGGGGAATTTCCAAGCCTGCTTCCCGGTCTTCGCGTCGAGCGCGGAGAACATCGCCTCGTC
>JBEBFV010000191.1:0-10378 GCA_040081795.1 Limisphaerales bacterium | reverse complement strand
CTTTCGTTCACAGCGGATGAAGGCCGCGCGCAGCGCGGCCCTACCACGGGGCTGCGGGAACTTTGCGCTTCCCTCGCCTTGCCGGAACCGAAAAGCTCCGCGCCATGAAAGCACTGTTCACCGCCGCGTGTCTGGCTGTCTTGCTCGTGGGCTGCAAGAAATCCACTGACCAACCCTCCGCACCCGGCGGCAACGCACCGAAGGCCGACCCCGGCTTCGGCTCCGGCCCTGCCCTCGCGCCGGGGAAGATGATCCTTCATCGCGGCAATGGCTCTGAGCCGGCGGACCTCGACCCGCAGATTGTCACCGGTGTGCCGGAGCACATGATCCTCATGGGCATCTTCGAGGGCCTCACGGACGAGGACCCGAAGGACTTGCATCCCATTCCCGGAGTCGCCGAGCGCTGGGAGATTTCGCCCGATCTGCTGACTTACACCTTTTTCCTGCGCAAGAACGCCAGGTGGTCCAACGGCGACGCCTTCACCGCGCGCGACTTCCTTGAATCTTACAAACGGATGCTGGAGCCGACGCTCGCGGCGCAATACGCCTACATGCACCACGTCGTGAAGAACGCTCAGGCTTACAACGAAGGCAAGCTGAAGGACTTTTCCCAGGTGGGCTACAAGGTGATTGATGACCACACCTTTCAAATCACGCTCATCGGCCCGACGCCCTACTTCCTCTCGCTCATCAACCACACGTCGTGGATGCCCGTCCACCTGCCGACCATCGCCAAGCACGGCAAGCCCTACGAGCGCGGCGGCAAGTGGACGCGCCCCGAAAACTTCGTCGGCAACGGCCCCTTCACCCTCGACCAGTGGAAGGTCAACGAAGTCATCACCATCAAGCGCAACCCGCACTACTGGGACCCGAAGACCGTGAAGCTCGACGGCATCGCGTTCTATCCCATATCCAGTTCCGAGACCGAGGAGCGCATGTTCCGCGCAAACCAGCTCCACGTCACCGACACCGTGCCGCTCTCGAAAATCCCCGGCTACCGGAAGAACAACCCCGACCTCATCCGCATCGAGCCGTATCTCTCGACCTATTTCTACCGCGTGAACGTCACCAAGCCGCCGCTCAACGACAAGCGCGTGCGCCGGGCACTTGCGCTCGCCATTGACCGGTCTTCCATCACTGAGAACATCCTCAAGGCCGGACAAATCCCCGCGTTCAACCTCACGCCGCCCGGCACCGCCGGCTACACCGCGCGCGGCAAGTTCAGCGGTGGCGTGGCCGAGGCGAAGAAGCTCCTGGCCGACGCCGGGTTCCCCGACGGCAAGGGCTTTCCTCCCTTCGAGCTGCTCTACAACACACAGGAGTCGCACCGCATCATCGCCGAGGCCATCCAGCAGATGTGGAAGAAGAACCTGGGCATCGACGCGCGGCTGCTGAATCAGGAGTGGAAGGTGTATCTGGATTCGCAACGGCAGTTGAACTACCAGATTTGCCGCGCCGGCTGGACGGGCGACTATGTTGACCCGAACACGTTCCTCGACATGTGGCTCACCGGCGGCGGCCAGAACGAGACCGGCTGGAGCAACAAGGAATACGACCGGCTCATCGGCGAGGCCGCCCGCACCGGCGACTCCGCCGCGCGCCTCGAACTCTTCCAGAAGGCCGAGACCATCCTCATGGACGAGCTGCCCATCATTCCCATCTACCACTACACCCGCCAGCACCTCATCGCGCCCAAGCTCAAAGGCTGGAACCCGACCCTGCTCGACCATCATCCCTACAAGCACCTCTCCTTCGAGTAGCCGCCGAGGTCAGGAGGCGGACCTTTCAGCCACAGATGGGCACAGATGAAACTCAGATCGGGTAGGAAGCGAGCAAGCCCGCTCTTCTCCTGCTCGTAATCTTGATCCTGATCCGGCCTCTCCATTCTTCAAATACTACGGGTGCGTAACAAAACCCTTGTCCCGCCTCCACCCCTCGTGTCCAATTCCTCACCATGAGTTCTCCGCAGACGCCCACGCCAAAGCTGGACCTGACACAGTGGCTGATCCTCACCGTCGCCAGCATCGGCTTCCTCTTCGACACCTACGAGCTGCTGATGACCCCGCTCGTCGCCGTGCCCGCCATCGCGGAGCTGCTCCAGGTGCCGCCGAACAACCCCGTCGTCACCGAATGGACGGGCCGGCTGCTCTGGCTCACCGCGCTGTGCGGCGGCACGTTCGGCCTGCTGGGCGGCTGGCTGATTGACCGCTTCGGGCGCAAGACGGTCATGGCGGGCAGCATCTTTCTCTACGCCTTCTCTCCCTGCGCCGCGGCCTTCGCGACAACACTGCCGGTCTTCATCTTCTTCCGCTGCACCACGTTCATCGGCGTGTGCGTCGAGTTCATCGCGGCCATCACCTGGCTGGCGGAACTCTTCCCGGACAAACGGATGAAGGAGCTGGCGCTGGGCTACACGCAGGCCTTCGCGTCCGTCGGCGGGCTGCTCGTGACGGGCATCAACGTCTGGATTGTCGGCCACGCGAACGAGCTGCCCGCGCTGCCCGTGCCGGAGATTTTCAACACTCACGCGACGTGGCGCTACACGCTGCTCACTGGCTTTCTCCCGGCCATCCCCATCGCGCTGCTGCTGCCATTTGTGCCGGAGTCGAAGGTGTGGCTGGAGCGCCGCGCGTCCGGCTCGCTCAAGCGCCCGAGCTTCAGCGAACTCTTCTCGCCCGAGCTGCGCCGCATCACGCTCGTCACCGCCGCCCTTTCCGCCTGCGCCTATGGCGCGGCGTTCGGCGCGTTGCAGATGACGCCGCTCCGCATCGCGCCCGGCCTGCCCGACATGGCCGAGCACCGCAAGTCCCTCAAGCCGCTGCAAGACGAGGCGAAGGAACTGAACAAGCAGCTCGACACCGTGATGGTCCCGTTCCGCGCGGCGACGGCTGAAGTGCCCGGCTTGCTGGAAGTCTCTGCCAGCCGCGCAAAGATTCGCATCGCCCAGCGAGGGATGCGGAACTCCATTGATAATCCTGCCACGCCCGACGCGAAGAAGGAGGAGCTGAAAGCCCAGTTCGCCGCCTCAACCAACAAGTTCGCCGAGCTGGACGCCAGCCTGACGAAGCTCACCGAGGGCAAGCCCGACGCGAAGAAGGCCGTCATCGAACGCGAGAAGATGCTGAAACTCCTCGGCGACAATCGCGCCAAGCAGGAGCCGTTCGACATCGCCATCAAGGCGCGCGGCAACACCGTGCAGCTCTGGCAGGAACTCGGCGGCTTGGGCGGACGCATCGCGCTGGCAGCGCTGCTCGTGGTCGCCATCAGCCGTGGCACGCTGCTGCGCCTGTTCCAAATCCCCGGCCTGCTCGTCATCCCGGTGACCTACGTCTGGCTCTTCCGCGACCAGCCCGGCCTGTTCCAGTTCGGCGTGGCGGCGGCGGGTTTCCTGACCGTGGCGCAGTTCAGCTACTTCGGCGAATACCTGCCCAAGATTTTCCCGCTGCACCTGCGCGGCACCGGCGGCAGTTTCGCGACCAACGTGGGCGGGCGCATGATTGGCACCTCGGCGGCGTTCCTCACCGCGAACATCATCGCGCCGAACCTGCCCGGAAACACCTTCGAGCAAGTCGCACTCGCCGCCGCCATCACCGGCACGGGTGTTTACGCCATCGGCCTGGGCCTGAGCTATCTGCTGCCCGAGCCGCCTGCAGAGGAGAAGCACTGACCCCTTAGCCGCCGAGGTCAGGAGGCGGAACGCATCGTGAACCCGCAAGTTCCAGCCACCCGCGCCGACTGGCACGCGCGCCTCTTCCCGCTCGGCATCCCGTCGCTCTGGTGCCCGCTCCTCACGCATTACCGCGACGACGGCTCGCTCGACCACGCGCGCATCACCGCGCACCTGCGCCACCTCGCGCCGCACGTGAAGGGCTTTCTCATCCCCGGCTCGACCGGCGATGGCTGGGAAATGTCCGACGCGGAAATTCGCGAACTGCTCGCCCTCGCGCAAGAGCAGGCGGCGAAGCTCGAACTCCACCTGCTCATTGGCGTGTTGAAGACGGAGGCGCGCGATGCGTGCTCCGTGATGCGTGAGCATGGCAGGACGCTTCCAGCCGAAGTCACGCATCACGCATCACGCATCACACCCCGCTTCACCGTCTGCCCGCCGAAGGGCGCGGACTTGCCCCAGGCCACCATCCGCGACGCGCTCGCCAGCATCCTCGAACTCGGTTTCCCCACCGCGCTCTACCAACTCCCGCAGGTCACTCAGAACGAGATGTCGCCGGAGACATTGGCCGACCTCGCCGCGCGCTTCCCAAACTTCATCCTCTTCAAGGACACCAGTGGCGCAGACCGCGTGGCGACTTCGGGACAGGACTTCGGCGGCGTCTTCCTCGTGCGCGGCGCGGAGGGCGGCTATGCGAGCTGGCTCAAGTCCGGTGGCGGCCCTTACGACGGCTTCCTCCTCAGCACGGCGAACTGCTTCGGGCGCGAACTGCATCAGGTAGTCGAGCTGCTGAAGGCCGGCCAACGCGAGGAAGCCCAGCGCCTTTCCGACCGTCTCTCCGCCGTGGTGAAGGAAGTCTTCGCCCTCGTCGCCGGCCTGCCCGATGGCAACGCCTTCGCCAACGGGAACAAGGCAATGGACCACTTCTTCGCGCACGGCCCGGGCGCAGCCAACGTGACTCCGCCGCGTTTGCACG
Source organism: Limisphaerales bacterium (assembly GCA_040081795.1). GTDB lineage: Bacteria > Verrucomicrobiota > Verrucomicrobiia > Limisphaerales > SXTU01 > SXTU01. The sequence goes on along the minus strand of JBEBFV010000191.1, from coordinate 5,735 downwards.
CCGGGAGCCGCTTGCCCGTCGAAGTCATCCGGCAGACGGGTGCAGCATTGGAGCGGCACGGCTTCATGCCCATCGCAGGATACTTGGCGTGATACACGCCGGGTCGGAGACCGGCGCTCCGCAACTTCCGCGTTGAGCCGCCGCATCGCGTTCGCCAAGCTGACTTCACCATGCGCACTGCCAAAGCCTCAGTCCTCGAAGCGTTCAACGCGCCGCTGCGGCTGCACACTTACGAGGTGCCGTCGCCGGTGGAAGCGGGCGCGGTGCTGGTGCGCACGGAGATGGCCGGCATCTGCGGCACGGACGTGCATCTGTGGCAGGGCCAGTTGCCCATCAAGCTGCCGGTGATTCTCGGGCACGAGACGGTCGGACGCATCGCGGAGCTGGGCGAAGGCGTGGCAAAAGATTGGTCCGGCCAGCCGCTGGCGGTCGGTGACCGTGTGACATGGAACTCCGCCGTGTCTTGCGGCCAGTGTTACTACTGCGCCGTGAAGAAACAGCCGACGCGTTGCGCGCAACGCCGGGCTTACGGCATCGGCTACCCGTGCGATTGCGCGCCGCACTTCCTCGGCGGCTACGCGGAGTTCCACTACCTGCGGCCGCGCACGACGATTTTCAAACTGCCCGACGACCTCCCCACCGAGTCCGTCATCGGCGCGGGCTGCGCGCTCATCACGGCGATCCACGGCGTCGAGCGCACGGGCATCGCGTGGCAGGACAATGTGGTGGTGCAGGGCGCGGGGCCTGTGGGCATCGCCGCGCTGGCGGTGGCGAAGAGCGCGGGCGCGGGCAGGGTCATCGTCATCGGTGCGCCGAAGCACCGGTTGGAGATGGCGAGACGGTTCGGCGCGGATGAGGTGATTGATCTGGAGGAAGTCCCCACGCCCGCCGCCCGACTCGCGCGGGTGCGCGAGCTGACCGGCGGCTACGGCGCGGATGTTGTGCTGGAGTGCGTCGGCCATCCCAGCGCGGTCGTCGAGGGCATGGAGCTGTGCCGCGATGGCGGGAAGTATCTCGTGCTCGGCCACTATTGCGACGCGGGGACGGTGGCGTTCAACCCGCACGTCATCACACGCAAGCAGCTCTCGGTGTTCGGCTCGTGGTCCAGCGAGCCCAGGCATTTGCAGGCGGCGATTGGGTTTCTCCGGCGGCACCAGCAGGAGTTTCCATTTCACGAGATGGTGACGCACCGCTTCACCGTTGAGCAGGCGGACGAGGCACTGCGAACGACGGCGAAGTGGCAGTCGGCGAAGAGCGTGATTGTTCCGTGATCCCTGACGGTCAGGGAATCCCCCGATGCGAGAGTCGGGAAAAGTCAGGCTTGGCGCGTTTGCGGTTGGCGTCTAACTTGCGGTCGTGAGCTCCAGACGCGCATGAATCCGAACGGCATCCTCAAGCAGCACTGGCTGCACGTGGCCATCCACTTCGTGGCGGATGCGGTCATCTTCGCCGTGGCGTTCGTGATCGGCACGGACTTCGTGATCTCCGATGACGATGTGCATATGCGGCTCACGTCCTACCTGCCGGGCATCCTGCTTGGCTCGGCGATGTTCCCCTGCCTGGTCTATATCTTCGGCCTCTACTCGCCGCAGAGCTACAAGCAGCGCGTGACCAAGCGGGCCATTGTGCTGGCCATCTGCCTCGTGGGCACGGTGCTGCTGATGTTTCCGCTCTTCTACATCAAGAAGTCGTTCACCATTGGTCGCGAGGTCTTCCTCTACAGCGTGGCGATCGCCTACTGCACCGTCCTCATTCACCACGGCTTCCTGCTGCGGTCGCTGCGCAACTACCGCGAGCGCGTGGCCTTCATCATGACCTGCACGTTCGACGAGCTGGAGGCGCGCTTCTTCCAGTCGCTCGGCACGGAGAACATGGAGCTGGCCGGCCTCATCCACTACGACAACTACCAGCCCATCGGCGAGATGCGTGTGCTGGGCAAGGTCAGCGATCTTCAAGACATCGTGCGGCGCGAGAACATCCACCGCGTGCTTTGCACCAGCAAGAGCATCAGCGATCCCTCGATGTGCAAGGCCTTCTGCGAGCTGCGCTATTCCGGCGTGCAAGTCATGCCGCTCGTGAGCCTCTTCGAGGAGGTCCACCAGCTCGTCCCGCTGGAACTCATCACGCCCGAATGGCTCCTGGCCGCAAGCGCGCAGCCGCACATGCTCTACATCAAGAAGGTGAAGCGCGCGTTCGACATCGTGGTGTCCTTGTTGGGCCTCGTGTTCCTCGGCCCCGTCATGTTGCTGGGGATTCTCGCCACGAAGCTCACCTCCGCCGGCCCCGCCTTTTACAAGCAGGTGCGCGCTGGTCGGTTTAGCCGGCCGTTCAATGTCATCAAGCTCCGCTCCATGCGCACCGACGCCGAGAAGCACGGCGCCGTCTGGTCCAGCGCCGGCAAGGATCCCCGCTCCACGCCGGTCGGCCACTTCCTGCGCAAGTATCGCATTGATGAGATTCCGCAGCTCATCAACGTGCTCAAGGGCGACATGTCCTTCGTCGGCCCGCGCCCGGAGCGGCCCGTGTTCATCGAGGAGCTGGCGCAGCAAATCCCCTATTTCCAGGAGCGGCTCATGGTGCAGCCCGGCATCACCGGCTGGGCACAGGTGAATTATCCCTACGGCTCGTCGGTGGAGGACGCGAAGTGGAAGCTCGAATACGACCTCTACTACATGAAGCACATGAGCCTGTTCCTCGACCTGTTCATCCTGCTGGACACCGTCCGCATCGTGCTGCGCGGCGGGATGAAGGGCGACGCCAAGGACCGGCTCCCGCGCTACGAGGCCATCTGGTTCTTCCGCGTCTTCGGCAGCGAGGAGCCGCGCGCGCCCCGTCCGCCGGCCCATTGAGGCGCGCGGGAAAAATCTTTGCCCATCCCCCCCGCCGCCGCTAACTTCTGCGCGTGGATCATCCGCCCGCCCAATGAAAGCCGTCATCCTCGCCGCAGGCAAAGGCACGCGCATGCGTGATCTCACCGACGAAATCCCCAAGCCCATGCTCCGCGTGCAGGGCAAGCCCATCCTCCAGCACATCGTCGAGGGCCTGGTGAGCGTGGACATCCGCGAGTTTTGCATCGTCACTGGCTGGCACGCGGAGGTGGTGGAGCGTTACTTCGGCGACGGCTCGCAGTTCGGCGCGCGCATCTGCTACGTGCGGCAGGTCGTGCAGGACGGCACGGGCAAGGCCCCGGAACTTGCGAAGTCCTTTGCCGGCACCGCGCCGTTCCTGCTGACCTACGGCGACATCCTCGTGAAGCCCGAGACCTACGCCGCCATGCTCAAGCGCTGGAGCAGCGGGAGATTCTCCGGCCTCGTCACGGTGACGGGCAGCGAGGACGTGACCAAGGGCGGGCTGTTCTTCTTCGATGCGGACTTCTGTCTGAAGCATCTCGTCGAGAAACCGGGCGCAGCGCAACTCACGGACTTGTCCGCGCAGGGCTGGCTCAAGCCCGGCGAAACCGCGTGGTATAACGCAGGCATCTACCTCTTCGACCCGGCGCTCTTCATGTTCACCGCGACGATACAAAAATCTCCGCGCGGCGAATACGAGCTGACAGACGCGCTCACGGCGATGCTCGCCGCCGGACACCAGATCGCCGGCCTGCAAATCGCCGGCCGCTGGGTGGACGTGCGCGACCCGGAAGTGCTGGCGTCGTTGCAGGAGTAGTTCCCGGCGCAACGTTGCCGTGAAATCCGGTAGTCCATGTGCTTTGCTTCGCACAGCATGAACCGCCCATTCGAGCATTTCCTCTTCAGCCGCCGCGCTGCGCTGGGTCTCAGCCTCCTGGCCGCGCTCCACCCCGTCCTCGCCGCGGACGCGCCCGCGCCAGCCAAGACCGTCCGCCTCCTTACGGTGGGCAACAGCTTCTCGCAAAACGCCACGCGCCATCTCGACAGCCTTGCCAAGGCTGCCGGCCACACGCTCATTCACCAGCCCATCGTGGTCGGTGGCGCGTCGCTGGAACTACATTGGACCCGGGCCGCGTTGCACGAGAAGAACCCACAGGATCCCGGGGGCCTCTACAGCAACAAGCAAAGCCTGAAGCAGGAACTCACCGCGCAGCCGTGGGATTTCGTGACCATCCAGCAGGCGAGCATCAGGAGCCATGACGTGACGACTTACCGGCCTTTCGCGAAGCAGCTTCACGACTACATCAGGCTGCACGTGCCCAAGGCCGAGGTGTTGATTCACCAGACCTGGGCCTATCGCGTGGACGACCCGCGCTTCGCCGTCGCCGCGCCCAAGCCCGGCGAGCCCACGACGCAGGCCGAGATGTATCGGATGCTCACCAGCGCCTACTCGACCATCGCGGCGGAGTTGGGCGTGCGGCGCATCCCCGTCGGCGACGCGTTTTATCTCGCCGACACGGACCCGAAGCTGGCTTACCAGCCAGACCTGAAGCTTGACCTCAAGGACCAGGCGGCGATCCCGAACCAAACGCATTCCCTACACGTCGGCTGGCGGATGACGAAACAGAAGGACGGCAGCGGCAAGCTCGGCATGGACGGTCACCACGCCGGTCCGGCAGGCGAGTATCTTGGCGCGTGCGTGTGGTATGAAGTCCTCTTCGGCGGGAGCGTGGTGGGCAATTCCTTCGTCACCCCGGGCCTTGACAAGACCTACGCGCGCTTCCTCCAGGAGACGGCGCACAAGGCGGTCATCGCCTCCCGCACGAGCAACTTTCAGCGCCGGCGAAGCAAGCGGTCGACGCCAGGGGCGCAGACGCCCGCGTCCACGTCACCTTAGCCGTGACGGATCCACGGCGGACGTGGCCGTCCGCGCTCCTTCACTTCTTCTCGTAAAGCTCCTTGGCCTTCTTGTGCCACGTCTCCGCCTCGACGAAGTTCTTCGGCACGCCGCGTCCCTGGAGGTAAATCTCGCCGAGCTTGTAAGCGGCGTCCGCGTCGCCCGCGTTGGCGGCCGCCTGGAGCGCCTCGATGTTGTTTGTGCCCGGCGCTCCGCCGCCTGAGGGCGTTTCACACCCGGCGAGGAGCATCGCGCCCGAGGCGAGCACGAGCATGAGCGAAAGTTGAGCGATGGCTTTCTGAACGGTCTTCATGTGGGCGGACTGTAACGAGGCCCGGGCGGCGTGGCAACGGCTCAGTTGACACCGCGCGGTCGCAGTCGGGCGGTCACCGGGTGTGGCTAACCGCGCTGTCGAAGAACCGGGCCTTGCGGGTGGCCGACGGCAGGTGAGGAGGCGCCGCCCTGGCAGCGCTACTTCGACTCCAACCGCACCGTCGGCACCCCGTCGGTTAGGGCGAGCGCTGTGATGGTCACGCTGCCGCCTTCGCCCACGTCGGCATCGAAGAGCGCGCGGGCCAGCGGGTTGATGAGCCAGGCCTCAAGCTGGTTGCCCACGCCGCGACCGCCGTTGCTCAGGTCGCGGAGGCAATGCTCGCGGAGCGCCTCCTTCACCGCGTCCGGCAGCGTCACCTTGATGCGCTGCTTGTCTGCCAGCCGGTCCAGGATGCCGGCGACCATCTTGTCGAAGATGAGCCCGGCGACGGCAGGACGGATGAAGTCGAACACCACGATGTTCTCGCCGATGCGGTTGAGGATTTCCGGACGGTTGAGCTGGAGCTTGAAGTAGTTCGCGATCTCGCCGCGCACCTTCGATTCGACCTGCTCGTAGTCCTCGTCCGGCTGGACGTTCAGCACGCGGCGGCCCTCGTCGTCGTGTTTGTAGATGCCGAGGTTCGAGGTGAAGATGATGACCGCCTCTGTCTCTTATA
>JBEBFV010000190.1:0-10382 GCA_040081795.1 Limisphaerales bacterium | reverse complement strand
CCGCAATTGCCCGGCGGAGGAAACGCGCGAGACCGTCGCCGCTGTGCTCGAACTCACGGGCCTTGCCGAGCTGGCGCGCCAGGTCACCGGCCAGCTCAACCGCAGTTGGCGGCAGCGCGTCGCGCTGGCCCGCGCTCTGGTGCTCAAGCCGGAAGTGCTGCTGCTCGACAACCCGCTCGCCGGCCTTGACCCGCGCCAGACTCGCTGGTGGCTGGACACTCTCGACGCGCTCAACGCCGGCCACGCGTGGCTGGAGGGCAGGCCGCTCGCGCTCGCCGCCACGACGGATGACCTGCGCCCGTGGAGCGCGCGGGCGCGGCAGTTCGCGCTGCTGCAAGGGCGGCGCTGGATGGAACTGGGTGGCCGCGCGGAGCTGAACGCAAGCGCCGAGCCGGCCTTGCGCGAGTTTCTCACAGCATGAAGACGCTTTCCCAACGAACGAGACGTGGGACCTTGGAGCTTGGACCTTGGACTTTTCCCCGCTGATCTCATGGCCCTTCAAGACCTCACCCCGCAACTCCGCACCCGCCTCAGCCGCGTCGAGCACGCCGTGGGCATCTTCGTCATCATCGCCACGGTGCTGCTGGCGTCGGGCTTCGGCTATTATCTCTATCACGCCGCGAAGGTCCGTGGCTGGTTCGATGTGAAGGCTCCGTTCTACACCTACGTGGACAGCGCCGGCGGCTTCAAGGAAGGCGACAAGGTCAAGCTCATGGGCCGCGACGCCGGAGAGATAACCGTCATCAAGCCGATGGCCCCCGGCTCGGAGGAATACTTCGACGGCCACTTCGTCTACGTGGAGTTCGTCGTGCGCAGCGATTCCATCGGCTACATCTGGAACGACTCCAAGATCCGTGTGAACGCCGGCGACCTGCTCGGCGGCCGCTATCTCGAAATCCTCCAGGGCGGCTGGGCCGGCTACACGAACCGCGATGGCTCGAAGAAGAACCTCAAGGCCGCCTACAAATTTGAAGGCCCGCGCATCGTCGAGCTCTGGGCAGACCAGCACGGTGCCTACACGAACTACGCCCAACACGGCAAACCCTATTATCTCCCCGCCGACGAATCGCTCGCGCTCACCAAGCGCGCCGAGCAACTCGTGTCCCAAGTCGAGACCGCGCTGCCAAACATCCTCAGCCTCACCAACCGCGTCGCCGAGCTTCTTGCCACAAGCACGCGCACACTCACGAACCTCGATGCGCGCGTCGCCGAGCTGAGGCCCGTCGTCAGCAACGCGAATTTCCTCGTGTCCAGCTTCCATCCCGTCAGCTCAAACGTCCACCGCATCACCGCCAACCTCACCAACCCCGCCGGTTCGCTCGGCACCTGGCTGCTGCCGACGAACCTGAACACCTCCGCCGAGCAAACTCTCCTCTCCGTCCGCACCACATTGGCCGACGCCCGCGCCACCTTCACCAACGCCAACCTGATGCTTGCCGACGCCCGGCGTGTGATGCAGACCTCAGACCAGACCATCGCCCATGCGGACACAAACCTCACCAGCCTGGCGCTGAAACTGGACAGTTCGCTGATCAACCTCGCCAACCTCACCAGCAACCTGAACGCTCAAGTCGAACGCAACACCAACCTGCTCTCCGAAGTCTCCGCCGCCATCGTCCACACGGACGGGTTGGTGCAGGGCCTGAAGCGCCACTGGCTGCTGCGCTCCGCCTTCAAGGAAAAACCGGCCGCCAAGCCCCCGAAGTGAAGCCAGCACGGACACCCTCCCCCTTCCCCGTAACCGCATGACGATGAAGCGGAAGCAGAAAGAAACCGAAAAAAACTATTGTCACAACCTCGGTCTTTGCTACTCTCGCGGGCAAATGCACCGTTTTTGGTGTGCGGACAAACGGTTTTTGGCCGCAAGCAAAACGTAAAAGTAACAACAGTAAACAACTCGCAAGAGGAACTAACACAATGAAAGTCAACCAATGGACAATCAAGCTGGCCGCCGCAGGCGTGATCAGCTTCGGCGCAGTTGCTCAAGCGGACGAAAAGCCGTCACACCAAGTGCTCACGGCCGTTTCCTCCACCGCTCTGAGCGGCTACGTCAGCACCTCGGCGCACTGGAATCCGGGCAAGGCCAATGGCTTCGCTGCGGGCACCGGTTCGTCTTACCTCGCGGGCAAGGGCGACGGCGTCAACGTGGACGTCGTCAACCTGACCGTCAGCAAGGCCCTCGACGAGGGTGAATGGTCTGCCGGTTACACGGCGGAACTGTGGCTCGGCCCCGATGCCACCATCATCGGCAACGGCATCGGCGGCGCTGGTGGCGCTGTCTCGCTGAAGCAGGCCTATGTCGCGCTGAACGTCCCCGTCGGCAATGGCATCACCGTCAAGATGGGCGCGTTCGACACGTTGCTCGGCTACGAGTCCGCCAACAGCATTGACAACCCGAACTACAGCCGCTCCTACGGCTATACCATCGAGCCGACCCAGCACGAAGGCATTGTTGCCTCCTACAAGGTGTGCGACGGCCTCAGCGTGCGCGCTGGCGTTGCCAACACGCGCAACGCGGCACTCGGTGCCCGCACGGGCGGCGTCGGTGTTGGCGCGGCTCAGTCTGAGCGCACCTACCTCGCCGGCATCAGCCTCACGGCTCCTGACAGCTGGGGTTTCCTCAAGGGCGCTGCCCTTCACGCTGGTGTGGTTGACGGCCGCGTGGGCGGCACCCGTCCCACCGCCGGCGGCACGGGCGACATCACCTCGTATCACGTTGGTGCGACCGTTCCCACCCCTTGGGAGAGCGTCAAGACTGGCGTCTCGTGGGATCACCTCCAGATTGACAAGCGCGCAGGCGTGCTCACTGCAGACTCAGACGCGATCGGCCTCTACGCCTCATTCGCGAACGTCGGCGTCGAGAAATTGACGCTCAACACCCGTGTCGAATACTTCGACAACGGTGGCGGTGCGGTCCTCCTCGGTGGTGCTGGTGTTGGCGCTGCTGGTGTCGCCGGTAACGGCGCTGCTGAAGTGCTCGCCGTCACCCTCACCGCTGACTATCAGCTCTGGGCAAACGTTGTCTCCCGGTTGGAATACCGCTGGGATCACGACGCCAGCGGTGGTCGTCACCTGCCGGGCAACCTGAATGGTGTATCCGGCGCTGCCGGCGTGGGCGCGAACAACGCCCACCTCGTCGCGTTGAACATCGTTTACAAGTTCTAACCTGAGCCTCGCTCAGAACACACCCCTTCCGGGCAACCGGGAGGGGTTTTTGCTTTTGGACCCCTGAGTCTCCAACTTCGCGGCCGCCCACGCGATTCGCTCAAGCGCAGGTCGTGACCACGCGCAAGACGCGCGGCCGGACGCCAAGCTCGACCGGGATCGAACCGCACAAGTCCCCCTCCACCTCGAAAGGCACTGGCACAGGCGCTGTGAGTCGCGCACGGGCCACGCGGAGCACTTTCACGTCTCGCGGGATGAGTGGATGGCCGGTCACGTATCCAATCGCGTAGCGGGCGATGAGTCCCCAGCGCACACGCGGGAAGACGCAGATGTCCAGCAGTCCGTCGTCGAGGCGCGCGTTGGGGAAGACTGGCAGGCTGCCGCCGTAGAAACGTCCATTGCCCACGAGCACCAGTTCACCAGTCGCGCTTTGGCCGTCAGCCTCAACGGTGATCAGAGGATGCGGCCCGCGCATGGCCTTCATCCCGGCAAGCACGTAGGCGAATTGCGCGATGCGCTTCTTCATCTGCCAGTCAACAAGGCCGATGGCTCGCGCATCCAATCCCGCGCCGGCCATCTGGGCGAAGTAACGCCGCTGCGTCCCTGCCGTCCCGGATTGCTCTGCGAATGGCGCGTCAATCAGTCGCTCGCCGCCGTGAAGGATCATCTGCCATGCCGCTCGAAGCACAAGCGGCAACCCCAGCTCACGCGCAAAAACATTCACCGTCCCCAACGGCAGCACCGCGAGGCGCGCGCGGGCGAATCCATCCGGTGCATCAGCAATGCCGTTGAGAACTTCGTTCACCGTGCCATCGCCACCAGCGGCCACCAGCGTGTCGAAGCCATCTCGCACCGCTTCCGCCGCGAGGCGGCGTCCGTCGCCGGGGGCTTGCGTGGGCTTGAGCGCGACGCCGGCGGCGAACTCGTCGAGATGGCTGCGGAAGTGCCTGGCTTTGTCTCCCCTGGCGGTGGGATTGAAGATGACGCAGGCGCGCATGACTCATTCGGAGCGCGGCGTTCACGCCGCAGAATGGTGGACTGGAAAAGTGCTTTCTGGAAACCACTGCCGCCCGGAGTTTCTGTGGCCTGAAGGCTGCGCTCCATCTCCGGCGGCGTTCACCGTTTCTTCGCCGCGCGGCGCTTTCGGTTCGCGGCAACCGGCTTCGGAGCTTGCGCCTCACGCTGTTGCTGCCGCGAGCAGAAGCGCTCGAATGCGCCACCGAAGAGGTCCTGCACATCGCGCTGGATTTCCGCGTGGGTCGGCTCCCAGCCCGTGGCGGCGAGGTCGGTGTATTTCTCCGCCAGCACGCGGGCGATGATGTGGCGCGAGTGCTCCCACTTGTAAACGATCTGATCCAGGACGCGCGCGTCCGAGTGCTGCGGCGTGACGGACAGGCCGATGAGTTCGAGGCGCATCCGGGTCATCTCCTCGATGAGATACGGGATGTTTGTGAACCACCAGCAGCCGAAGAGGTGCAGGTTGCGGAATTTCCGCGCGGCGACGCACAGCGAATACTGGTTCTCGCGGGCGAGCGCGGTGATGAGGAACTGGTTGTCCGGATGCGCGGCGATGAGGCTCTCGTAGGTGTTCGTGTCGCAGTGGCCCACGCCGTCGCCGGCAAGCCTGAGCTGTGGGTTCACGGCACGTTTCACACCAGGCATCATGGCGAAGGGCAGGCCGAACTCACGGCAGTGCGGCAGCACAGCGGTCTCCATGAGCCGCGCGCACGCGTTGTCGCCGGGATAGGTGAAGTCTGGCGGCAGGGACACCATCAGGTATTGCGCGTCAATGCGCCGCGTCCAGTCCGACAGGAAACGGCGGACTTCGCTGGCGGTCTTCTCGGACAACTCCGGCGTAACGTCGTAACCCCAGTCGCGCAGGCGCGGCGCAGCGGTGTCGTGCCACGACAGGAGCAGCGGATCAATGCGCAGTGCGGCGGTGAAGCGCTCGTCGCGCCGGAAGCCGCGCTCCCAGACCACGCGCTCCACGTCGTCGAACGGCGAGTTGGTCATGCAGATGCGGCTCACGCGCGCCACGTCCATGCAGTGAGTGGTGTAGTCGGTGACCTTCCACTTCGCGAACCACTTGCGCAGCGCGGGAAGATCGCGCTTGCGCACGTCGAGGCCGAGGCGGTTCAGCGTGGTGAGCACACCGCGGCAGGCCTCGGAGATCGGCGAGTGCTCGATGAAGAGCGCGTTCCAGATCGCGTCGGCCTGCTCGCGCTTGGACATGGCCCAGAACTTTTCGTAGGTCAGGTCGAACTGCCGGAACCCCTCGGCGACGAGGTAGTGATAGACGAGAAGGTCGTCTATGCCCCACAGCAGCAGCTCGCCGAAAGCGGGGTCGTAGAGGTGCGTGTGGATGTCATAAACTGGCGTGGTGTGGACAGCCTTCTCGACTTGGGCGGCGAGCGCGGCGCGGCGTCTGGCGGTGACGGGTTGAGTCATCGGGACACGAGACTAACCGGGATTTTCAACTTCCGGCCATGAAAAGTTGTGATGGCGTCGAGCGACGGAGGAGGACACGCGTCATCTTCCAGCTCGGTTCGCGAGGAACCACTCGTAGGTGCTGCGGATGCCATCGGCAAGCGGGATGCGCGCCCGCCAGCCGAGTGCGTTGATGCGGGAGACATCGAGCAGCTTGCGCGGCGTGCCGTCGGGCATCGTGCGGTCCCAAACGGTTTCACCCGGATAACCGACAATGCCGCGAATCAACTCGGCCAGCTCGCGGATGGTCTCGTCTTCGCCCACGCCCACGTTGATGAGCTGGTCGGACTCATAGCGGTCCATGAGGGCGGCGCACGCCTCGGCGAAGTCATCGGCGTGCAGGAACTCGCGACGCGGTGCGCCGGTGCCCCAGAGCATGACGGCAGGAGCGTTTGCCACTTTCGCCTCGTGGAACTTGCGCAGGAGCGCGGGCAGGACATGGCATTTGTCCAGGTCGAAGGTGTCGTTCGGCCCGTAGAGATTCGTCGGCATCGCGCTGATGAAGTTGCGGCCGTATTGGCGGCGGTAGTAGGAACAGAGTTTCAGGCCGGCGATCTTGGCGAGCGCGTAGCCTTCGTTCGTCGTCTCCAGCGCGCTCGTGAGCAAGGCATCTTCGCGGAGCGGCTGCGGCGCGTGCTTCGGATACACACAGGAGCTGCCGAGGAAGAGGAGCTTCGCCACGCCGAACTCGGCGGCGGTCTCGATGACATTGTTTTGGATGCGGAGGTTGTCCAGGAGGAACTCGACTTGGAACGTGGCGTTGGCCTTGATGCCGCCGACCCTGGCCGCCGCGAGGATGACGTGCGTGGGCCGCTCCTGGCGGAAAAACGTGCGCACGGCGACGGTGTCCCTCAATTCCAGCTCCGCGTGCGTGCGGGTGAGGACGCGCCAGCCAGGCAGCCGCGAGTAGAGCCGCAGCAGCGCGCTGCCTGCAAGGCCGCGATGTCCGGCGATGAAGATTGTTTTGTCAGCCATTTCACGCGCTTGGCGGCAGCCACCGCCAGAAAGCGCGAGTTCTTCTAAGTCCCGTGCCGGGGCAAGTAAAGCGCATTGGAACACGGGCTGTGCTGGAAATTGCCTTGCGGATTTCCCGTCCGGCTCTGAGTTTCACCGCGTGCGAACGGTAGTTTATCCCGGCAGTTTCGATCCGCTCACCAACGGCCATCTCGATGTCATCGAGCGGGCGGCCCGGCTTTTTGACCGCGTGATCGTGGCGGTGGCGCAGAACACGGAGAAGCACCCGCTCTTCACGCCGGAGGAGCGATGCGCGCTGGTGGCCGGGGCCACGCGGCGGCTGCGGAACGTCGAGACGCGCGCCTTCGACGGGCTGCTGGTGGACTACGTGCGCGGCTGCGGGGCGCAGGCCGTCATCCGCGGGCTGCGGGCGGTGTCGGACTTTGAGTTCGAGTTCCAGATGGCGCTGATGAACCGCAAGCTCGATGAGCGGGTGGAGACGATTTTCATGATGCCCAAGGACACCTACACGTTCCTCAGCTCGCGGCTGGTGAAGGAAATCGCCCGACTGGGCGGCGACGTGCGGGACTTCGTGCCGGGGAACGTGGGCAAGGCGCTGGCGGGCAAGAACGGCGTGCGGCTGACACCCTCGCCGAAACGAAAGTGACGCCATGCCTCTTCTGGTAAACCTCCAACACCTGCAAACCGAACCGCTGGAACTTTCCGGCGAGCTGTCCGTCGCCGAGCTGGACTTGGGCGGGGACGACAGCGTTGTCCACCTGACCCACCCGCTCTCGTATGACCTGACGGCGACCGATCTGGACGACGCGATTCTAGTGCAGGGCGAGCTGCGACTGCCGGTGGATTGCGAGTGCGTGCGGTGCCTGAAGAAGTTTACGCTCGATGTGGAGGTGCCTGACTTCGCCGTGCATCTGCCCCTGGCTGGGGAGGACGCGGTGGAGGTGGTGGAGGATTGCGTGGACTTGACACCTTTTTTGCGCGAAGACATTCTCCTCACGCTTCCGCAGCATCCGCTGTGCAAGCCTGACTGTCGCGGTCTGTCGCAGTTCGCGGCCGGCGGCGCGTCGGGCCAAACCTCCCAGACGAACGCAGGCGCGTCGGCGTGGGCCGCGTTGAACAAACTGAAACTGAAAGACTAAGACTATGGGCGTCCCAAAGCGTAAACCTTCGAAGAGCCGGCAGCGCATGCGGCGCGCCTACAACAGCGTGATGAAGCTGCCGCAGTTGGGCGTGTGCCCGCAGTGCGCCGCGCCCGCCCAGCCCCACCGGGTCTGCCCGGCCTGCGGCTTCTACAAGGGCCGGCAGATCCTCACGATCACGGCGGGACTGTAATTTCCGGCGAAGGGCGCGGCGGACTTCCGACGCGCCCTTTGCTTTTCCCAGGCTGGCGTTCCGGGTTCCGGGCGGCCTACTCTCCCGATATGCGCATCGCAGTGGATGTCATGGGCGGCGACCATGGCTGTGGCGTGATCATTGACGGCGCGAAGCTGGCGCTGGCCGAGAACCGCAGGCTGACCGAGCTGCATCTGGTCGGCCATCAGGAGGAGATCACCGCCCACCTCCGCAAAATTCATCTCCACTCCGACCCGCGCATCTACGTCCTCCACGCCACGCAAGTCCTCACGATGGAGGACAAGCCCGTGGATGCGGTGCGCAAGAAAAAGGATTGCTCCGTCGTCCGCGCCATCGAGCTGGTCCGCGACGGCAAGGCGGACGCGGTCGTTTCCCCCGGCAACACCGGCGGCATCCTTGCGGCGGGAATGTTCCGGTTGCGCACCTTGCCCGGCATCAGCCGCGCGGCCATCGCCACGGTGATGCCCGAGCCGGAGAATGAGTTCGTCCTCCTCGACGCCGGCGCGAACACGGAGTGCAAGCCCTGGCACCTCGCGGAGTTCGCCATCATGGGCAGCATCTACTCGCGCGAAATCCTTCGGAAGCCCAGCCCGCGCGTGGGCGTGCTCTCCAATGGCACGGAGGAGACGAAGGGCAACGAACTCACGCAGGCCGCAGTCCTTCTTTGCCGGAAACTCGATCTGAACTTTCTCGGCTACGTCGAGGGCCATGACCTCTTCGCCAACCGTGTGGACGTCGTTGTCTGCGACGGCTTCGTGGGCAACATCGTGCTCAAGACCTGCGAGAGCCTCGCGCGCGGGATGTTCGCGATGCTCAAGCGCGAGCTGACCGCCAACCCGAAGCGCAAGCTCGGCGCGTTGCTCGCGAAGAACGCCTTCCGCACCATCAAGCGCCGCACCGACTCGGAAAACTACGGCGGCGCGCCCCTGCTGGGCTTAAACGGCGTCGTCTTCAAGGCCCACGCCTCCGCCCGCGAGCGCTCCATCCTCAACGCCATCCGCGTCGCGACCGAGACGCTGGAGTTCAACGTGAACCAGGCCATCGCCCGCGAGGCGGCCAAGGCCGAGCCGCTGCTGGAGGAGGCGCGGAAAGCAGGCACCGGCGCAGAGCACGCATAGGCGCGGCAAAGGGGACAAGAGTGTCCCCTTCACCGGAGCTTCAGGAGAAAGCGAAACGGCGTCCCGTTGCCGGAACGCCGTTCGCTGAAACTTCTTTGAGCCGCGCTTACAGGCCCTTGGCTATGATGAGCTTGAGCAGGTCGCCGACGCGGTTGCTGTAGCCCCACTCGTTGTCATACCAGCTCACGAGCTTGAAGAAGCGGCTGTTCAGCTCGACGCCCGAGGTGGAGTCGTAGATGGAGCTGTTCTTGTCATGGACGAAGTCGCTGCTGACGACCTCGTCGCTGGTGTAGTCGAGGATGCCCTTGAGGTAAGTCTCGCTGGCCTTCTTCATCGCCGCGTTGATTTCCTTGAGCGAAGTCTCCTTCACCGTGCGCACGGTGAGGTCCACCACGGAGACGGTCGGCACGGGCACGCGGAACGCCATGCCGGTGAGCTTTCCCTTCACCTCCGGGCAGACAAGCGCCGTGGCTTTGGCCGCGCCGGTGGTGCTGGGGATGACGTTCTGCGCCGCGGTGCGACCGCCCTTCCAGTCCTTCTTGCTCGGGCCATCCACGGTCTTCTGCGTGGCGGTGTAGGCGTGGACGGTGGTCATCAGGCCTTCCTCGATGCCGAAGCCTTCCTTGAGGAGGACGTGGACGACGGGCGCGAGGCAGTTGGTGGTGCAGCTCGCGTTGGAGATGATGTGATGCGTGGCGGCATCATACTTCTCGTGGTTCACGCCCATGACGATGGTGATGTCCTCGTTCTTGGCGGGAGCCGAGATGATGACCTTCTTCGCGCCGGCGACGATGTGGCCCTTGGCCTTCTCCGCCTCGGTGAAGAGGCCGGTGGACTCGATGACGATGTCCACGCCGAGTGCCTTCCACGGAAGCTCGCCGGGAGACTTGGCGGACACGACGCGGATCTCCGCGCCGTTTACAATGAGAATGTCGTCCTCGACCTTGTCGGCGGCGGACTTCTTGGAGCCAACCGTGCCGGCGAAGCGGCCCTGGGTGGAGTCGTATTTGAGGAGATAGGCGAGGTTGTCGGCGGGGACGATGTCACCGACCGCGACTACTTCGACTTCCTTGCCGACGAGCCCCTGCTCGACCATTGCGCGGAAGACCAGGCGGCCGATGCGGCCAAAACCGTTGATTGCAACTTTCACAGCCATAGTTCGTGTTCGTTAAGGTTCGTGTCCGGGATGAGGTCAGATACCAACAGGCGGCGGATGTTAGAGACGGGTGGGGGACCGTCAATGCGCAAATCTGCCGCTGAGAACGCGGATGGCATTGTAGCGGC
>JBEBFV010000618.1:0-2744 GCA_040081795.1 Limisphaerales bacterium | reverse complement strand
CGCAAGCTCGACGCTGAGTCCATCCGCGACACCGTCCTGCTAGTCAGCGGCCAGCTCGACCTCGCGCAGGGCGGCCCGCTCCTCAAGCCCGGCACCAGCGCCGACTACAACTACAAGCACACCGACACGCGCCGCAGCGTTTACTCGCCCGTGCTGCGCAACTCGCTGCCCGAGCTGTTCGAGGCCTTCGACTTCGCCGACCCCAGCCTCGTCGTCGGCAAGCGCAGCGACAGCACGGTCGCCCCGCAGGCGCTCTTCATGATGAACCACCCGTGGGTGATGGAGCAGTCGCAGTCCGCCGCGCAGAAGTTGCTGGCCGGCAAGCTCGCCGACGACCGCGAGCGCGTCGCCCGCGCCTACCGCCTCGTCTTGGGCCGCGTGCCAACGGACGGCGAAGTCACGCTCGCGCTGAAGTTCCTCCCAGCGGAGTCCTCTGCGAGCGAGTCGGCGAAACGCGCTGAAGCTTGGGGCCGCTTCTATCAGGCGCTATTCGCCTCCGTGGATTTCCGTTACTTGAACTGAACCGCCCCGCTGGTAAGCTCCGTCGAAGCACATAGTCATGAACGCCCCGCTTTTCACCCGCCGCCACGCGCTGCAATCCCTCGCCTGCGGCTTTGGCTCGCTCGCCTTCACCGGCATCGCCCGGCGCGCCGCAGCCGCCGCGAACCCGCTCGCGCCGCGCCAGCCGCACCACGAGCCGCGCGCCAAGAGCGTCATCTTCCTCTTCATGCAGGGCGGCGTTAGCCACGTGGACTCCTTCGACTACAAGCCCATCCTCACCGAGAAGGACGGCCAGCTCATGGGCTTCAACGACGCCCGCAAGATTGCCAACTCCGGAAAGCGCGAGGAGTCCACGCAGCGTGTGATGAAGCCGCTCTGGCAGTTCAACCAGCACGGCCAGTCCGGGCGCTGGGGCAGCGAGCTCTTCCCCGAGATGGCCCGTCACGCCGACGACCTCACGTTCATCCACTCGATGCACACCGAGGGCATCGCGCACGGGCCGGCCACGCTCTTCCTGCATTGCGGCGCGACGCAGTTCATCCGCCCTAGCATGGGCTCGTGGGTCAGCTACGGCCTCGGCACGGCGAACGAGAACTTGCCCGCGTTCGTGAGCCTCAGTCCGAGCGCCGGCAACGGCGGCCCGCGCAACTACGGAAACGCCTTTCTCCCGCCTGTCTTTCAAGGCACCGGCATCGGCAAGGCCGGCACGCCCATCATCGAAGCCACGATTCGCAACCTCACCAACCCGAAACTCTCGCCCGCCGAGCAGCGTCGCAGCTTCGACTTCCTCCAGGAGCTGAACGCCGAGCAGCTCAAGAAATCTCCCGGCGACGCCGAGCTTGAAGCCGTCCTCGCCAGCTACGAACTCGCGTGGCGCATGCAGAACAACGCGCCGGACACGCTCGACCTCAACAAGGAAACCGATGCCACCAAGAAGCTCTACGGCATCGGTGAGGCCAAGACCGACAACTTCGGCCGCCAGTGCCTCATGGCCCGCCGCCTCGTCGAGTCCGGCGTGCGCTACATCCAGGTAACCTACGGCGACAACACGGCGAACCCCGCCTGGGACCAGCACTCGAACATGCCCAAGCACAAGGATCACGCGCTCGCGGTAGACAAGCCCATCGCCGGCCTGCTGGAAGATTTGAAAGCCCGCGGCCTTCTGGAGGACACCATCGTCTGGTGGGGCGGCGAGTTTGGCCGCACGCCCTACGCCGAGAAGAACGGCACGGGCCGCGACCACAACGCCGGCGGCTTCACCGTCTGGCTGGCCGGCGGCGGCTTCAAGCCCGGCACCAGCTACGGCGCGACTGATGAGTGGGGCCATCTCGCCGTCGAGAACAAGGTCCACATGCACGACCTCCACGCGACCATCCTCCACCAGCTCGGCCTCGACCACGAGAAGCTCACCCACCGCTTCGACGGCCGCGACTACCGCCTCACCGACGTGCATGGACATGTGGTGAAGGAAGTGCTGGCGTAGCCGCCGAGGTCAGGAGGCGGGCGTGACTCCGCCGGAGCAGTGTTCAGTAATCAGTGTTCAGTTGGGGACGGACGGACCGCACCCCACTGAATACTGAACACTGAAAACTGATTACTTCCCCCCTTCCCGCTAGACAAATCCCCTCCTCAGCGGCGTCCTCTTGCAGAGATGCCGCCACCGGACCTCGCCCGCCTCTACGACGAGCACGCGTCGGCGCTCTTCGCCTTCGCGCTGAACGTCACGCGGCACGAGGCCGACACCCGTGACGTGCTGCAAGAGGTCTTCCGCAAGCTCACCGCACGGCCCGAACTGCTTCGCGACATCCGCGACGAACGCGGCTTCCTCCTGCGCCTCGCGCACCACGCCGCGATCGACCAGATGCGCCGGCGCGGCACACGCGAGCGGAACCACGAGCAGTTCGCCACCGAGTCCATCGCGCTCTTCGCCCCCACCACCGACCCTGATGAAGCCGCTTTCCGCCGTCAGCTTGCCGAGGCACTCGGAGAACTGCCTGTCGAGCAGCGCACCGTCGTCCACCTGAAGCTCTGGGAAGGCCTGACCTTCGAGCAGATTGCCGGCGCGCTGGACATCCCGCTCAACACCGCCGCCAGCCGCCACCGCTACGGCCTAGACAAACTCCGCGCGCGGCTGCGTCCCCTCTACGACGAAATCAAGTGATGAAACCGAGAGCAGGATCAGGATTTGGATTACGAGCAGGAGCCGGACGCACCGCCGCCCCTCCTGCTCGTAATCTTGATCC
>JBEBFV010000189.1:0-10419 GCA_040081795.1 Limisphaerales bacterium | reverse complement strand
GTTTCCTCCTCCCTCGCCCCCACCGGGGGAGAGGGCCGGGGTGAGGGGGCCGCGCGCACGAACTCACCCGTCGCACCGAAATCGGCCCCAACCGTGGCCACCAAGAAGACCGCTCCCGCCGGCGGCTACGGCGGTGGTGCCGCGTTGCTCGCCACCGCGAGCACCAACTCCATCTCCTCCGCCATCGCGGAGCTGCGCATTCTCATCGCGCTGAAGGAAGGCCAGTTCGCCGCTGCCAAGGAGCAGGTTGCCAAAGCCACCGGCATTCCCAAGGAGCGCCTTGCCCGCCTGCACTTCGCCGCTGGCGACAAGGCCAAGGCCGAGCAGCTCGCGCAAGAAGCGATGAAGTCCGGCGAGAAACAGGTGCAGCCGCTCGCCAACTACGTGGACCTCGCCTACCAAAGCGGCAAGTTCAAGGAAGCCTACGAGGCGTTCTACAAGCTGCGCGAGTTGAGCGCCGAGGCCGACATCGCTGCGCCCGTGTTCCGCCGTCTCGCGCCGGTGGCGAAGGACTTGAAGCTCGCCGCCGACTGGCGTCCGCCGCTGACGCGCCCGTCGGACTTCGGCAAGCGCCCGAGCCTCGCGTCGCTCGGGCCGTTCCGCTGGCAGCCCTCTGCGGCGCCAGACTTCTCGCTGCCCGATGGCGACGGGAAGAAAGTTTCCCTCCGCCAGTTCAAGGGCAAGCCGGTCATCGTCATCTTTTACCTCGGTGCGGGCTGCGTGCACTGCATCGAGCAGCTCGTGGCGTTCGCGCCCGAGGCCGAGGCGTTCAAGAAGGCTGGCATCTCGATCGTGGCCGTGAGCACCGACAGTGTCGAGGGTCTGAACTTCACGGTCGAGAAGGCGAAATACAACGGCGGCTTCCCCATCCCGCTGCTCTCAGACTCCGGCCTCAAAGCATTCAAGGCCTTCCGCGCGCACGACGACTTCGAGCAGCAGCCGCTCCACGGCACGTTCCTGATTGATGGCGAGGGCCTCATCCGCTGGCAGGACATCAGCTTCCAGCCCTTCATGGAGACTAAGTTCCTCCTCACCGAAGCCCAGCGCCTGCTCAACCTGCCGAAGAGCAACGGCTCAACTCCGCCGATGAAACTGGCGGGGCAGAAGCAGGAGAAGGCAGTGAACTGCAAATGAAGCGTCCCGTGCAGAGTAGTTTGGGCGGAAGCCGGGCAGCCATACTGACCTGTTGCATGATTGGAGCCACGCTTGGACTTGGTTGCGCCTCCTATTACACGCGACGAGGTGGACCGACTGATGGAACATATCCTGGTCTGCGCAACAACCTCGAAGCTGCAAAAGACACCGGCCATGTTCCGGCTGTCCTCGCCTATCCGGCGCTGCTAATTGACACGCCTTTGTCGGCTGCTTTCGACACGCTTGCGTTGCCGTTCGACCTCTTGAAGCGTAAGCAATCAGGCTCCAATCGTGCTGCTGTGACTAACAGCCCGCCAGTCCTTGAAAAGCGTTGAAACGGTCTGTCTTCGCTGGGTTGGTTGAGAAAATGTTCGCCTAGCTCCGCAAGGCCGATAAATTCCCTCCCATGAGCGTGGAGCAACTGGAACAGCAAGTTCAGGCGCTGTCCGCCGAGGAGCGGCAGCGCTTCGCCGAGTGGTTTGATGACCACCGTCACGAGATCATCCCACCGGATGAAATCCTGACCGCACAGGAACAGGAAATTCGCCACCGCCTGGCCGAGATGGAAGCCAACCCGGCCCTGCGCGAGAATTTTTCGGCGAGCGACTTCGACGCACTTTGCGACTCCATCGCCCATGCTCACGCCCAAACGACATCCGCTCGTCCGGGCTGACATGGCGGAAGCCTACGCGTGGTATGAAGAGGAGCGCCCCGGCTTGGGTGTCGAGTATCTCACCGAGTTGCGCGCGACCTACCGACGGATGTGCGATTGGCCGCTGCTGTATGCGGTGCGTTTCGCCGGAGTGAGGCGCGTCAACTTGCGGCGCTTTCCCTACGGAATCTTCTACGTCGTCCGGCCCGATGAAATCTGGGTCTTGGGCGTGCTTCACGGCGCAAGGGACTCAGAGGCGGAACTGGCCCGGCGGCGAAAGAGTTTCTTTTGAAGCTCTCCGCGCCCTTGCGCCTTTGCGTTGAATCCCGCCCTCGTCTTGCGGTTTAATCCCGCCGCCACTCATGTGCGCCATCACCGGCATCGTCCACTTCGACCATCGCCCCGTCGCGGAATCCGAACTCGTCACGATGCGCGACGTGATGGTCAACCGCGGCCCCGAGCACGGCGGCCAGTGGCTCGGCGGGCACGCGGCGCTCGGTCACCGGCGGCTGCGCATCATTGACCTCTCCCCGCTCGGCAACCAGCCGATGACCAACGAAGATTCCACCGTCTGGGTCACGTTCAACGGCGAGATTTACAACTTCCCGTCGCTGCGGAAGGAGCTGGAGGCGAAGGGCCACCTGTTCCGCTCGCACTCCGACACCGAGGTCATCGTTCACGGCTTCGAGGAATGGGGCGAGGGCGTCGTCGCGCGCATGGACGGCATGTTCGCCATCGGTGTCTGGGACACGCGCCGGGACACGCTGCTGCTGGCCACCGACCGCTTCGGGAAGAAACCCCTCTTCTACTCACTCCAGGGCGCGACCGTCCGCTTCGCCTCCGACAGCAAGGCCTTCTGGTCCCTCCCCGGCGCGTCGCTCACGGTGAATCACGCGGCCATTGACTGCTACCTGCACCACCTCGCCGTCACCACCGACCACACGATTTACAACGAGGTCAGCAAGCTCCCGCCCGCGCACTTCAAGGTCTTCGAGCGCGCCAGCTCCGGCGAGGTCCGCGCCCGCGAAGTGCGTTACTGGCAGCCGAACTTCCACGACAAAATCAACGTCACCGAAGCCGAGGCCCTGGAGCGCATTGACGCCGCGCTCAAGGAAGCCGTCCGCAAACGCATGATTGCCGACGTGCCGCTCGGCGCGTTCCTCAGCGGCGGCGTGGACAGCAGCCTGGTCGTCGCGATGATGAGCCAGCTCTCCAGCAAGCCGGTGAAGACCTTCAGCATCGGCTTCGAGGAGCAGGACTTTTCCGAGTTGGAATACTCCGACGCCGTCGCGAAGCGCTACCAGACGGAGCACCAGCAAATCCGCCTGAAGCCCGACGTGCTGGAAATCCTCCCGTCGCTCGTCTGGGAATACGGCGAGCCGTTCGCGGATTCCTCCGCCATCCCCACCTACTACGTCTCGAAGGCCGCGAAGGAGTTCGTCACCGTCGCGCTCACCGGCGATGGCGGTGATGAGCTGTTCGGCGGCTACGACATCGCCCTCGCGTCCTTTTACGCGATGCGCTACGACGCCTTCATGCCCGGCTTCGTGCGCGGCCCGCTGGAAGACTGGCTCTTCGCCGCCGAGCGCAGCGGCCTTGCCCAAAAACTAAAAACCCTCGCCACCCACGCCAGCCCCGATCCCTCGCGCCGCCACGGCTACTCGATGGCCTTCAACCAGCGCCAGCGCGAGGCGCTCTACACGGACACCTTCCGCGCGTCCGTCGGCGCGCACCGCCCGTGGCACATTTACGAGCGCCACGCCGCCGCGATGGCCGACCTGAACATCCTCGACCAAAACCTCTACCACGTCCTCATGGCGCGCCTCTCGAACGACTACCTCGTGAAGGTGGACGTCGCCTCCATGAAGGTTGCCCTCGAGCTGCGCAGCCCCTTCCTCGACACCGACCTCTGCGCCCTCTCCAGCTCCCTCGACCCGTTGCTCAAGGTGCGCGGCGGCGTGCAAAAGTATCTCCCCAAGAAACTCGCCGAGCGCTACCTCCCCTGGGAAGTCATCTACCGCCCGAAGAAAGGATTCAGCCTCCCGCTCAAGCACTGGCTCCGCACCGACCTCGCCCCCGTGCTGAACCGGATGCTCCCCGACGGCAACCTCGTGAAAGCCGGCTGGTTCAACCGCGCTGAAATCCAGCGCCTCATCACCGAGCACACCAGCGGCGCGGCGCAACACACCCACCGTCTCTGGTCCCTCCTCTGGCTGGAACTCTGGCACCGCATCTTCATCGAGCGCTCGATGACGGGGCGGGAGAATCTGCGTTCGTAGTCGCAACCTTCAGGTTGCGAATGCCGCTCCATTTCGGCGCGCAGGCTGAAGCCTACGACTATCCCAGCCTCAGCGACTTTACGGCCTCCACCGTGAGTTCAAGCGCGCCATCCGGATTCACTCCAAGCCAGAGCATTCCGAGGATGCAGACGAGGAGGGCGAACTTCGTGGGAAGCGAGACGGCGATGGGCGTGAGGTCGTTCGTGCCTTTGCTCCAGTAAATGGCCTTCACCACGTTGAAGTAGTAGTAGAGCGAGATAAGGACGCCCACGACGGCGACGGCGAAGAGCCAGTAGTAGGCGTGCCAGCGGATGCCTTCGGCGATGACGGCCTTGAGCAGGAGGAACTTTCCGAAGAAGCCAGCCAGCGGCGGGATGCCGGCGAGCGAGACCATCGCGAGGGTCAGCGAGGTGGCGAGGAGCGGCGAACGCTGGGCGAGACCGGACAGCGAGGAGATGTCTTCGGCGCCGGCTTCTTGCACGACGACGGCGATGACGGTGAACGCGGCGAGCACGGTGAAGAGGTAGCCGGCGAGGTAGTAGAGGATGGCCGATGAGCCGGAGCGGTTCATCACCGCGAAGCCGAGCAGCAGATAGCCCGCGCTGGCGATGCTGCTGTAGCCGAGCAGGCGCTTGAGGTTGCGCTGTGGGATGGCGCAGAGGCTGCCGTAGAGAATCGTCGCGGCGGCCATCGCCATGAGGAGCTTCTCCAGGTTGAAAGCGAGGTCGGGAATCGCGGTGCCGAGCAGGCGCATCAGGAGCACGACGCCCGCAGCCTTCGAGCCGACCGAGAGGAAGGCGGTCGTGGGGGTGGGCGAGCCTTGATACACGTCGGGCGCCCAAATTTGGAACGGCACGGCGGCCATCTTGAAGCCGAGGCCCACGAGCACGAGCAGGATGCCGGCGGTGAGCAACGGCTTGTGGCCGAGCGCGGCGTTGTTCGTGAGTTTGTCGGCCAGCTCGTTGAAGTTCATCGTGCCGGTCGCGCCGAAGATGAGCGCGATGCCATAGACGAGGAAACCGGAGGAGAGCGCGCCGAGGATGAGATACTTCACGCCTGCCTCCAGCGATTCGACCCGGCGGCGGAGGAAGCTGACGAGCACGTAGAAGGTGACGGTTATCAGCTCCAGCGAGACGAAGAGGAGCATGAAGTCGTTGGCCGACGCGGCGAACATCATGCCGGCCAGCGCGAACAGGATAAGCGCGAAGAACTCCGATTGCCCGGCATCGAAGCGGTCGCTGAACTCGGTCGCCATGAGCAGCACCAGCAGCGCGGCGAGCAGGAAGAAGCGCTTGAACCACAGTGCGAGGCCGTCGAGGACATAGGCGTTGCCGAAGGCGTAGAGGGTCTCGGTGCCGTCGAAGGCGAAGAAGCTGTAGAGCAGGACGACCGCGACGCCGAGCACCGCGCCGTAGCCGAGCGTGCGGCGGTCCTTGGCCGGCGTGAACAAGTCCTGCACGAGCACGACCAGGCCGAGGACGACCACGGCGAGTTCGAGAACTATGAGAGAGGCGTTCATTCAGCGGTCAAAGTTATCTCGGCTGCACGGCGCGTTGTTTGGCTTCGCCAGCGGCTTTCTTGACCTCGCCGGCGCGCGGGGCTTTGTCGGCGGTCTTCGTGTTGGCCATCGTGAGGATGGCGGCGACGCTGGGTTGAATCTTGTCGGTCAGCAGGCGCGGCCAGACACCGAGCAGGAGCAGCGCGGCAAGCAGAAGAACGAAAGGCACCTTGGCCCAGGCGCTCGCGTCCTTGAGCGCGGCCCACTCGGGCTTTTCGGGGCCGTGCAGGATGGTGCGGACGGCGCGGAGCATATAGACCGCGCCGATGATGAGCGCGCCCCACGTCGCGAGCGTCGTCACCAGCGGGAAGGCGCGCCAGGAGCCGAAGAGCACCATGGCCTCGCCCACGAAGTTCGCGAAGCCCGGCAGGCCGCAGCCCGCGAGCATCGCCATCACGAGCGCCGCGCCGAGGAAGGGGATTTGCCGCAGCAAGCCGCCGAGTTTCTCCATCTCCAACGTGCCGGTCTGCGCCCGGAGCGCTCCGCTCAGGCCAAAGGTCAGCGCCGCGAGGAAGCCGTGCGCGACCATCACCACGACCGCGCCGGTCACGCCCACGAGACTCAGGCTCGCGATGCCGAGAAAAATAAAACCCATGTGCGCGACGCTGGAGTTGCCGATGAGCAGGTTCAAATCCTTCTGCCGCATCGCGACGAGGCCGCAGTAAACGATGTTGCCGAGGCAGAGGAAGGCGAGGATTTCCAGCCACGCCGCCGCGCCGTCGGGCATCAGCGGGATGCCGACGCGGAGCAGGCCGTAGAGGCCGAACTTCTTCAGCACGCCCGCGTGGAGCATGGCGGTAGCAGTCGGCGCGGCCCCGTAGCCCAGCGGTGCCCAGGTGTGGAACGGCCAGAGCGAGACGAGGATGCCGAAGCCGAACAGCAGCAGCGGGAAGATGAGCGACTGCGCGGCGAGCGGGAGCGGGCGGGCCTTCACGGCCTTGGTCAGCTCGACGATGTCGAAGGTGTTCGCGCCGGACTGGATGTAGAGCGCGATGAGGCCGGCCAGCGCGATAAGCGCGCCGAGGCTGAGGTAGATGGTGATTTTGAAGGTCGCGTAGTTGCGGTTCTCACCGTGGCCCCAGACGCCAATCATAATGAAGGTCGGCACCAGCGCCAGCTCGTGGAAGAAGTAGAAGAAGAAGAGGTTCAGCGACGCGAATGCGCCGAGGATGCCGCCGGTCATGACGAGCAGCAGGGTGTAATACTCCTTCTCCAGCCGCTTGATTTCGCGCGACACGCACGCGGCGGCGAAGGCCACGATGGCACCCATCACGATGAGGCCGAGGTTGATGCCGTCCACGCCGAGGTGCCAGCCGATGTCGAGCTTGAGCGCCGAGACGTTCACCCACGCGTGTTTCTCGACGAACCGGAAGCCGTTCTCGACCGGGGCGGCGTTGTATTTGGCGAACAGGGCGAGGGCCAGCAGCATCGAGGCGAGTGTCGCACCGAGGGCGACCAGCCGGATGACGAACTTGTAGTTGCGCGGGATGCACAACACAACGAGCGCAGCCAGCAGCGGGAGGAGGAAGATGGAGGAAAGCAGGGGCATGGTCAGGAGCCGGCTTGGAGGAAATGGATGACCGCGTCCCGCACGCGTTCGTAGGCTTCGGGTTTCAGGGTGCCCGCTTCGCGCAGTATCAGAGTTTCGTGGGCCGTGAACAGTTTGCCGGGGCGGGCGTAGCTGACCTGTGTCAGGCCGCCAACGAAGAAATCGGACGAATCGAGGCGAACCGACTTCCGGTCTGTGTAGGGCTGGCTGGTGACCTGACAAACCAGCACGTCACCGAAGCCGACATCGCCGAGCACGACGGCAGGACGCCGCTTGCTGGCGGACAGGTCGCTGAATGGGTAGTTGAGGACAACCACAGTTCCGTTCACAAGTTTGCCCATGCGGCGTCCTCCTCCGGGCGGTCCCAATCGCGAGCCAGTGAGCGCTCGCTCATCAGGGCGCACTCGTTCGGGATTTCTTTATCCCCTTCCCCCCAAGGATAGGTCTGCACCTTCTCCGCGACGCGCTTCTGCACCGCAGACTGAACATGCACCAACTCGGGCAGAGTCAGGTGGTCAATGGCTGATTCGATTTCGGCGACAGTGCTCATAGGCTGACGATAGCAGGTTCAGTTTAATGTGACATCCCAAGGAGCTGCCACGCCAGCACCAGCACGACGCCGGCGGCGAAGAGGAAGGCGTAGGTTTGCAGGCTGCCGGTCTGCACAAGGCGCAGGGCGCGGCCAAACAGCTCGGTGGTGCCGTGCGTGCCGCGCACGAGCAGGCCGGCGATGATCCAGCGGTCGAACCAGTCGGCGACCTTGGCGAGCGTCTCCTGCGTGACGGAGATGAACCACTCGTAAAGCTCGTCGAAGTAGAAGCGGTCGCGGGCCAGCTTCGCGAGCACGCCGATTTTCTCCGGCAGCCGGTCGCGGTCGGCGTTCACGTAGAGCGTGCGGGCGAGCTGGTAGCCGGCCACGACCGCGAGCAGGCCGAAGCCGGCGGCGAGGATGTTGTGGTTGAACGGCGCGAAGAGGTTGTTGAGGAAACCCTCGTTGTGCGGCGGATGTTCGCTGGGCAGCACCTTCGCGATGTAAGCGTCGATGCCGATGGCTCCGGCCAGCAGCGTCGGCACGGCGAGCACGACCAGCGGCCAAGTCATCACGCCGGGCGATTCGTGCGCGTGACTGGCTTCCTCGCTGCGGGCGTTGCCACAAAAGGCGACCAGCACGAGGCGGCTCATGTAGAAAGTCGTCAGGCCCGCGACGAACACGCCGAGGACGAAGAGCGGAATGTTTTTGTGCTCCAGCGCGCTCGCGAGGATGGCGTCCTTGCTGAAGAAACCGGCGAACGGCCACACACCGCACAGCGCGAGCGTGCCCCAGCGGAACGTCCACCAGGTGCGCGGCATCGCGTCGCGCAGGCCGCCCATCTTCCAGATGTTCTGCTCGTGGTGGCAGGCGTAAATCACCGAGCCGGCCCCGAGGAAGAGCAGCGCCTTGAAGGCGGCGTGCGTGGTGAGGTGGAACATCGCCGGGCCGGGCGCGTGCAGGCCGACGGCCATCACCATGTAGCCGAGCTGCGAGAGCGTGGAGTAGGCGAGGATGCGCTTGATGTCGTTTTGCTGGAGCGCCATGAGCGCGGCGAGCAGCGCGGTGAAGCCGCCAATCCACGCGATGAACTCCAGCGCGTGCGAGCCGGGGATTTCGAGCAGGAAGAAGATGCGGCAGAGCATGAACACGCCGGCGGCGACCATCGTGGCGGCGTGAATCAGCGCGCTGACGGGCGTGGGGCCTTCCATCGCGTCCGGCAGCCAGACGTGCAGCGGGAACTGCGCGGACTTGCCCATCGCGCCCATGAAGAGCAGCAGGCCGACGAGCGTGACGAGGACGTTCGGGTGAACAAGCCACCAGTTCGTGGACTGGAAGATTTTCCCCAGCGGCTCGGCGAGCACAGAGAAACCGGCGGCCTTGTCCGAGAGCCGTCCGCCCAGTTCCACCGCGCTGGCCAGCTCGGTGAAGTTCACCGAGCCAAGCGCCGCCCACGTGAGAATGATGCCGAGGATGAAGCCGAAGTCGCCGACGCGGTTGGTGAGGAAGGCCTTTTTCGCGGCGTCAGCAGCGGAGTTCTTCTCGAACCAGAAGCCGATGAGCAAGTAGCTGCTCACGCCGACCAGCTCCCAGAACACGAACATCATGAAGAGGTTGTTCGCGAGCACGATGCCGAGCATCGAGAAGGTGAAGAGGCTCAGGCTGCCGAAGTAGCGCCTGAACGAGCGGTCGCCGCTCATGTAGCCGCGCGAGTAGATGTGAATCATCAGCCCGACGCCGGTGACGACGAGGAGCATGAGCTTGGAGAGCGGGTCGAGGAGCAGGCCGAAGGAAACGTGCAGGTCGCCGACTGCGAGCCAGTTGAAGTTGGTTTCCATCGCCTTGTCGCTGGTGAAGGCGAAGAGGCCGAGGCTCAGGACGAAGCCAATCGCAATCGCGCCGATGGACAGGTTCGCGCTGCGCTCGGAGTCGCGTCGGGGGCAGAGCGTGGTGACCAGCGCGGCCGCGAGCGGCAGGAGCAGAATCGTCAGCGCGGCGTAGCCGGCGGGGCTGAGAGTGGGTTCCATGTCAGAGTTTCAGCGAGGTCAGGTCCTCGACGTGCGCGGACTGGCGCTTGCGGTAGAGCGCGACGATGAGCGCGAGGCCGACGGCGACTTCCGCCGCCGCGACGGTGATGATGAAGAAGACCATCATCTGGCCGGTGAGGTTTTCGTTGAAGCGCGAGAAGGCGACGAGCGCGAGGTTGGCGGCGTTGAGCATCAGCTCCAGCGACATGTAGATGACGAGGACGTTGCGCCGCAGGATGACGCCCAGCAGCCCGAGGCAGAAGAGCATCGCGCTGACGGTGAGGTAGTGTTCGAGGCCGACGTTCATTTCAGCTCCTTCTTGCTCAGGAGAATCACGCCCACCATCGCCACGAGCAGGAGGACGGAGACGATTTCAAAGGGGAGGAGGAACTGGCCCTTGGTGAACAGTTCGAGGCCGAGCGCCTTGGTGTCGCCGATGACGCGGGGGTTGGCGGCTTGTTCGAGGTCGCCGCCCCAGATGGTGCGCGTGAGCAGGAAGCCCAGGCCCAGCACCGCGCCCGTGCCGGTCACGATGCCGAAGAGGTTTATCTTCCGGCGCTGCTCCTCCTTGAGGTCGAGGAGCATGATGACAAAGAGGAAGAGCACCATCACCGCGCCCGCATAGACGAGGATTTGCACCGCCGCGAGGAAGAAGGCGTTGAGCAGCACGAAGAGGCCGGCCATCGCGCAG
>JBEBFV010000188.1:0-10426 GCA_040081795.1 Limisphaerales bacterium | reverse complement strand
GCGTAATTGGGCCGCGCAGCGTCCAGAAAGCCAATTCCTATCAGTTCAGTGGCGCCTACGTGCTGCCCGCTTACGCCGCTTTCTTCGCAGCGTTCACCTTCGCCCAGCGCTTCTTCGCCCCGGCAGCCATCTTCGCCTTGGCCTCTGCGCTATACTTTCTCTTGGTCTTCTTCGCGGCAGGAGCAACAGGCGCCGGCAATGAACCAGCCTTGCCCTTCAACTTTGCCCAGCGAGCCTGATGTGAAGCCCGCATCTTGGCTTTGGTTGCCTCGCTCATGGTTCGCTTGGCTTTCTTGGGCGTGGGGGCCAGAGGGGGAGCCGGGACCGAAACTGCCGTGCCCTTCCTCTTTGCCCACCTGGCCTTCTGCGCGGCAGCCATCTTAGCTTTGGTCTCGGCACTGAAAGTCCGCTTGCTCGGGGTAGTTGTCGTTGACGGCGACGGAGAGGCTGCAACCGCAACGTCCGCCCCGAGCACGTTCGAAATCTCTGCGAGTCTGGCCTCAAGCTTTGCCTTCTCGTTCCGGAGCGCAGTTCTGAGGGCGATATACTTGTTGATGTCAGTCATAGGAACGACACGGTAATCAGCGGCGGCGGTCATTACAAGACTCTGGCATGCCACATTGCACTGTGCCCAATAAACCTTCGTGCCGCTTTCAGCCAATGTCCCCGATGTAAGGAAGCCGGCAACTCCCAGCCGTTGGTTTTCAACGGTCATGTCTGGCGGATGGGTGACGACGCCTCGGCGTGCTCATTTCGCGGCAGCAGGCTCCACGCGGACTTTCCAGAACAGTTCCTCCGGCTTGGTGTATTCAGCGGCGAGCTTGTCGTGGATCGGCGAGGTTCCCGCCTGATGATCTTGGAGCGCGGCTCTTTTGGTGTCCACCTGCCGTTGAGTTAGAGTCACGCGGCGGCTGGGCGGCTCGGGTGGTGGAGCGCCATGGACGACGTAGGTGAAGAAGTCGCCTTCGTGTCTGGCGGAACGGATGGCATCGCGGACAAGCCAGAACGCCGCCCGATGATCGCCATGCGTGTCGGCTTCATGCGTGACATAGATTTCCTTCGGTTGGCGGTCCCGGATGATCTCCACGAGGTCGGCCACCAAGTTCGCCCTCAAGTAAGTCGCTGGCCGCCCGTGCACGAGAGAGTGATAGTCAGTCACCGACACGCCGTAGGTCGCGGTCTTCTTCGTGAACACCTGCTGGATGGGAGTGCTGCCGGTCCCCGTGTGGATCTTCTCCAAACCTGAGTCGGGATAGCCCAGGAACAGCAGTTCGTCCTGCGGCACGCCGATCCGGGCCATCGCCCGCAGCGAATGCCGCTGCCGCAATGCGCCAGCCTGAAGGAAGTCATCCGGTGTGAGTTGGGCGATGTCCTTCCTTGCCACGACCGCAGCGAGGGCAGGATAGCCATCCCCGCTGGTGATCACCACCACGCCCACCCGCTTCTTTTGCTCCAGCGCCTGAAGCATGACGCCGGCGCACCCGATCACCTCGTCGTCGGGGTGCGGTGCAATCACCAGCACATCGAGGGGTGCACGCCGGACTTCTTTCAGCGGAGCGGCCTGAGCCAGCGCCTTCTTCCGGGCTTCGATGACTGCCATGGGATCGCGTGGCTCCTTGAGTGGATCCACATACTTCGCCAGATCCCGCAGGGCGATCACCCGATACTGGTTCGCCACGAGGTAGTCCAGATACGCCTCGAATTTCTCCGGCGGCGTGTTCACCCACGGATGCGCCCGGTCGGGCACGCCGTGGAATTGCAGCACGGCGATCCGCCCATCGCGTGCCTTCTCAGCGGCCTGGATAAAATCGGCGAGTGCCCAGTCCGGGCGGGAGTCACCCGCCGACGGGATCAGAAGCGGATGGTCCAGGCCGGGCTCGTAAGCCACGCCGCGACCGCCTTCGTAGGGATGCTCGGGAGCTCCACCACGCCGGGCGAATTGGATGCCATTAGTTCGGAGGATAGGCAGCGCGTTGGGCGTGATCGCGTTGCCCGGAAAGGCGAAGGACGTGGGCGCGGGGATGCCGTGTTCGCGGCAGCGCTGCGCGATGGTGTCAAGCTGAGTGCTGATCTCATTGAGATTGCGGTCGCTCAGGCCCAGGTGAGGATGAGCGCGGCGGGGCAGAAGGCGCGGCATGGCATGCGCCCGAACCTACATGGGTCTCCCACAGAACTCCACATCGCGGCGACCGTTGCTCCGCCCCGCGCCAACGGCCCGTCCGAAATCCGTCCATCCCGCGAAGTCATTTCGGCCCGAGGCACACCGCCTCCTTCATGCTGCGGTGGTAAACACGTCCCTCGGCGAAGGAAAGCGAGTTGAGGCTCCAGGTCTGGCCGGAATGGCCGAGGTCGTTGACCGCCAGGAGCGCCCGCTCGTCGAGCACCGCTGCGCGACCGTCAACGACGTAGGTGATGCCGAGCATCGTCGTGAAAAACACCTTGCCGCCGATCGCCGTCGGGCTGCCGAGATAACCCCACCACCAGCCGTCGCCCTTGGAGCGCTTGTCCGTGGCGACATCAATGCCGCGTGAGTTGAGGGTCGAGGAAGTCTGCGGCCGGTTCCACGAGCGACTGCGTGCGCAGCAGCCTGCCGGTCGCGGCGTCGAGCACCTGATGCTCAGAGGCATCAATGTCAAACCACGCGGCGTATTTCGCGTTCCAGTGCATGGTGTAACACGCCTTGCTGCGGTTGGTCTCGAAGCGCCAGAGCGTCTTCCCCTCCTTGCCCGCTGCGAGGCTCGTGAGGCTCAAACCGACGGGCAGCTCGGGCACGCCATGATACGCGCCACGCCCTTGCAGCACGGCGGGCGTGCCGTCGGCGAGGCGGCCGAACACCGGAGTGTTGTAGTGTGTCATCGCGTCCTCGGCCACCCACAGCGTGCGGCCTGTGCGCTTGTCGAGGGCGCGGAGGTAATTCCACGGGTCCTTGCCCTCCCGCTTCGGATCGTCCGCGTCACGCGGTTCCATGTTGAGCAACGCGTCGTTGAACAGAATGGGTTCGAACTGTTTGTTGAAGGGCCGGCCTCCCGTCGGCTGCCATTCACGCAGCCAGACCTGCTTGCCGGCGAAGTCGAAACAGCCGACCGAGCCGCAGGCGTTGAAGAACCAGACGTGTTGCCCATCCGTGACGGGCGAGGGCGAGGTCGCGTCGCTGAAGAAATACGCCGGCACGCTGGTGTCCCGGCCCGGCAGCGTCACGGTCCAGAGAATCTTCCCGGTCTTCGCGTCGAGGCAATGGCCGATGATGTCCCTGCCCAGCGGGAGCTTGCCCACCTCGGGCTTGAGCGTCGTGAGGAACACGCGGTTGCCCCAAACCGCGATGCCGCCCTGGCCGGTCTCGGGCAGGGTGATGCGCCAGAGGACGCCCTCGCCCCGGGCGACGCTCCACTTGACCGGCAACGAGTCTGCCTCCACGGCCCATGTGCCATGCGGCCCGCCGGCCTGGGGCCATTGGCGTTCACCGCCGGCGACCGGCAAATGGCTGTCAGCGGCGGGCGAGTTCGATACCAGCGCGAGCAGCAGAACAAAGCGGAGGAGGAAAGTCATCTGGGAGATTGGACGGCATGGCGCGGATGTCCACAGCGCAAATTCCGTCCGAGGTCGCAGGCGGCCCGGCGGCCCGACGGTCGCCGCAGATTCATTGCCCCTGGAGGGCGAACCACGCCTTCATCTGGTAGCTGCACTGGCATTTGGACGAGCCATCGGGCACGAGGACCAGCCCGGCGGCGGGAATGGCGTTGATCCAGCAACTGGGCCGAATGCCGCCGTAGTTCTCCGTGCCGGCGGTGCGGGCGAGATCGAGGTAGCCCAGCGTGGCGGAGCGGAAGAGCAGCAGGTTGCGGCTGGCGGAGATCTGGCCGCAGCCATAGGAGCGCTGCAACGCCCAAGGCAGCGCCGAGCCGGTCTTGAGATCCCACGCGCCGCCTTGCGCGTAGATCGTGGTGTCGTTGATCACCGGCCGCGTCTGATACTTCCCCTCCTGATCCCACAGCCGTTTGCCCGTGGTGCTGTCAAAGCCGGCGAGCCGGCCACCGACCTCGGAGGGCACTTCAAAGAAGTTGTGCCGCACGGCCTTGTAGTTCATCAGCAACACCCCGTGCTTCGCGCTGACGGCGAGCTGCGTTCCCCAGATCTCGCTGGCGTTCTGCCACAAGGTTTTTCCGGTGCGGAGGTCCAGCGCCATGAGCGTGCCGCCCGGTGCGTCACCGGACGTGAGCTTGGGGGCTGCCTTGCCCAGGCGTTTGAACTGCGTGACGCGATCTGCATCCACGATGGGGCGATCGATGAGGTAGAGCCGGCCGCCGGCGATGGCGACCGAGTTGTGGCGGATGGATCCCTTGGGCTGGTATTGCCATTTCACCGCGCCGGAATCCGGGTCCAAGGCAAAGAGCAGCACGGACTCGGTGCGCAGCTCCGAGAGTTGGTAGCGCGGGCTGACATTGTGCGCCTGGTTCTCCACCGAGCCGAGGAGAAGGCCATTCTCCCACGCGAGGTAACCCCAGTTCCGGTTGGTGGCGCCTGCGGCGACGGGGGTGGTGAACTCTCCGCGCAGCTTGCCCGAACTCAGCTCGATGCGCAGACACCGAGGGCCGCGCTTCACATACACCGAATCTCCGCCGATGCAGAACGGCCCACCGGTGTCGCCCACGCCGACATCGTGATGAATGCCGTCGTAGTCGGCGAGGAGTTGCGGGAGCTCAAACTCCCACAGCTTCCGACCGTTGTAGGCGTCGAGGCAGCACAGCCCGTTGACGCCAGCAACCACCATGAAGCCCTGGTGAACGAGGGGCGCAGGCCCCTGGCCATGCCGGTTGGCGACTTCGAACTCCACGTCCCGGAACCAGAACATGGAGAGCTGGCCTTTGACGACTTCATCGTCGGAGCAAAGGGTGTTGGCGGCGTTCCCGTTCTGATGCGTCCAGCTTCCGGTGCCCACGGGTGCGGTGCCCTTCTCCAGAATGATTTCCCCTGCCTGGCGCTGGCAAATGACGCCAGTGTAGGGTCGGCGCAATCGGCGCATCTCAGCCAGCACCGCCGGTGATGAAGCCTGCCGGGGCGCGATCACGAGATTGGCGCACTGCTTTGGAAACGTGGTGGCCGTCAGCGAGGCAACATGGACGGTGATGCGCGAGCCGTAGAGGCCGGCGGCGGCGATCCGCTGGCGGGCTTGTGAAGCGCGGGCGGGATCAGGCTCCACAGCGAGGATGTGCAGCTCCGATTGCCGGGCCAAGGCCAGCGCAAGCTCGCCGGTGCCGGCACCGAACTCCACCGCGTAACCGGCGGTGATGCCGCTGGCCGCGAGGATCGCCTTGGCTTCTCGGTCAGCCGCAGCATCGGCTGGCGAGACGGGAGCGGCGGCTGCGACCGCAGGACGCGGTTCGGGGCTGCCATCGAACAGATAGACCATGCCGCGATCCGTGGTGGCGACGACGTAACCGTTCCCTGCGGCCAGGCCGAGCACGCGGCCTTCCACCGCGTGCTTCCACCACTGCGTGCGTTGACCGTTGTAATCAATGGCGCTGACCTGTCCGTCACTGCCGACCACGGCCTCGCTGCCAGTGATGATGAACTCCAAGGCTTCACGGTCCAGGGCCACAATTTGGGACTGCTCCAGCGAATGGACTTTTATCGCCTGCCCCTTGCGGTCGAACTTTTCCACATCCCGCCAGCGGTAGGTCATCAGCGAGCGGCCATCGGCCCGCACGAGGCCGCCGGGAACCGCGACCGCGCACCCCACGCCCAGTGGCGAAGTCATCTCGCCGGTAGCCACGTCGAAGAGACAGCCGGCGTTCACGAAGCTGGCGTCGGTCAGCAGTGCCCGGGTGCCGCCCCGCTGCTGATTCTTCTGCAGGTGGTAATAGCGCAGCTTGCCGTCCGTGAGATCGAACACCGCCGGCACCGCCCTGCCCGTGGGCACGATGAGCGAATCCGCCGTGGCGAGCAGGTAGCCCTGCGGGGCCACGCCGCTTACCGCCTCGGCTCCGCCGTGCGGCTGCTTCATGAGCAGCCGCCCGGTTTCGCTGTTTGCCCAGATCGGGCGACCGCTCGCCGCATCGAGTGCCTGAACGAAAACCCCGTCGCTGGGCCAGATGCCGGCAGTAAAATACACCCGGCCCCCCAAGACCACGGGTCCACCGCGAGCAGGCCAGTGGGAGATGAGTCGTTCGTTGCCGAAGACCTGCTCCGGTCCCGGTCCACCCCGCTGTTTCCAAAGCACCTTCCCGTCCGCCAGTGCGAGCGCGTAGAGCCAGCCGTCATCGCTGGCGACAAACACGCGATCCTGCCACGCCGCAGGGGCAAAGCGAATGGGACCCTCGGCGAAGAAGCGCCAGCGGATTGCCCCTGTCTTGGCGTCCAGCGCATACACCTGGTCATCGGCCGAGCTGCCAAACACCACGAGGTCCCCGACGATGATGGGTTGGAACGCGAGGTCGAAATCCATGCGCTCCGAAGTCGGCCACGCCGGCTGAGGCGGACGGCTGGCGCGGTGCTGCCAGCGTAGCCGCAGTTGATTCGGGATCGTCTCCGCCGTGTAGCCGCTGCGGGCAGCATCTCCCCGGTAAGTGGGCCAGTCGGACGAGCGCGCCCGAGGCGGCCCCATCACGAGGTGAAGTGCCACCACGGCAAGCGCCATGAAGCGGCAACGAAGAGGAGCTACGGACTTGGCTGCGAGAACGGTTCGACGCGCCGCAGATGCGACGGCATCAGGATGCCTGGCGGAGTTCACGTTCATTGATCTGATCGGAATTGTTTTGGCGTTCCACAATTCAGGGCGAGTTGTGCGTGCGGCGGGTTTGCTTGCGATCACTCCGCGGCGATTTTCGCGGGCACCCAGTGTTCACTCAGCGGGTTTCGCAAGCCCATGTGCAATCCGCACCCGGAGCTTGCACTGATGGGACACCGGCCATTCCATCCACCGGCTCACGCGCTGACCCTGCCTGTCGCCACGCACCTTGCCGCGCACCAGCCGGTCGCCCGGCTTCAGGTGTGAGGTGTGAGTCTCACGGAGCAAATGGAAACTCAGTTGAGCAGCAGATGAAACACCCGCAGCGCCGTGCCGGTGCCTTTGGGCTCGTGACCGGGGGCGATGCGGACCTTGGCTGTGTGCCGGCCGGGTTTGAGCTGATCATCGAGGATCAACGCCCAGGGCAGATGCAGACCAGCACTCCAATGCGTGAAGGTTTCGAGCGAGCGATATGCGCCACCGTCGATGCTGAACTCGATTCGGCCCGCGTCGGGTCCGGCGGCGATGAAAAGGCCGCAGCCGGTGCCTTCATAGCTGAACTCAAACTCAGCGCCCGGTTCCGTCCCGACCAGCGCGGGAACACCGACGAAGCCTGCGCGGGTGCCTTTCTGATCCGTGGGCTTCCAAGCCTGTTCCAGTGTGAAACCTTTGAGGATCTTGGCTTCGGCGATTTTCCCAAGGCGTCCCTTTGCGTAGCTTTGAGTATCGACGAGTGGGGGCAGCGCATGCGGCTTCGCGGCCGCCGCCGGCGGTTTGGCGAACGCGGCATCCAACATGCGGGCGATGCTGTTGGCGTAGAGTTGATGGCCGAAGGGCGAGGGATGTAGGCCCTTGAAATCCGTGTTCCAAGTGAACTCGCCCGCGTTGATGCGGTCGGTGACTTCCAGCGCGAGATTCAGCGACGGATTGCCATAAGCGACGGCCACCTTCTCGTGCTGGGCGATGGAGGCTGGCAACCTGCCCTTGTTGTAGTCGTCCATGTGCGGCGGCATGACGAAGTGCAGGTGGATGATGTCCGTCAGCGGATTCGCCGCCTGCGCATGACGCACCACGCCCTCCATGCCGCGCAGCATCTGCTCGGGAAGATCGGGGATGTTGGAGCTGTCGTTCACCGCCGCCTCGACAAAGAGCAGATCAACCGGTCCTTTCGACAACACATCCCGCTCCAGCCGAAAGGCGTGTGGCACCGAGCCCATCGAGCCGATGCCCGCGCCGATGAACTCGAACTTCGTCTGCGGGAACTTCGCCTGGAAATACTTCATCGTGTGATCCCGCCAGCCACCACCGGCTGTGATCGAGCCGCCGAGGAAGGCGATGCGCCCGGTCCGGTCGCGCTCGAACTTCAACTGTGCGTTCGCAATGCCATCGCGCAGCTCAAAGTATTCGCGGCCCTTCGGGAGCACCTTGGGATCGTATTTCGTCTGCGCGGCCAGTGTGGAGGCGAGCAGCAGGGCGAAGAGCAGTGGGAGCTGTTTCATTGGGTTGGGCGCAGTGGGCACCGGACGAACCACCACCAGGTCACGGAGTCTTGCTGATGGGATAGCCTTTCCACAGCCACTCCAAGGCATGCGGCAGGATTTGCGGCTTCGCAGGGCCAACGCCGTGGCCGGCGTTCAGGCAGTAGAGGTATTGATAGTGATAGCCTTTGGCCTTCAAGACCTTGGCCATGCGGTTGTTCGCCTCCACCCAGTCGTGCATGCCGTCGCGCATGATGTTGGGATTAAGCGAATCGCGGTCGCCCACGGCCACCCAGATGCGCAAGGGTTTCTTGGGGCTCTCCGGGATGAGCTTGTTGTGGAAACCCCAGGCACCGTCGGGCGTCTCTGGATTGAAAGGCCATTGCTGGTTCACGAAGGTGCCGGAGGTGGTGAGCACGCGGTGATACAAGTCGGTGCGATACCAGGCCATGGCGAGCGCGGCGGAGCCGCCAGAACTGCTGCCCATCGTGGCGCGGCCCTCGGGATCCTCGGTGAGTTTCACGCTGTAGTTCTTCTCCACCAGCGGCAGCACTTCGTTCTCGATGAACTCGGCATACAAGCCGGACATCGTGTCGTATTCGCGTCCGCGCTCGTGGCCCTGCGCATCTCCGCCGCCGTTCTGAATCATCACGGCGATCATGGCCGGCACGCGGCGCTGGGCGATCAGGTTGTCGAGGATGCGCGGCAGATTCATGTCCGGCTTGCCCATACCCGGGCCATCGTGCGCGACGATGAATGGCGCGGCAGTGCCAGGTTTGTATTGCGCGGGGACGTAAACGGTGACGGTGCGCTTGTAGTCGATCGGATGCGTCTCGACGATCAGCGTCTTGGGGTTCTTGGGATCAAGGGTGCCGAACACGTCGCGGGCGATGCCGGGGTTGAAGAGCTTGCAGTCCTTCGAGTCCATGCTGAACTGCTGCACCTTCCCCTGTGGCACGCCGGCGACGAGTTTCGTTTCTGGAGCCGCCACATACTCGGGGCCGACCAGAAAATCGCCGTCAGCGTCAACCGGCGGATTCACACCAGGCTTGCCATCAAGCCGCGTGAACTTCGGCGTCCCTGGTGCATCGAAGGGACGCGTCGGCGGCTGTGGACGATCCTGCTTCTTCTGCACGGCCGGCTTCTGGTCAGCACTGAACGCGGAGAGGGCGAGAGCTGTGAGACCGAGCATGAGGGGATTGCGGAGGGAGATCATGTGTGTGGAGATGCGTTGGTGATTCAAGTGTGGCCAAGGGTATTCAGAACCGCGCCACAATGTCACGATGCCGTTCAATGTCGGCGGCGGTGTGTCCAGCCAGGCATGGAGTCCTCCTTCGTCTTGAGCTTGTGGCTCTTCGCCGCGTTTGAATCGCTCGTAGGCGGCCCGAGCCGAGGCAAAA
Source organism: Limisphaerales bacterium (assembly GCA_040081795.1). Lineage (GTDB taxonomy): Bacteria > Verrucomicrobiota > Verrucomicrobiia > Limisphaerales > SXTU01 > SXTU01. Next base: position 824 of record JBEBFV010000188.1, on the reverse strand, counting down.
TCGTAGAGTGCCTCGCGGCCAGCTACGCCGGGTCGGGTGACTTGGAACCAACCCGCCCGGATCATGCGCCGGACGAGCGAAGGTGAGCTAAAGAGCGTGTTGAGCCCACGGCGGGTCACTTGGAACGGTTCCACGGTGGGAGGACTCATTTCTCGTCCTCCACCTGACCCGGTTTGTCGTCAGCCCGATGGTTGAGCAGACCCTTGTTGAGGGGCGGCGCCACCTTTGCGAACTCACCCCGCTCCGCTCGATGGATGAATCGCTGAATCTCGTCGTCGGTGATGTAGAGCCGGCCGGCGATTCGGACGGGAGAAAGCCAGCCCCTACGTGCCCAACGGAAACCGGTTACTCTCGACCGGCCGAGTTCGCGCAAGAAGTCCATGTAGGACTTCATGCGCGGCTGTTTCACCGGCTTGCTCTCAGTTGCAAAGATAGGCACGGAGAGGCGGACGAGGCGGCTCGTCGAACTCTTGACTCGCCTAATTGTGTGTTTTGAATTGCGAGATAATTGGGACTTGTTAACGCTGTTATTCGCGTCACCCAGTGGGGCAGATAGCGCAGGCACGCGGACGCCGGCTGACAACACGATCACCCAGAGAATTGTGTCGCCTAGAAAGTCGATGCCTATTTGCTTGGAATCGCGTAAGTCACGGTCGGAAAACTTCGCCGAACTTGCGGTCAACGGCAGACAAGTTCAGCGGACAACAAAGACGGGAAGAGATTGCCAGTAGACTCTATGCGTAATAGGTGAAAAGGCGTATGAATGAATTGGCGTTATTTTCAGGTGGTCGCCCGTGCCGTCGTGCGGAGGTTGTGCAAGCCGC
>JBEBFV010000187.1:0-10429 GCA_040081795.1 Limisphaerales bacterium | reverse complement strand
CCTCACCACCGACCCGGCCCGTCTGCCGCTGCCGCATCGGCTGGCCGACGTGATGGCGTGGCGCTACGGCGAGCGCGGCCTGATGCTTCACGGCCCCACCGGTATGGGCAAGTCCCGGTGCATCTGGCTCTTGGTGGGCCGAGAGTTCATCGCCTCCCGTTCCGTCCGCGTCTTGGACTGTGCCGCCGGCATCAAATACGCCGCGAAGTTCGGTGACAGCACGAAGGCCGCAGCACAGTGGATTGAAGCCGCGTGCGAGGCAGACTTGCTCCTGCTCGACGATGTGTTCAAGGCGAAGCTGACGGACAGTTTCGAGTCAGCCCTGTTCGCCATCGTCGCCCTTCGCGGCGAGGCTGGCCTACCCATCCTTGTCACCGGCAACGATGACCCGCACACGCTGGCCGCACGGCTGACGCATGACCGTAGTGGCCCGCTGATTCGCCGCCTTGCGGAGATGACCGCACCCATCGCCTTCACGCCATGATGTCACCGCCGAGTTTGCACCACCATCGCGCGCACGCACGCGCGCGAGGGAAGCGGCAGAACGGCGGCCGCCCGGCGCAAATCACGCTGGCGGTGGCCGTGGCCATCGCGCGGCATGTGGCGCAAGGTATGCCGGAGCGTGCCGCCTGCCACCTGATGACTCCGCCAGTCAACCACGAGTCATTCCGCGCGGCCCGCCGCCGCAACCCGCAGATCGGACTAGTCATCGAGCAAGCCCAAGCGGAGTTCCTCTTCAACGCGCTGACAATCATCCACGAGGACCGTCCGGGGAGCGCCGGCTGCCGTTGGATACTGGAGCGCCGTCACCCCGAGGACTTCGCGCGGAAGGTGGTGCGGCAGACCGTCAGCGGGTGACGTCAGGGCGAATGAACCCGCCAGCCAAACATCGAGAGCCATCTGCGCCATCGAGGGACTTCCGACGGGAGGAGCTTGAACTGGTGGACAAATGGCGCGCGGTGCAGGCCGACGAACTGAGCGGGAAGCTCGGGGCGCGGAAAGCAGCCGCCGCTCGCCGCATCATCGGCTGGCAGCTCCGCACGGTTCAGGCGATGCGCAAGGCTGTGGAACGCCGGGCCGCCGGCCGGGAGCCGTGAGGCTCGCCACGAGCTACGAATCGGCCCCGCCGCTGCGCGTGGCTGGCCCGCCAGCGTGCTTTCTTGCAGCGGGCGAACCTTGGGGGGCTTCAAGGCGAGACTATTTTCAGAAAGGCGCGGGAGCCGGCGGGCGGGGTGTATTGCCAGACGGTTCCGCTCGCGGTGTGCGTGGCGTAGTCGGTCCACGTCTTCAAGTCCGTGCTGCCGCGCAGGCGGTAGGTGTAGCCGGGGGTGACGGGGAAGTCGAAGCGCGGCACGGGCTGGCGAACGATGGCCGGCAGGGCGAGCAGGGCGTCGGAGAGATCGGGCACTCCGTCCCCGTCGGTGTCGGCGGTGTCAGTGATCTCGACCATCGCGCTGCGAAAGTCTGCCCAGGGAGTATCGGTCAAACCGTCGGTCACGTTGAGCGCTCCGAGGAATCGGGTGCCGCTGCGGTAGAGCGTCAGCGGCGACGCGCTAGTGATGTCCGCCCGCCCTGGCATGGTCGCAGTAAAGATACCGACGCGGACTTGATCGTGGTTCAGGGCGGTGAAGCTGGCGCTGGCGGTGCGCGTGCCCAGTTCGTTGCCGAAGCTGAAGTTCACGCTGTCGGCGGCGCGGTTCACCGTGAGCGTGCCGGTGCTGTGGCTGACGGTCATGGTGCCAGTCAGTGTCACGCCGCTGCCGAAGCGCAGGCTGTAGGTGCCGGTGAGGCTGCCCGGCACACGGCTGGCCGTGAAGGTGGCGGACTCACTGTAAGTGGCAGGGTAGTCCACGAAGCGGGTGCCGGTGATGGTGAAGCTCGCGCCGAAGTCACGTTCCACCCAGTCGGGCAGCAGGTTGCCGTTGCTGTCCGTGGTGGGGAAGTTCAGGGAGGCGAATGCGCCCCACTCGATGAAGGTGCCGGTGCTTTCGCGGAGGATGAGGTATTCCGTCTCGTAGTAGCTGCTGGTGCCGTCTTGGACCAGTTCACCGCTGACATACACTAAGCCGTTGGTGATGTAGTAGCGGGGGACGTTTGAGCTGTTGCTGTCGGTGGTGGTGGCAAGCACGTCGTAGTAGCCAAGGGCGGCATCGAAGCCGCGCAGGGTGCCGAGCTGGACACTGCGGCTCCATGTCTTGAGCGTCGCAGCTTGGGCGCTCGTGGCCAGCAGCAAGAAGAGCAGGAGCAGGAGGGCGAGGCGCACGGGTTGAATCGGAGTGGAACTCATCGGGAACCTGACGCCATCTATGCGCTCCGCTGTGGTTGTCGGCAACGGAATTCTCAACTGCTCGCGCGGCCTTGCAACGCACTTCATCCGCGATTACGGTCAGCACTGCTGGACCCTGAACTGGCACTGCGGGCACTGCCCCAATGGGCACCCAAGCGGAGGGAGAAGCCTCCACCAGCCTGATGCCGCGCGCGGCACAGGAGGCGCAGCGGAGCCGGGTGCAAGTCCCGGCAGCAGTCCAGCATTTACATTTCCCCTCGCCGACGGGCACCGGGCTTGTCGGTATCACTCCCTGCGCCTATCCCGTGTGACACAAAACGGACACAGAATCCGCCCGAATTGGCGCGGACACAAAATGTCACGACCGCCGCAGCCGTGACACAAACGGACACAAGCTTTCGCGTCACTCATTGCCGCGCACTGCAAAGAAACCCTTGATTGCATTGGCGAATGCGTGTGTAGTTACCGGCAATGAACGACACGAGCGATGCAACAAGCGGCTCTTGTGTTCGCGGTGAAACGACGTTGGAAACAGGTTCGAATCCATGTCGGACAACCAAACTTCAACCGCTCGTATTATGCTGCGTCTCGCCCTCCCGCTCGTCGTCGTCCTCCTTTCCACCACCTTCGGCCGCGCGGCCATCGAGTCCGGCCCCGCCGTGGACAGCGCCTTGCCCGAACTGAAAGCCGACGCCGCCACCGGCGACGATGCCGGCAAGAAAGTCGCCTTCACCACCACGCGCAAAGGCAAGCCGACGATTTATGTCTTCGTGCGCGGGGACAAGTTCGACCGGCCCATCGGGCGCTACCTCAAGACGCTCGACAAGGCGCTCGTCGAGATGGGCAAGGACGCGCATGTCGTCGCCGTATGGATCACGGACGACGTGGACAAGACACGCGAGTATCTGCCCAAGGTGCAGCAATCCATCAAGCTGGAGGCCACGACGTTCGCCTTTTACGCGGAGGACAAGAACGGTCCGAACGCGTGGGCCATCAACGACCGCGCGCATGTCACCACCATCGTCACCGACGGCACGAAGGTGAAGGCGCGCTTCGCCGAGCAGTCGCTCAACGAGACGAACGTCCCCGAGGTCACCGCCGCGTTGAAGCTGCTGTTGAAGTGACTCGCGACAGGCACTGGCTCTCTCGCGCTCCCTCTCTCGCGCTTGTCTTCGCAGGAGCATTGCCGCAGTCTTCGCGCATGGCAGAAATCGTCCAGTTTGTTCACCGCGGCGCGGCGCAGGTCACGCCCAAGATTCTTGAAGGCATCCACCGCAAGCTGCCGATGCTCAAGATCGAGTTTGCGCAGATCAACGCGCCCAACCATCCGCACCTCGTCGAGCAGCTCGAATTCCTCGCCGACCTGGTCGAGGACAACATCGAGGGTGCGGACAAGGAGGTGCCGCTCTTCGTCGTGGCCGAGGCCGCGTTCGCCCTGGCCTACGCGCACAAGCAGCGCGACCTGATCCCCGACAGCAATGTGGAGTTCGGCTACGCGGATGATTCCGCCGTCGTGCGGGCGGTGCTAATGGAAAACGAGCGCGTGCTCTCCGCCTACGCCAAGCGCCAGAAGCTCAACTGGAATCGCATCACGGTGAAGCCGTGACGCACACCGAAAGTAATTAGTGATTAGTAATCAGTTCGCCGCCTCTGTGCCGTCGCCCACTAATTACTAACTACTAATCACTCTCCCATGTCCCTTCCCGCCGCCACGCTCGCCAACCTCCGCACCCTCCTCGGCGCCGACCAAGTGCTCACGTCGAAGGAAGACCTAATCCCCTACGCCTTCGACGGCACGGCTGCGATGAACCAGATGCCCGGCTGTGTGGTCTTCGTAACTAACATGCCGCAGGTTGCCTGCGTGCTGACCCTCGCCAACGCGACTAAAACCTCCGTCGTCACGCGCGGCTCCGGCACCGGCCTCTCCGGCGGCAGCCTGCCTTCGCCGGACTGCATCGTCCTCTGCACCGCGCGCATGAACCGCATCCTCGAAGTGGACCGCGCGAACCTCACCATGCTCGTCGAGCCGGGCGTCACCACGCTCGCCGTTGCGGACGCCGCCGCCGCAGTCGGCCTCTTCTACCCGCCCGACCCCGGCTCGATGAAGATCTCGACCATCGGCGGCAACGTGGCGGAGAACTCCGGCGGCTTGCGCGGCCTCAAATACGGCATCACGCGCAACTACGTCATGGGCCTGGAAGTCGTCCTGCCCGATGGCGAAGTCCTCTTCACCGGCAACAAGTGCGTGAAGGATGTCGCCGGGTTTTCGCTGAAAGACCTCTTCGTCGGCAGCGAAGGCACGCTCGGCGTGATGACCAAGGTGTTGTTGAAACTCATCCCCAAGCCCGCCGCGAAGAAGACGATGGTCGCCACCTACAGCGCGATGGACGCCGCCGCGCAGACCGTCAGCGACATCATCGCCGCGCAAATCATCCCCTGCACGCTGGAGTTCCTCGACCGCACCACGATTCACTGCGTCGAGGACTTCGCGAAGGTCGGCCTGCCGCTCGACTGCGAAGCCTTGCTCCTCATGGAAACCGACGGCCACCCTGCCGCCGTCGAGGACGAGGCCGCCAAGATGGTTGAGCTGGCGAAGAAGAACGGCGCAATGGAAGTGCGCGTCGCGAAGGATGAAGCCGAGGCGAACAAGCTCGCCGCCGCGCGCCGCAGCGCCTTCAGCGCGCTCGCCCGGCTCGCACCCACGACCATCCTCGAAGACGCCACCGTCCCCCGCAGCGAGCTGGCGAAGATGGTTCGCTTTGTCGCCGTCATCGCGAAGAAATACAACCTGCGCGTCGGCACCTTTGGCCACATGGGCGACGGGAATCTTCACCCCACCTTCCTGACCGACGAGCGCAACCACGCCGAGATGCACCGCGTCCACGAGGCGTTCAAGGAAATCTTCGATGAAGCCATCCGCCTCGGCGGCACCATCACCGGCGAGCACGGCGTGGGGCTGGCGAAGAAAGACTTTCTGCCCAAGTTCATCGGTCCCGCCTCGCTGCGCGTCCACCGCGAGCTGCGCAAGGCGCTGGACCCGCACGGCATCCTGAATCCGGGAAAGATGTTTGATTGATTGGCCACCGGTTCTCCCGTCACGAATGGCCATGAGCGTCGAAACCGGAGAGCTTGTCCCATCGGCGAGGACCTGCCGCCAGCCGTGCGCTTGATGGCAACTGGAACAGGCGGAAGTGCCCGCTGATGGCGTCCAGTGTCTCGTCCGGGGCGACGGTCAGGCCGGCGCTCAAGCCCGGCGGCACCGGGCCGGGCTTGGCCCAGCCTTTGAAATGCGTCTCGGCGGCGTGCAATCGGAGTAATTACCTGATTGGTTGCCCAGCGCAGAATTGCAGCAGACGTCCGTGCAACTCTTGGGCATCCAGCCACGCGCGGTGGCGTTTCCTCCCACAAGGTTCCCCAATCCCAACGGGATTGTGTCTCTCAGCCCAGGGTTCGCGGCGCACCGCGTCGCCTACCCTGGGTCACCGGTCCCGGAGCAAGGTGAACCCTGAAGGGGTTCCAGCCAGTGGGGTCAGGAGGATGCAACCCCTTCAGGGTTGAGGCCAATTTGCGTCGGCACCCAAGGTAGCCTCGTCCGACTCGGCAACCTTGGGCTGAAGGACTCAGCCCCGTTGGGGCAGACGAAGCGAGATGCTTTCGGTTGAAAGCGCGAACGACTGGCTTATTCAGCCGGCGCGCCGGGTGCCGGAGCTTCCTTCTTCACAGCCGCCTTCACCTCGATGTGCAGGTCGCGCAATTGCCGCGCAGAGACGGCGCTGGGGGAGTCGGTCATCAGGCAGGTGCCCTTGGCGGTCTTCGGGAAGGCGATGACGTCGCGGATGCTCGGGGTGTTGCAGAGGATGGCGATGAGGCGGTCGAAGCCCAGCGCGATGCCGCCGTGCGGGGGCGCGCCATACTTGAAGGCCTCCAGCATGTAGCCAAAACGGAGCTGGGTCTCGTCGGGCGGAATCGCCAGGAGTTCCTCGAAGATGGTCTTCTGCACGGCGGGCTGGTGGATGCGGATGCTGCCGCCGCCGAGTTCCACGCCGTTGACCACGATGTCGTAGTGCTGGCCGCGCACCTTCTTCGGGTCGGTCTTGAGGAGCGGGATGTCTTCCGTCACGGGCGCGGTGAAGGGGTGGTGGCTGGAATACCAGCGGTTCATCTCGCGGTCGAAACCGAGCAGGGGGAACTCGATGACCCAGAGGAAATTAAACTGCTTCGGGTCGAGGACGAGCTTGCCCTGGGTCTTGAGGACGTCGGCGCAGTAGAGGCGGATTTTGCCGAGGATTTCGCAGGCGTTGAGCCACTGGTCGGCGGCGAAGAGAATCAAGTCGCCTTCTTCGATGGCGAGTTTCTGCTTCAGCGCGGTCTTCTCGGCTTCGCTGAAGAACTTCACGATGGGGGATTTCCAGTCGCCGTTCTCGACCTTGATGTAGGCGAGGCCGCGGGCGCCGAAGCTCTTGGCGTATTCGGTCATGGTCTCGATTTGGCCCTGCGTGGCACCGGCCATGCCTTTGGCGTTCATCGCCTTGACCACGCCGCCGCTGGCAATCGCGCCGGAGAAGACCTTGAAGGTGCTGGCGCGGAAGTCTTCGGTGAAGTCCACGAGCTCCATGCCGAAGCGGGTGTCCGGCTTGTCGATGCCGTAGCGGTTCAGCGCTTCCTCGAAGCTGATGCGCTTGAACGGGGTGGGGATGTCGAGGTTGAGGGCGGTCTTCCAGACGCGCTTGAGCAGGCCCTCGATGAGCGCGTAGATGTCTTCGCGCTCGATGAAGCTCATCTCGATGTCCACCTGCGTGAACTCGGGCTGGCGGTCGGCGCGGAGGTCTTCGTCGCGGTAGCAGCGGGCGAGCTGGAAGTAGCGCTCGATGCCGCCGCACATGAGGATTTGTTTGAACTGCTGCGGCGACTGCGGGAGGGCGTAGAAGGTGCCGGGCTCGCGGCGGTTCGGCACGAGGAACTCGCGCGCGCCCTCGGGCGTGGACTTGAAGAGCGTGGGCGTCTCGACTTCGAGGAAGCCCTGCTCGTCCATGAACACGCGCGTGGCGGTGGCGACCTTCGAGCGGACGCGGAGGTTGCGCGCCATCTCGGGACGGCGGAGGTCGAGGTAACGGTATTGGAGGCGCAGCTCTTCGTTGACCTTGTTGGCGACCTCGGGATCGTCCACGGGGAAGGGGAGCACCTCGGCGTGGTTGAGCACGACCATTTCCTTCACGAGCACTTCGATTTGGCCGGTCTGGATTTTGTCGTTGTTCGTGCCCGCCGGGCGGACGCGGACCTTACCGATGATTTCGATGACGGACTCGGCGTGCAGGTGCGTGGCGATCTCGAAGACCTCCTTGGACAAGTCCTGCGGGTCGAACACCGTCTGCGTGCGGCCCTCGCGGTCGCGGAGGTCAATGAAGAGGACGCCGCCGAGGTCGCGGCGGGAGTGGACCCAGCCGGTCAAGATGACGGTCTGCCCGGCGTGTTCCGGGCGCAATTCGTTGCAGTGGTGCGTGCGTTTCATGGTGGCGGTCAGCGGTCAGCTTTCAGCGGTCAGCAGGGTGCCGAAAGAGCGCGGACTTTGGCGGGAAGCACACGGGATTCAAAGGAAAAATCCGGGCTTTCTGGAAGCGCGGCGTTCACGCTGCTTCAGGGTCCGAGCTGACTTTTTGGAAACGATTGACCTGGAACCTGCGCACGTTGAAGCGGCGTAAACGCCGCGATCCAAGCCGTCGCTCACGCCGACGCGCTCAGGTTCTTCAAGTCCGCGCGCACCTCGGAGTAGTTCGTGTCGAAGGCCAGCACCTTGGGATCGGGCGGGAGGTTCCAGCTCTGGCAGGCGGCGGTGTAGCAGTCGGGCCACCAGTTGCGATGCTGCGTGAGGCCCTTGTCACGCCACTCGCGCCAGCCCATGAGCACGCGGCTCCAGCACTCGTCGCCGTAGTCCACGGCGCGTTTGGGGTCGCCGATCTCCTTGACATACCAGTCGCGGCCCACGCGGGCGTGCAGGACTTCGTCGGCCCAATCGTAATCCTGAAAGAGGCCGGAGAGCGGGTTGTGCGAGGCGAGCGCGACTTCCCACTCGAAGCGCTTGCCGGTCTTGGGCATCAGGCCTTGCTCGATGAAGTAGAGCACCGCGTGCCGCTCGATGGGCTTCAACTGCGTGTTGAGGCCGAGCGACCACGTGTGGTTGATCATCACCTTGTCCGGCCACGGGATGCCGAGGTTCACGAAACCCACCTCGCCCATCATCGCGTGGCGCGCCTCGTCCCAAAGCTGCCGCGTCATGTCGCGGTAGTAGCCCCAAGGCTTGCCGGGCGTCTCGGCGATGATGCTGGCCATCATCTCGGGCACATCAATCTCGCGCAGCCGCTTGTAGAACATCATCAGCGTCTTTGGCTCCGGCGCGAACTCGTCGCTGTAGAGGAAGACCTCGGCGTTGACGCCCATGTTGTAAGGGTCGGGGAAACGGGCATCGCGTCTGGGCGTGCCATCGAAGACGTGCGGCTTCGCAGAATGCTGGCGGACAAGGCTCTTCTCCGTCGCCGTCTCGGTTCCGTCAAGGCCGCCAGCCGCGTCGAGGCAATCATCCAGCAACGTCAGCCACGCGGCGTTATCCGAGCGCCACGCGTCCGTCACCAGGCTCCCCGAGAGCTGCGCGCCATACGCGAGCATCTCGTCCACCTCCAGCAAGGCGAAGCGCAGCACACGCAGGCTCGGATGGTCCGCGAGCGGGTTCGTGTCCGCGAGATGCGTCTCCATCGCGGCCTTCAGCCCGGACAACGCCTTCTCGTAGATGCCCGTCACAAGCCCCTCCGTCGTCGGCGCGGCGAGAATCTCGTCGAAGAAGATTTCCAACGCGGCATGCGGCGTGGCTTCGAGGCCCAGGGGCGGCTCGCGCATCTCTCCGACGCGGTTGCGCAGCGCGGACACGTGCTCGGCGCAGTAGTGCGCGTGCAAACTGAAACCCATCTTCAGCTCGTAAATGGGTTCCGCCGTGAGCCGCCCGATGAAAATCTGGTGCAGCCGTTTCAGAGTGTAGTGATAGCGCTTCAGGCGGCCGACGCACTCCTCGACCGACAGGCCGGGACGCATGGCGTCCTTGAACGAGGCGACACCCGCGAGCGCGGGGAGATTGCGGTAAGGCTGGTAGTTCATGGCGGCAACGGATGTAGGAGACGACGTGAGGAGTCTCTAATCAATTCGCAAGTTGAGCTACGGCCCGAGGATCAGTGAGACTCTCCGCGTCGTCTCCTACGCAGAGTTCAGTTCTTCACTTCCGTCCGTCCGCGCAGCCAGGAAACGGTCACCACCGTCAGCGCGGAGACGAGGACGATGAGGCTGGCGAGGGCGTTGATGTCGGGGGTGAGGCCGCGCTTCACGGAGGAGTAAATCAGGATGGGCAAGGTCGTGGAGCCGGGGCCGCTCGTGAAGAAGCTCACCACGAAGTCATCCAGGCTCAACGTGAACGCCAGCAGTCCGCCCGCCACGATGCCCGGCACCATCAGCGGAAACGTCACGTGCCGAAACGTCAGCCACGGCCCCGCGCCGAGATCGGCGGCGGCTTCTTCGAGCTGCGGGTCGCAGTCCGCCATGCGCGCCCGCACGACGATGGCGACGAAGGGGATTTGAAACGTGATGTGCGCGAGCGTCATCGTGATCATGCCGAGTTCAAACCCCGCGAGCCATTTGCGCAGCACCGCGAAGAACAGCAGCAGCGCCACCGCCATCACGATGTCCGGGATGAAGACCGGGACGTGCAGGACGTGATGGAAGAGGCGCTTGAAGGGAAACTCGTAGCGGCTCATGCCGTAGGCCAGCACGGAGCCGAGCAGCACGGAGAAGAACGTGCTCGTGCAGGCGAGTTCGATGGTGTTGATCGCGGCGGAGATCGCCGGGTCGTTGTCAATGAGGCGCAGATACCAGTCCAACGTGAAGCCCTGCCACGCGACGCCGTAGCGTGCGGCGTTGAAGGAATACACGATGATCACCGCCAGCGGCGCGTAGAGGAAGACGAACACGAGCAGCGCGGCCAGCGCGGTCAAGGGCGAGCGGCGGGTCATGGGGTTCGTCGAGGTTTTGAGGGAGTGAAGCACGCCGGGCGACACCCGTGGGCGTCGCGCGACTCCCTCTCCCCCATCGGGGGAGAGGGCCGGG
>JBEBFV010000617.1:0-2784 GCA_040081795.1 Limisphaerales bacterium | reverse complement strand
TTGTCGCCGAAGATGCGCTCGGCCGCGCTGTAGCCCCAGTCGCGGAAGGCGCCCTCGGTGTATTTCATGATGTTGCCCTTGTGGACGATGGTCACGTTACGGCGCTTGTTGGCGAGGGCGTATTCCACGGCGGCCTTCATGAGGCGGATGGTGCCGACGTTGGAGACGGCCTTGATGCCGAGGCCGACCTGCACCGGGATGTGCGAGGCGTCGTGGTCGGGCGCGGCGAGCTTCATGTAGCCGGCGATGGCGTCCTTGGTGCCGAAGCGAATCTTGGCGAAGTCTTTCGGAAACTCCTTCGCGATGAAGTCGAGGACCTTCTGCGCCTCGGGCGAGCCGCCGACGAACTCGATGCCGGCGTAGATGTCCTCGGTGTTCTCGCGGAAGATGACCATGTCCACCTTCTCCGGGTGCTTCACCGGGGAGGGGACGCCGGTGAACCATTGCACGGGGCGCAGGCAGACGTAGAGGTCGAGCATCTGGCGCAGGGCGACGTTGAGAGAGCGCATGCCGCCGCCGATGGGCGTCGTGAGCGGGCCTTTGATGCCGACGAGGAATTCTCGGAAGGCGTCCACGGTGTCGTCCGGCAGCCAGTTGTTGAACTTCTTGAAGCTCTCTTCGCCGGCGAAGACTTCCATCCACGCGATTTTGCGCTGGCCGCCGTAAGCCTTTTCCACGGCGGCATCCATCACGCGGACGGAGGAAGCCCAGATGTCGGGGCCGGTGCCGTCGCCACGGATGAAGGGGATGATGGGGTTGGCGGGGACGGAGAGTTTGCCGTTGGCGATGGAGATTTTGCCGCCGATGGGGACGGTGCAGGTGGTGTAGGGCATGGGGGGAGTTGAGGGTTGAGAGTTGAGAGTTTTGCGTGTGTGTCGCGCGGCGGGCCGCGCAAAGAGGACGCGTTTGTAGCGGACGGGGAAATGCGCGGCAAGCGGTTTGGTGGCCGTGCCCGACGCGCGCAGCCCGCTGGCGTATGCGGTCGCTGGAAACGCACTGGAGGCGAGGCATGGTGCTTCGCCGCGTTGACGCTGCTGCTCCAGGCGGTTTTACTGTCGGCGTGAAACCCGTCCTCCGCCTGCTGCTGGCCGCATTGCTCTTCTGTGTCCTGCTTCCGCGCGCCGATGCGCAGGTCGTCAACCGCCCGCCGGTGCCGGAGTGGATTTCCCACACCGGCGCTCAGACGAACCGGTCCGCTTTCTTCAATCGCACCTTCACCGCCCCGACGCCCTTGCTCAAGTGCGTCCTGCTCGGCGCGTGCGAGGGCCGGATGGAGGTGTTTGTTAACGGCCAGCGCGTCGGCGAAATTCTCGGCGCGACGAATGCCACCGGATTCGATGTCACCGGCCACGTGCGCGCGGGAACCAACGTCCTCTCGCTGCGCGCGGTGAACCCCGCCGGTCCCGCCAAGGTCGCCGTGCTGCTCGAACTCAACGCGGACCTCGCGCGGCAGCAGTGGATTATCTCGGACACGAACTGGCTCGCCAGCGTGACCGACGCCGCCCCCGCGCCCGCCCGCAGCCTCGGCCGCACCGACGCGGACGCGAAGTCGAATCCCTTCGCGCCCGACAAGATGGTGGACGCCTACAACAGTTGGAAGCTCGCCCGCGCCGGAACCGCCGCCACGGACCCGAGCACGTTCACGCTGCCGCCGGGTTTCAAGGCCGAGCTGGTGCGCAGCGCGCTGCCGGAGGAAGGCTCGTGGATTGCACTGGCCTTCGACCCGCAGGGCCGGCTCACGCTGGCGCGCGAGAAGAAGGGCCTGCTGCGGCTGACCTTCCCAAGTAGGATAGGCGTCCCGCCTGTCTCTCCATCTAATTCCCCAGCTCCGCCCCAAGGCGCTTCTGGAAAGTTAGAAAGTCAGGCTGGAAGCCTGACCTACTTGGGCTGGCCCGCGCGCGTCGAAGTCATCAACGACACGCTCCTCGAATGCCGGGGCCTCCTCTACGCCCACGGCGCGCTCTACGCGAACGCGAACAACTCCAAGACCCTCGTCCGCCTGCGCGATACGAAGGGCACCGGCCAGTTCGACGAGACCACCGAGCTGCTCAAGACCGAGGGCGGCGTCGGCCACGGGCGCAACCACCTGAAGCTCGGGCCGGACGGCTGGCTGTGGATTGCGCACGGCAACAACGTCCACCTGCCCAAGAACCTTTCCATCAACTCGCCGCTGCGGAACTTCGCGCACGACCGCCTCATCCCTTGCCCGTGGGACGCGGGCATGTTCGACGGCGACGTGCTGCTGCCCGCCGGCCACATCCTCCGCATGAAGCCCGACGGCAGCGAGGTGCAGCTCTGGGCCGGCGGCCTGCGCAACCCGCTGGATGTCGCCTTCAACGAGCATGGCGACCTCTTCACCTTCGATGCCGACATGGAGTGGGACGTGGGCTGCCCGTGGTATGTGCCCAACCGCGTGCTGCACATCGTGCCCGGCGCGGACTACGGCTGGCGGCACGGCACCGGGCGCTGGCCCGCGTGGTATCCCGACACGCTGCCGAGCGTGGTGGACATCGGCCTCGCATCGCCCACCGCGGTCACGTTCGGCCACGGCGCGAAGTTCCCGGTGGAGTATCAAAAGGCGTTTTTCATCTGCGACTGGGCTTACGGGCGCATCCTCGCCGTCCACATGACGCCGCAAGGCGCGAGCTACACCGGCACGAGCGAACTCTTCGTCGGTGGCCGCCCACTGAACGTGACCGACGCGTGCATCGGCCCGGACGGCGCGATGTGGTTCACGACGGGCGGACGCGGGACGCAGTCGGGGTTGTATCGGGTGAGTTACAG
>JBEBFV010000186.1:0-10592 GCA_040081795.1 Limisphaerales bacterium | reverse complement strand
ACCTTGACCCTCTCCCCCGATGGGGGCGAGGGGGCTCGCGTTCGGACGCTTCCGACTTCCACTCAGACCTTTCGTGTATGGCCGCTGCGCATTGAGCGGTGGCACCTTGTCCCCACGCACATCCTAACGACCGCGCGCCACCCGCCACCCGTAACCCGCCACCTGCCACTCTCCCAGCCATGCCCACGCTTCAGGAACTGATTCACTCCTTCGAGGAGGGCGCGGGCGCACGGATCGTGAAGTGGATCGGTTTCCTCGCCGGGTTTCTCCTGCTGGCGGTGGCGTATGACCTGCGCGCCTACAAAAACCTTTCGAACCCCGATGCGATGGACGCCGCGCAGGTCGCGCGAAACGTCGCCGACGGCAAAGGCTTCACCACGCAGTTCATCCGCCCGGCCAGCCTCTACCTCGTCGGGCAGAAGACCGGCGCGGCTTCGCTCACCAACGCACATCCCGACCTCGCCAACGCACCCGTCTATCCCGCTGTCCTCGCCGGAGCGATGCGGACTCTGCCCTTCGACTTCAAGTTCCCGGCGGAGGAACAGTTCCGCACATGGCAACCCGAGCAGGTCATCGCGTGGGTGAACCAAGGCCTCTTCCTCGTCGCCGTCCTGCTCGCGTGGCGGCTCGCGCGCAACCTCTTCGACCCGACCGTGGCGTGGCTCTCCGCCGGCGTCCTCGTCGGCTCCGACCTGCTCTGGCGCTTCAGCATCTCCGGCCTCTCCACGATGCTCGCGCTCGCGTTGCTCATGCTCGTGGCGAACCTCCTCGTCGCCGCCGAGCGCGGCTCGCGCGAGGACGACTGGGGCGCGGCGCGGCTCTACTTCACCGCGCTGTTCGCGGGCGCGCTCATGGGCGCGCTCGGCCTCACGCGCTACGCGCTGGGCTGCCTTGTCCTGCCGGTTATGCTCTTCTTCAACCTCTTCTTCGCACCGCGCAGCCTGAGCCTCGGCTTCGCCGCGCTGCTCGGCTTTGCGGCGGTGATGGCTCCTTGGCTGATGCGCAACCACGAGTTGAGCGGCCGGCTCTTCGGCGTCGCCGGCCTCGCGGTGCATCAAACGACCGACCGCTTCCCCGGTGACCGCATCGAGCGCCTGCTGGACCCGGAGAACAAGTTCACACACGAAGACCTGCGGCAGGTCAGCCTCGACGAACACTGGACCAAGATCGGCGACAACCTTCCCGGCATCCTGCAAAACGACCTGCCGCGCCTCGGCGGAAGCTGGGTCGCCGCGTTCTTCCTCGCTGGACTGCTCGTGCCGTTCCGCAACCCGGCGCTCGGGCGGCTGCGCGTCTTCGTCCTGCTCTCGCTCGGCGCGCTCGTGGTCATCCAGTCCGTCGCCAAAACGCACGTCGCCGCGCTGTCGCCGGACGTGAACTCCGAGAACCTCCTCGTCGTGCTCGCACCGCTGGTCTTCATCTTCGGCACCGGGCTGTTCGTGCTGCTCATGGACCAGCTTGAGCTCCCGCCCTTCGGCGCGCGCGGCACGGTCATCGGCCTCTTCCTGCTGGTCGCGTGCGCGCCGATGCTCTTCGCGCTCGGCGGCTCGCCGCGCTCGCCGATGGTCTATCCGCCGTATCAACCACAAGTCATCCACGAGCGCGCGGGCTGGCTGGGCGAGCGAGAGTTGATGATGAGCGACATGCCGTGGGCCGTGGCGTGGTATGGTCGCCGCGACTGCGTCTGGCTGCCGAGCAACGTGGGCGAAGGCTTTGCCACCGTGCATCGCGTGCGCCCCGTCGCCGCCATCTACCTCACCGCGCTGACCCTCGACCAGAAGCTCGTCTCCGAACTCCTGCAAGGCGACGACCCGGCGTGGGGTGACTTCGCCGCGAACGCCATCGTGAAGCGCGAAATCCCCGAGGGCTTCCCGTTGAAGTTCGCCTTCGCGGAAGGCTTTCCCTACCAGCTCTTCCTCGCCGACCGCGAGCGCTGGAAACCAGCAGCGAAGTAGGACAGCGCGTCCCGCCTGTCCTTCTGACTTTCATCGTCCGCCCAAGCGGTTCCTTTCAAATGGAAGTCAGGCCACAGGCGCTGACCAACTTGTCGGGCTGGCATTGCCTGCAAGTCCATCTGCTTGCTGCTCTATCCTCGCTAAAATTCCGTGCAGCCCCTGCTCCGCTTTGCTACCACTCCGCCACCGCTTTCCATGCGCATCCTCATCGCCACCGTCACTGCCGGAGCCGGGCACTTGCAGGCCGCCGCCGCATTGGAGGAGGCCTGGCGCGCCGCCCGCCCCGCCGACACCGTCGAGCGCGTGGACGTGCTGGACTTCGTCTCCAAGCTCTCGCGCAAGCTCTACTCCGAAGGCTACGTGAAGGTCATTGACCACGCTCCCGAGCTCTACGCGCATCTCTTCAAGAAGACCGACAGCCCCGCGCTCATGCGCAAGCTCACGCGCGTCCGCCGCACCTTCGCCAGCCGTGCAAACGCGAAGTTCATCAAGCACGTGAAGGAGTTTCGCCCCGACGTGATGCTCTGCACCCACTTCCTCCCGCTCGAAATCACCGGCGCGATGCTCGCGAAGGACCCGGCCTTCCGCCCGTTCACCGCTTGTGTTGTCACCGACTTCGAGGCGCACGCGCTCTGGATGGAACCGTCCGTGAACCTCTACTGCGTCGCCGCCGAGGAGACCAAGGCCCGGCTCGTCGCTCGTGGCGTGAAGGCCGAGGAAGTCGTCGTCACCGGCATTCCCGTCGGCGCGAAGTTCTCCCAGCCGGTGGACGTCGCCGCCGTGCGCAAAGCTTACGGCCTCCGAGACGACCTCCCCACGCTCCTCGTGTTGAGCGGCGGTTTCGGCATGGGCCCGGTCGCGGAAATCCTGGCCGAGCTGGACAAGATTCCGACACCGTTCCAAACCCTCGTGGTCGCGGGCCGCAACGAAGAGCTGCGCCGCGAACTCGCCGCGCAGGACCGCAAGCATCCCACGCACGTCCTCGGTTTCGTCCGCAACATGCACGAGCTGATGACCCTCGCCGACCTGCTCATCACCAAGCCCGGCGGCCTCACCACTTCCGAGGCGCTCGCACTGGGCCGCCCGCTCTTCATCCTCAACCCCATCCCCGGCCAGGAGGCGGCGAACAGCGACTTCCTCCTCCAGCACGGCGCGGCCGAGAAGGCCAACCGCGTCGAGGACCTGCCCTACCGCCTCGGCCAGCTCCTCGGCTCGAAGAAGCTCGCCGCGATGGCGAAGGCCGCGAAGGAACTGGGCCAGCCCGCCGCAGCCGCCGCCGTCTGCCGCGAAGTCGCCCGCCGCTGGGAGACCGCGCAATGATCTGCGAAGGCGAAACATTTTGGCCACAAAGAGGCACAGAAGGCGCAAAGGGGAGAAAAGAGGTAGGGCGCGTCTGTCCCAGCGCGTCGGTTGGGTATCTGAACGATTCAACGGCGCGCTGGGGACAGACGCGCCCTACCCTCGACACAGTCCACTCTTCTTCCCTTTTGTGCCTTCTGTGCCTCTTTGTGGCCGCCCCGCGTCTGCCTGCGGCCGACCTGCGGTCGGACGAGCGCGTGCTGTTTTACCCGACCGTGGCGCGGCGCGACGCGGCGGGTGGCGAGTGGCGGGTGCCAGTGCATGGGCTGGTGTTCGAGCCGGAGCGGCGGGCGCTCACGGCGGCGGCGTTGCGCACCGCGCTCGGCCTCGTGGCGGAACCGAAAGACGCGGCGGAAAGGAAGGTGTTTGAGTCGCGCGCCAGTGCCTTCCTCGTGGACAACGAGCGCGGGAAGCAAATCAGCGTGCGCGTTGGCGAGCGGATGTTTCCCATCGGCGAATCGGCGGCGGACGGCCATGTGCGCGGCGAGTTCCGGCTGCCGGACGCCGACGCCAAGCCAGTGATATTCCGCGCCGTCACGCGTGCCGGGGACACGCGGGAGTTTCGTGGCACGGCGCATTTGCTCGCCGACACCGGCCTCTCCGTCATCTCCGACGTGGACGACACCATCAAAGTCAGCCACGTCCGCGACCGGCAGGCGCTGCTGCGGAAGACCTTCTACGAGCCGTTCCAAGCGGTGGACGGCATGGCGACGGTGTATCGCGCGTGGGCGGAGGAAGGCACGAGCTTTCACTACGTGAGCGCCAGCCCGTGGCAGCTCTACGAACCCATCGTCGAGTTCGCGGCCACGAATCGCTTCCCCGCCGGCTCGTGGCACATGAAGCAGTTCCGCGTGAAGGACAGCTCCTTCCTCGCGCTCCTCGACTCGCCGGAAGCCTACAAGCCCGGCGTCATCGAGCCGATGCTGCGGCAGTTCCCGCAGCGCCGCTTCGTCCTCGTGGGCGACTCGGGCGAGCGCGACCCGGAGATTTACGGCGCGCTGTCCAGGCAGTTCCCGCAGCAAGTCCATCGCGTCTTCATCCGCGACGTGACGGGCGAGGACGCGAAGGCGGCGCGCTACGAAGCGGCGTTCAAGGGCGTGCCTCGTGAGCGGTGGCAGATTTTCCGTGAGCCGAAGGAGATCCAAGCTGCAGTGCGGTGACGCCGTGCCGGCGATTTGCAATCGCCGTCGGTGGGAAGCGCTTCTCCAAGCGCGGTCGATCTGCTGTTCGCTTCGGACGGCGGCTGGAAGCCGCCGGCACGGTCACAGCCTCGGCGCGCCGGGCTTGATGGGCTTCGCGGCGTGGTCCGCGCCCTTCACCTTGAGCTGGCGGCGGAAGACCTTGTCGCCGGCGGTGACGTAGAGCACGTCGCCGCTGGGGCCGCCGAAGGTCAGGTTGCTGCTCTTGCCGTTGGGCGTGGGGATGATGCAGTTCACGCGACCGGCCTGGTCGCAAACTTGCAGGCCGAGGCGCGTGGCGACCCAGAGCCGGCCGTCGCGGTCCGTGCGCAGGCCGTCCGCGCCGCTGTCATCGGCGGTGTCGGGCATGTGGAGATGGAAGTAACGCTGCTTGTGCTGGAGCGTGCCGTCCGCCTTGATCTGGTAGCTGTAAACCCAGTGCGACCGGCTGTCGGCGACGTAGAGCAGCGTCTGGTCGGGCGAGAGCGTGACGCCGTTCGAGAACTTCAGCCCCGTGTCCACGACCTGCTTGGAGCCGTCGGGCTTGATGAGCCAGACCTTGCTCGTGTTCGTGTTCGCGCCGGTCCAGTTCGGCTCGGTCACGTAGATGTTCCCGTTGTTCGCGACGACAAGGTCATTGCCTTTAAAGCCGTCGGCGATGACCGTGGCCTTGCCCGCCGCGTCCCACGCGAGGATTTGCGTCGTTGCCGCTGCCACCGAGTAAAGCCGCCCGTCCGGGCCGAAGCGCTGACCGTCGCCCTTCTTCGAGTCGGCGAGGAAGACGACGGGTTTGCCGTCGGGGCCGACCTTGTAAGTCGTGCTGCTCGGGCCTTCGTTATAAAAGACTTCGCCCGCCGCGTTGGCCGTCGGGCCTTCAGTGAACTTGTAGCCCTCGCCCACAAGCTGCCAGTCCGCACCGGGCACAAGGATGTCCTTCAACTGCGGCGAGCCAAGGCCGGCCTTGGGCGACGCGGGCCAGTCCTTCCACAACCAGCGCAGCGCGTCGGGGAAAACCGCCGTGGCTTGCTTGCCGTTGTGGCCGCCGTCGCCCCAGGCGTGCTCGACCTCGTAGCCGGCGAACTTCAGCGAGCGCTCCATCTCGAGGTTCGCCATCCACCAGTCGCCGCCGTAGATGTTCTGGTCCGCGCTGCCGTCCTGGAGATACACGCGGATGGCCTTGGGCTCATACTTGCGGAGGATGGTGGGATAAACATTCCCCCCGCGCAGGCCAACGTAAGTGCCAATCGCGCTGAAGACGCGCGTGAACGCCTCGGGGCGTTCCCACGCCGCCGTGAAGGCCGCAATCGCCCCGCTGCTCGCGCCGCCGATGGCGCGGTCGGTGCCGTTCTTGGAGAGCTTCACGCCGTGCTTCGCCTCGATGAAGGGCAGCAGCTCATCGAGCAGGAACTTCGCGTAGTCGCCGCCGAGACCGTCGTATTCGTAGCTGCGATTGAAGCGGTCCAGCGCGTTGGTGGACGGTGCCTTCACCCGTCCGTGTTGCACGAACACGCCGACCAGCGTGGGGATTTCCTTCTTCTGAATCAGGTTGTCGAAGACCGTCGGCGCGCTGAAGCCGCCGCCGTCCTGGAGCACCATCACGGGCGCGGGTTTGGCGCGGTCGAGCTGCGTGGGGAGATAGACGGTGTAATCGCGCACCGTGCCGGGGAAGACCTTGGACTGGTCGAACGTGCCCTTGACCAGCTCGCCCTTGGGCACGCCGGGCTGCGGCAGCGAGTCGGGGCCGGGCTTGTAGTCATCGGCGGCGCGGAGGGGAGCCACTGAGGAAAACAGGATGAGCAGGAGCCAAAGGTGTTTATGCATAGCGTGCGGGGAGAATGTCGGAGAGAGACGGGAAGGCAATCTTCAAACCGGCGCGGCAGACACTGGCGCGCCAGGGTTAAGGTAGCGTTCCTTCGACTGACCCCACGCGCTCGCCAGCAACGCACAGTTTCGCCAGCAACACCGGTTCCTCGTGACGCAGCCGCCTGAAGACTGCCGGAGCGTCGCGTTTCTGAAGCGTCACGTCGCGCACGCCGCTGGCCTGGCAACAGAACACCTTGGCGAAGCCTTTATACACGCGCGGGGCTCCGACCACGCGCGACCAACCGGCGAACCTCTCTTCAGCCGCGCGCAACCCCCTCCGCTCCAGCACGAGGAAGCTGTATGGCAGGCTCCGCAGATCAATTCCCATGCGCTGCGCAAACCGCACCCAGTTCGAGTCCGCCATGATGCCGGGCGGCGGCGCGGCAAAGTTGTGGCACCAATGACGCTCGTTGCCGCTGGCGAGCAAGCCGCACGACTCGTGGTGGGTGCAGGGCGCGACCAGATCGAGGTCCTCGCGAAGCCGCTCGCGCATCGCGATGAGCGCCCGGCTGTCCGCGTGCGTGCCGGGTTCCACCCAGAGCACGGCGTCGGCGCGGCGGGCGAGTTGCAGCAAGGCATCCCGCTCCGGCTCCGAAAGCTCATTGAGAACATGACTCAGCAGCAGCAGGCCGATGCGCCCGGCCTCCGGCACGCCGGAGTCCACTGTGAGTTGCGGAAAGACCGCCTTCGCCCGCGCCGCAGCGAACTCCACCGCCAGCGCGGAGCGATCAAATAGCCGGAGCGAACTGACGTTCTCCACACCAAACTCGCGCAGCACGCAACGGCCCGCCACACCGCTGCCGCATCCCCAGTCCAGCACGTCGCCCAGCGGCGGAGTCCAGCCACGCAGCCTCAGTTCCGCCAGCACCGCGTCCCACTTCCACGCGATGCGCTGGGCAAAGGTCAGGTCGTAGTTCGCGAGGTCCGCGCGCGACCTCCAATACGCGCCCGACGCGCCCGCGCCGGACAGGAAGCCGTCGCGCAGCCGTTCCAGAGCCGGCCAGTCGAGCGTGTCCCAAGTCGTTTCCACGTGCGTCATGCGGAACAGATAGCAGTTTCGGGCCTGCGATGAAATCAAGGCGTTGCAGAGTGCGGCCTCGCCCGCCGCCCGGCTTGACGTAACCGCGCTGCCACCAAAGACTGTCACCACTGTCGGCCCAAACGGAATCCGCGTGCCTCGCCTCATGTCTGAAAGCCACAACCGCCCGCCCTCCGGAGTCGGAGTCGGCCCGGATGTCGTGCTGTATTTCGGCGAGAAGATCGTCGTGTGCGCGGCCAAGGAGATGCCGGAATGGGAAAGCCGCGAGTCGTCGCGCCCAGCCATTGAGTTCGAGGAGAACCGCTATTATCTCTCGCGCAAGCTGCGCGGCGACGAGGATCGCCCCATCCGCTACGAGCTGTCGCCGTGGCCCAACTTCGGCGGCATCCGGCCCAAGTTCGTCATCGTCTATGACGAGGACTACGTGGCGCTGCGAGACGGGGCATTCAAGAAGATCAAGCCCGCCGACGGCCACAAAACCAACTGGCGTCTCTTCTACCCACTGCTGGGCTTCTTCCCCGCGGCGTTCAAGGAGGACGTGCTCGAGCCGCACGGCATCAACCCGCTGCGCGTCTCGCTCGTCACCTGCCTGTCCGCCTACCTGTTCTTCGTGGCGGAGCTTATCAGCCTCTTTTTCTTCGGCTCCGGCATCTTCCAGAAACTCCTCGGCCCGCTCATCTGGCTGGATTACATCGCGGTCGTGGCGCTGCCATTCGATTCCGCCGTGCGCCTCTACCAGGTGCTGAACCGAGAGCGTTACCCCGACGGCTTCTTCGAGTGGCTGCCAAAGTTCCTGCGACGGTGAACGGCCCGGCTTGGGCGGGACACTCCTGTCCCGCAGTTGGGAAGGAGGAGCAGGATTAAGATTAGGATTATGAGCAGGAGGGGCGGCGCGCATCGGCTCCTGCTCGTAATCCTAACCTTAATCCTGCTCCTCCTCCACCCACGCAAACCAAGCGTGACGCCCGCTCTCCGCTGACTATCCTCGCCGCCATGCAAATTCGCCCCGCCGCTCTCCTCGCGCTGCTCGCCTTTGTCCTTCCACTTGCCGCGGAGCAAACCCACCTCTGCCGCTGGTGCGCCGCGCAGTTCGCGCCCGCGCAGGTGGATTCGCCCGCCTACCGCAAATACGCCCCCGACCGCCGCGTGGACCTCCTCCACCTCGCGCTCGACGTGACGCCGGATTTCAAGGCCCGCACCGTCGCCGGCACCGCCACGCTCACCTTCAAGCCCATCGCCACGCCGCTCGAAGAGCTGCGGCTCGACGCGGTGGAATTGCGCGTCGCCAGCGTGACCAGCTCGCAGAAGCTCGCCGCGCACCAAGTCACCGACCGCGAGATCGTGCTCACCTTCGCGCCGCCCATTCCGGTTGGGAAGGAAGCGCGCGTGACGGTGAAATACTCCGCCGAGCCGCGCAAAGGCCTCTACTTCCGCACGCCGGAGATGGGTTACGCGGAGACGCACCTGTGGACGCAGGGCGAGCCGGGCGAGGCGCGGCATTGGTTCCCGTCCATTGACCATCCCGTCGAGAAGTTTACCAGCGAAGTCACCTGTCATGTGCCCGCCGGCATGGTCGCGCTGTCGAACGGGCGGCAAGTCTCCGCCCAGCCCGGCGCGGGCGGGCTCACCGCGTTTCACTGGGCGCAGGAGAAGCCCCATGTGACCTACCTCATCACGCTCGTCGCCGGGCAGTTGAAGAAAATCGAGGACAAGCACCGCGACATCCCGCTGGAGTTTTGGACCACGCCCAGCGATCTCGCCGCCGCGCCGAACTCGTTCCGCCAAACGAAGCACATGATGCAGTTCTTCGAGCGTGAGATTGGCGTGAACTATCCGTGGTCGAAGTATGGGCAGGTGGCGGTGCACGATTACCACTGGGGCGGCATGGAGAACACCAGCCTCACCACGCTGAATTTCCGCACGCTCTTCACCGCCGAGACGGAGAACCTGTTCAGCAGCGACAGCCTCGTGGCGCACGAGCTGGCGCACCAATGGTTCGGCGACCTCGTGACGTGCAAGGACTGGAGCCACATCTGGCTGAACGAGGGTTTCGCGACTTACTACGATTGGATGTGGCAGGGCGATTTCGGCGGCACGAACGAAACGTTGCACGCGCTCTACTCGGCGGCGAAGGGCATCCTCGCGAACCAAAACGAAACGCGCGGCATCGTGTGGCGGAAGTTCGGCGAGCCTGACGAGATGTTCAACTACCTCGCCTACCCGAAGGGCGCGTGGGTGCTGCACATGCTCCGCTGCCAGCTCGGCGCGGACTTGTATCGCAAGTGCGTCCGCACGTATCTGGACCGCCATGCTTACGGCTCGGTGGAAACCGCCGACCTGCGGAAGGTCATCGAGGAGCTGTCGGGCCGGAGCTACGAGCG
The DNA here is from genome assembly GCA_040081795.1 of Limisphaerales bacterium. Classification (GTDB taxonomy): domain Bacteria; phylum Verrucomicrobiota; class Verrucomicrobiia; order Limisphaerales; family SXTU01; genus SXTU01. Next base: position 817 of record JBEBFV010000186.1, on the reverse strand, counting down.
CTTCTTCGAGCAGTGGGTCCACGGCATCGGCGCGCCAACTCTGGACGTGACTTACACGTGGGACGAGAAGGCCAAGCTCGCGCGCGTTTCGGTGAAGCAGTCGCAAAAGCTCTCCGACGAGGCGCACCTGTTTCAGTTCCCGCTGACACTGCGCTTCAAGTCCAAGTCCGGCACCACCGACCACACGGTCCAAGTGCGCGACAAGGAGGAAGACTTTTACCTCCCGCTGAAAGCCGCGCCCGAAGTCGTCCGCGTGGACCCCGGCCTCACGCTGCTGGCACGCATCAATTTCAAGCCGCCCACGCCGATGCTCCTCGCGCAGCTTGCGGACAAGACCGACCTCATCGGCCAGCTCCTCGCGCTGGACAACCTCGCCGGCCGCAGCGACGGCGAAACCATCACGAAGCTGAAAGCCGCGCTGAACGGCGATTCGCACTACGCCGTCCGCACGCGCACCGCCGAGCTGCTCCGGCAAGCCCGCACCGACGAATCGCTCGCGGCGCTCGTCTCCTCCCTCGCCCCCACCGGGGGAGAGGGCCGGGGTGAGGGGGCACGCGACGCCCGCGTTCGCAATGCCATCGTCAGCGCTCTCGGCGGCTTCTACCACGAAACCGCCTTCGCCGCCCTGAAGCAAACGCTCGCCACCGAGAAGAACCCTGGCATCCAAGCGACCGCCTTGCGCGCGCTCGGCCCCTACGCAAAGTCCGAAGTCCGCGACCTGCTCGTGAAGTTCCTCAACACGCCCAGCTATCGCGACCGCCTCGCCGAAGCCGCCATCGCCGGGATGAAGGCGCAGGACGACCCCGCGTTCGCCACG
>JBEBFV010000616.1:0-2812 GCA_040081795.1 Limisphaerales bacterium | reverse complement strand
GCAGCCAAATATATGTCCAAGGACGGCACGCCGATGAAGGGCCTCAATCCCCTCGTCGCCAGGGCGTTCTCCACGCCGATCTCCAACCTCCGCACCGCAGCCGAGCGCTACGCCAAACTTTTTCTGGACGCCGAGAAGGCGTGGGTCAGCGCTGTCACGCTCGACTCGAAAAAGAAGAAGGAGGACAGCGATCCCATGTTGAAGAAGCTCTCCGACCCAGCACAGGAGCAGCTCCGACAGGTCTTTTACGGCTCCTACCCGCAAAATTCTCCGGTCAACTTGAGCTACGACCGGCTGGCTGGTTTTAACAACGGAGCAATCCGAAACAACGAACAGCGCGAGTTTGGCGACCGCATGGACAAGCTCGAAGCCTCGCACCCCGGCGCGCCTTCCCGCGCCATGGCGGTGAGCGACGGGAATGTGCGGAACGCAAAAGTGCTCATCAAAGGCCTCCCGAATAATCCTGGCCCGGAGGTTCCGCGTCAGTTCATCGAAGTCCTCAACCCGAATCGGAAGCCATTCACCAAGGGTAGCGGACGCGCCGAGCTGGCCGAGGAAATCGCCAGCAAAAGCAACCCGCTCACCGCCCGCGTGCTCATCAATCGCGCCTGGCTGAACCACTTCGGCGGCGCGCTTGTTCGAACGCCAACGGACTTCGGTGTTCGCGCGGACGACCCCACTCACCCCGAGCTGCTCAATTACCTCTCCGCATGGGTCATGGAGAACAACTGGTCCGTGAAGGCGCTGCACAAGTTCATCATGTCCTCGGCCACCTACATGCAGAGCAGCGACGACCGCGCCAAGCCTCTGCTCAGTGACCCGGCGAACCTTTACACGTGGAAGATGAACCGCCGACGCCTTGACTTCGAGGGCTTCCGCGATTCGCTGCTCGCCGTCAGCGGCAAGCTCGACCCGACGATGGGTGGCCGCCCCGTGAAGATCACGCCCGAGGGACGCAACGATCTGGGTTACCAGGAGAATCCTTACCGCCGCACGCTCTACGGCTACATTGACCGCGGCAACCTCTCCTCGCTCTACCGCACCTTCGACTTCGCCAATCCGGAGTCCACGGCCGGCATGCGCTTCAGTTCCACCGTGCCGCAGCAGGCGCTTTACCTGATGAACAGCCCGTTCGTCGGCGAACTCGCGCGGGCCATCGTCCATCGCGACGACGTGAAGAACAAGGTGGACGAAGAGACGCGCATTGAGATGCTCTATCAGATCTGCTTCCAGCGCCTGCCGTCAGCCTTGGAAACCAAGATCGGGATGAAGTTCCTAGAGGACCAATCTGGCGTGAAGGGCAACGATCAGAAACCCATCTGGCAATACGGTTACGGCCAATACAACCCGCGCACCAGGCAGGTAGGCTTCTTCAAGATGCCGGTTTACACCAACACCCCTGCGGCAGGGCGGATGAACGCCAAGAACAACATGGCCATGGCTGGCAACCAGAACGGCCACTATGAGGCCGGGGCCAGGTTGCCCGGTGTCCTCTTGGACCGGAATGGAGGCACGGCCGGAGCGGTTGCGGTCATCCGCCGCTTCACCGCTCCTGTGGACGGCGCGTTTACTATCGAAGGCAAGCTTGAGCAGTATGGTCGGGCGGGCGACGGCGTCAGCGGCCACATCGTTCACAGCCGATCCGGCCAGATCGGAGCCTACACATTGGCTGGGAACAACCGCAGCGCCACCACCCAGGTTGCGAAGGTGGACGTGAAGAAGGGCGACACGATTGATTTCATCGTGGACAACGGTGGCAAGGGCAACGCCATTGGCGACGCGTTCACTTGGGCACCCACGCTCCGCCTCGGCGGCGCTGCCCCGGCGATGGCATCCGCCTCGCCCACGGCGGCGGCCCCGACCATGATGCTCCCAGGCGGTGCGATGGCTCCCGGTGCGGCAAAGGGCGCCGGCTCGACGATGATGTCGCCTGGCCAGACGGGGGCCGGTGCCTCGGCCGGAACTTGGAGTGCCTCGACGGGCTTCAGCTCGCCTCAGGCTGCCAATCAGAAGCCGCTAGACACTTGGGAGAAATACGCCCAGATGCTTCTCCTAGCCAACGAGGCGAGCTTTGTTGACTGAAGCTCAATAGCAGCTTGAATTCGCCGAAGGCCGCCGTCAGGCGGCCTTCGTGTTTTGGGAGGCAAATCCCGACAGAGGCAAATTCCGCGCTTGGAAATCCCCTGCAACTCCGCTCCTCTTCCCAGCGTCCAAACCATCGCAATGCCAGCCGTCAATTCAGCTCACCCAGTCCTTCGCGTCATCGCGCTTTGGGCGGCCCTTCTCCCTTCCGCCCTCCCCGCTGCGACGGTGGATTTTGCCCGCGAGGTGCTCCCCATCCTCCAGCGCTCCTGCTTCGAGTGCCACGATGCGAGGCTTCAGAAAGGCAAACTCCGCCTCGACTCCCGCGTCGAAGCCTCCAAGAAGCCCGGCACCATCGTCCCCGGAAAATCCGCGCAAAGCGAACTCGTGCGCCGCATCTCGCTTCCAAAGGGCCACGATGATGTGATGCCAAGTCGCGGAGAACCTCTCTCCAAGTCGCAGACCGACCTCATCAAGACGTGGATTGATCAAGGCGCTTCCTGGCCGGAGACCGGTCCCGTGGCGAAGCACTGGGCTTACTTGAAACCAGTGCGCTCCTCGGTGCCAGTGTTCAGCAATCAGTCTTCAGTCATCAGTCCCAAGCCTCCCGCCACAGTCATCTCGCCACAGCCCGCCTCACTGAACACTGAACACTGGTTACTGAACACTCTCGATCGTTTCATCCTCGCCCGCCTCCAAACGGAAGGCCTCAAGCCCTCCCCCGACGCCC
>JBEBFV010000185.1:0-10645 GCA_040081795.1 Limisphaerales bacterium | reverse complement strand
CTGGGCACCTCGGGCGGGCTGGTGGTGGCCCCGGCGTGGGGCACCAAGGTCAGTTACAACCCGCTGAAGGATTTTTCGCCGATCGGGCTGGCGGTGGACTCGTCGAACAACATTTATGTGGCGGACTCGAAGAACAATGTGATCCGGAGGATTGACACGGCGAACGTGGTGACGACGTATGCGACGGGTTTCAACCAGCCCAACGGTGTGGCGATCGGGGACAACGGGGAGCTGTGGGTGGCGGACACGTTGAACCATGTGATCAAGACGGTGGCGACGAATGGGACGGTGACGATCCGCGCGGGGACGAACGGGATCTCGGGGAGCGCGAATGGGTCGGTGGCGTTGAGTTCGCAACTGGCCAGCCCGCGTGGCGTGGTGTGGATGGGAACGAGCGCGGGGCTGCTGATCGCGGACTCGGGGAATCACATCATCCGGCGGCTTTACACGAACACGAGCATCAGCACTTATGTGATCGAGACGTCGGCGGGGGCGGCGGGGCAGGCGGGCTTTGTGAACGGGGCGACGAATGTGGCGCGGCTGAATTCGCCGATCGGGTTGGTGGCGGATGTGTTGAACGGGGCGTTCCTCGTGGCGGACGCGGGGAACAAGGCGGTTCGGCGCATCCAGCAGACGCCGGCGCAGCCCGCGGTGGCGAATCCGGTGATCGGCGTCATCACGGTCACGACGAACTCCACGACCGGCGTGACGCCTGTCTTCACGGCGGTGTCGGACGGGGTGTTCATCAATGATGCGACCATCGCGGTCACCGCCGAGGCCAATGTCACCACGCTCCTGAGCTCCGGTGCGACGCCGACGGATCCGTTCAACGACACGGTGGCTGCGCCGTCGGGTGCGATCACGGCGTATACGTTGGACTCGCTGCCGGTGCCCGCGACGCTGGTGAGCCCGTTGCCGGACCTGACGGTGAAGCTCCAGAGCGTGAAGTCCGGCCGCGTCTCCAGCGCGGTGGTGAAGGCGCGTTTCCAGTTCCAGACCGCCAGCCCGACGATCTCCGGCGACAACGCGGCGCTGTTCACTGTCAGCCTGGCCACGACGAATTCGCAGATGTATTACACGACGAACGGCGTGGACCCGACCTCGACGCCCTCGGCGACGAACTTCGGCCCGTTCTCGTTCCCGGGGACGAACTTCTCGTTCCAACTGGGCGCGAGCAACCTGACGTTCAAGATCAAGGCCTTCAAGGCGAGCTACGCCGACAGCGCGACGATCACCCGCGAGTTCACCACGAACAGCTTCGTTGCGAACATCATGTCCTTCGGCTTCGAGAGCGGCGAGGCCTCGAGCCAGTTCATCGCCTCCGCCGGACAGACCAACTACTCGCCGGTCACGCTCTCCGTGCTGGCCGCGCAGAAGATGTATTCGCTCCAGTTCGCCGCCTCGGTCACCAACCTCACCGGACCGCTGTTCACCAACACCGTCGTGGGCAGCAACGTGCTCGGGTTCCAGTCGTTCCTCCTGATGCCCGACCCGACGAACCCCACGGTGAACATCCGCATCCCGCCCTCGATGTTCGTCTCGTCCGGCTTCACAAACCTGCTTGTCACCAACAACAACCTGCTCTCCGTCGGCTGGATTGAGCGCCTCGGCTCGACCAACCTCTACAACACTCTCGCCCAGGACGTGATCACCTTCTCGCAGGCGCATGACACCCTCTTCCTAAGCTCGGGCGGCCGCGTCGTTGTCGGCGCGTTCGGCTTCATCGTGCCCACCAATGCGACCGTCGGGCAGACCTACAGCATCGCCCTGCACCGCCCGTCCGCCACGTCCGACGGCATCAAGGATGACGTTTTCATCTCGGCCCCGACCAACGGAACGGTCTCGGCGCTCAAGACCCTCACCATCGGTTCGCCCGCGTATCTGGTGGGAGATGCCGCTCCTTTCCGCTGGTTCAACGCTCCGGACTTCGGCGACACGAACCTGCTCGCCAACGATGTCGCGCAGATTTTCCAGTCCGCTGTCTATGGCTTCAACCGGCCGCCCTTGGGCAGCGACATGCTGGATGCGATGGACTCCTGCTGCGGGGTCGGGACCAACGATGCTCCGACCTCCCTCATGCGCTACAGCGCCCAGTATGGCGGCTCGATCACCATCGGGACTGACTTTGGCATCAACTCCATCGCCTTCGGCGACGGTGTGCTGAACGTGGCGGACATTTTCGTCACCTTCCGCCGATCGCTGGACGCGTCACTGACCAACTTCGTCCGGTTCCGCTCCAACGGCATCCACTACGCCACCACGACCTCCAACAGCTTCCGGGGCGTGGCTGGCCAGTCCCTGACGCGCGGCGGTTCTGGCGGGTCGCGCGGAAACGTCGTCGCGAAGGACCTCAGCACGCCGGTCGAAACGTCGTCTGTCACCTTCAGCGCCGGCGAGATCATCGGCTCCGCAGGCCAGACCCTCAACGTGCCCATCACCGCGCGCGTCTCCGGGACGCTCCCGCTGCGCGTGCTGATGCTCAACCTGAACGTGGTTCCCCTGGCTGGCTCGCCTCCGCTGGCCGCGCGCGTGCAGTTTGTGCCGGATGGCAGCCTCGGTGCGCCCGGGATGAGCCAGTCGCGCGGCCTTGGCAACTACTCCGCCGCGTGGCTCAACGACTCAGTGGCTGGCCTCAGCGGTGACGCTGTTGTGGGCACGCTGGTCATCACGCTTCCGGCTGGCGCTGGTGCGGATGCCGCCTATGTCGTGCGCTTCGACCATGCCTCCGCCTCGCCTGCTGGCGTTGGCACCGTGCCCGCGCGTGTCGAGGGCGGTCTTGTAACCACGCGCACGCGCAATACCTCCTCGTGGAGCGACGCGATCCCTGATGCGTGGCGGCTGCGGCACTTCGGCGCGTTGAACAACATGCTCTCCGCCGCGAATGCCGACGCCGACGGCGATGGCATCCCGAACTGGGCCGAGTTCCGTGCCGGCACCGATCCGACCGACGCCGGCTCCGGCCTCCAACTCCGCGCCCCGGGCCTGGTGAGCGGCGGGCCGCGTCTGCGCTGGCCCACGGCGGTGGGCAAGACCTACGTTGTCGAGGTTTCAACCGCTCTGGTCAGCCCCAACTGGGTCGCCATCGCCACCGGAGTCGTGGGCAATGGGCGCGACATAGAGTTCCAGACCCCTCCGCCCGCCGGCCCGCGCTTCTACCGCGTCCGTCTGGTCGAGCCGTAAGCCGCTTCCGGCTTACCGTCCCCGCCCTCACACGAACACGATCTCCGTCGTCGCTGCGGACTCATCCCAGCCACGCGTTGGCTCCGGCGTCACACTGCTGATGTCCTTGATCGAGAGCATCCGGCCGCGCGTCTTCGGCGACTTCACGTCCACCTTCGCCGGGTCGCACGTCTGCTGGTGGACCTTCTGGTGCGGCGCAGGCTTGTAACGGACGTAGAGCACCTTCGGGGTGCCGGTCGCGAAGAAGAGGATGCGCGACTTGTCCGGGATGCAGAGATAGGCCTTGTTCAGGATTGTGCCGCCGAACGTGAAGCGCTTGAGGTAGCTCGCCTTGCGGTCCGTGTAGGCGCAGGTGAAAACACTCTCACGGTCTGGCAGGCCGCAGTAGAACAGCTCCGGCCCGACGAACATCTTTTCCGGCAGCTCCGTGACCTTGTAGGTGCCGTCCTTGAACACGAGCAGCAGCTTGTCGAACTTCGTGCACTCCGTCTTGAACTCGTCGCCGTTGACCTTGTAGCCCACGTAGCCGCTCTCGCGGTCGTAGGCGACCTTGAACGCCTTGAACGCGACGGCCTTCGCGTCCACTTCCTCGTGCCGTGAGGACTTCGTCGTGAGGCGCGGATACTGCGGGCCGTATTTCTCCAGCAAGCCTTCGAGGTGCGCGATGGCGTGGGCCTTCACGTTCTTGAGGTGCTTCTTCACCTCGGCCAGCTCGGCCTTGAGCTTGTCCATCTCCTCGCGGTGGCGGCTGATGTCGAAGAGCGAGATGCGGCGGATGCGGACTTGCAGCAGCCGTTCCACGTCGGCGTCCGCGAGGTCGCGCGCAAGTTCTTTGCGGAAGGGCTTGAAGCCCTCAGCGACGGCGGCGAGCACGGCCTCGTTGGTCTTGCACTGCTCGATGCGCTTGTAGATGCGCTCCTCGATGAAGATGCGTTCCAGCGTGCGGAAGAACAGCTCGTCCTCAAGCTGCCGCTGCCGCAGCTCCAGCTCGCGCTTGAGCAGTTCCACGAGCTGCGCGGTGTTCGCCCGCAGCACATCGCTCACGGTCAGCTCGACGGGCCGGTTGTCGCGGATGACGATGATGCGGCTGGAGATGCTGACCTCGCAGGCCGTGAAGGCGTAGAGCGCGTCCACGAGCTTCTCGGCGTCCACGCCTGCCGGCGAGCGCACCTCGATCTCCACGTCCTCGCTGGTGAAGTCGCTCACGGATTTGACCTTGAGCTTGCCCTTGTGCGCCGCGTCCTCGATGGACGCGATGAGCGACTCGGTCGTGGTGCCCGGCGGGATTTCCTTGATGACGACGGTTTGCTCGTCCTTGACCTTGATTTTCGCGCGGACCTTCACGCTGCCCTTGCCGTCCTGGTAATCGCGCGCGTCCATCAGGCCGCCCGTCATGAAATCCGGCAGACACTTGAACGGCTGGTTCTTGAGAATGGCAATCTGCGCCGCGAGCAGCTCGGGGAAATTGTGCGGCAAGATTTTCGCCGACAAACCGACCGCGATGCCCTCCGAGCCGAGCATGAGCAGCAGCGGCAGCCTTGACGGCAGCGTGACCGGCTCCTGGTTGCGCCCGTCGTAGCTCGGCACAAACTCCGTCAGCGCGTCGTTGAAAATCTCCTCGCGTGCGAGGGGCGTGAGCCGGCACTCGATGTAGCGCGGCGCGGCGGCGGGGTCGCCGGTGTAGATGTTGCCGTAGTTGCCCTGGCCCTCGATGAGGTAGCGCTTGTTCGTGAGCACCACGAGCGCGTCGCTGATGGAGACATCGCCGTGCGGGTGATACTGCGCGCAATGGCCGGCGACGGTCGCGACCTTGATGAAGCGCCCGTCGTCCTTCTCCTTCAGCGCCCACATGATGCGGCGCTGCACGGGCTTCAGGCCGTCCGCAAGATGCGCGATCGCGCGGTCACGGATGACGTAGGAGGCGTAGTCGAGAAAGCTCCGGTCCACGCGCTTGTGAAGCGCGCCCTCGATCTTCCCCGGCTCGAACGCGCGGTGCGCCACCACCGCCGGCACGTCCTCGGCAACGATGTGCGCGCCGTTGCCGTTGCCGTTCTCCTTTGCGGCGGGTTTGGGAATCGCCTCCTCCGGCGTCGGCGTCTTGGATTCGGTCATCGGCAACTCAGGCTGGTTGGCTGGGGCTTTGCGTTTGGCTCCGCTCATGGCTTGAAAATTTGATCACGCCTCCACCGGCACCACGAGGTTGCCCATGATGTAGTCGCGGCGCTCGGGCGTGTTCTTGCCCATGTAGAAGCCGAAGATGCCGGCGGCCTCGGGCTTGGGCGCGAACTCCACGCGGCTCAACTTCATCTGCTTCCCGATGAACTGCTTGAACTCCGCCGGAGAAATCTCGCCCAGGCCCTTGAAGCGCGTGATCTCGGCGCTCTTGCCCAGCTTCGCAGCCGCCGTGTCGCGCTCGGCCTCGCTGTAGCAGTAGATCGTCTCGTGCTTGTTGCGCACGCGGAAGAGCGGCGTCTCCAGCACATGCACATGGCCATCGTGGACGAGCGCCTCGAAGAACTTGAAGAAGTAGGTGATCATCAGGTTGCGGATGTGCAGCCCGTCCACGTCGGCGTCCGTGGCGAGGATGACCTTCTCGTAGCGCAGGTGGTTGGGGTTGTCCTCCACGTCGAGCGCGCGCATGAGGTTATACATCTCGTCGTTGCGATACATCACGTCGCGCTTGAGATCCCAGACGTTGAGCGGCTTGCCCTTGAGCGTGAAGACCGCCTGTGTCTCGACGTCGCGGCAGCTCGTGATGGAGCCGCTGGCGGACTGGCCCTCGCAGATGAAGACCATTGAGCCGCGGCCCTTGCCCTTCTCCTTGTCGAAATGCGTCTTGCAGTCCTTGAGCTGCGGCACGCGGATGGTCACGGCCTTTGCGCGTTCGCGGGCGAGCTTCTTGACCTCCTGCAATTCCTTGCGCAACTGCCGGCTATCCTCGGCCTTCGCCACGATCTGCGTCGCGATGTCCTTGTTGCGATTGAAAAAGTGCAGCAGCTCCTCGCGCACCTTGTTGACGAGGTCGGTGCGGATCTCGGTGTTGCCCAGCTTGTTCTTCGTCTGCGACTCGAAGACCGGGTCCTTCAGCCGGATGGCCACCGCGCCGGCGATGCCCTCGCGCACGTCGTCGCCCTCGAAGCTCGCCTTCGCGTATTCGTTCACCGCCTTGAGCAGGCCCTCGCGAAACGCGCTCAGGTGCGTGCCGCCGTCGCTGGTGTATTGGCCATTCACGAACGAGTAAATCACCTCGCCGTAGCGGCTGTTGCTGTGCGTGAAGCAGAACTCCAGCGTCTTGCTCGTGAAATGGAGCGGCGCGTAGATCGGCTCCGCGTTGTCGCTCGCCAGCTCCTCCATCACGAGGTCGTGCAGGCCGTGGCGCGAGACGAAGTTCTTGCCGTTGAAGACCAGCTTCAGCCCGGCGTTCAGGTAGCTGTAATGCCGCAGCCGGCGCTCGATGAACTCGTCGCGAAACTCGGACTCCTTGAAAATCTCCGGGTCCGGGGTGAAGCGGACAAACGTCCCGTTCGCCTCTGTGGTCTTGCCCTTGTTCTCCTTCTTGAGCCGGCCCTGCTTGAAGCCGGCCTCGGAGAACTCTCCGTCGCGATGGCTTCGCACGAGGAAATCCTTGGACAGCGCGTTGACCGCCTTGGTGCCGACGCCGTTGAGGCCGACGCTGAACTGGAAGACCTCGTCGTTGTATTTCGCGCCGGTGTTGATCTGGCTGACACACTCCACCACCTTGCCCAGCGGGATGCCGCGCCCGAAATCGCGCACGGACACCACACCGTTCTCGATGCCGATGTGGACCTCGCGACCGTAGCCCATGATGAACTCGTCAATCGCGTTGTCCACGACCTCCTTGAGCAGGACGTAGCAGCCGTCGTCCTGGTGCGTGCCGGAGCCGATGCGCCCGATATACATGCCGGTGCGCAGCCGGATGTGCTCGATGCTGGAGAGCGTCTTGATTTTGCTCTCGTCGTAATTGTGCTTCTTGTCGTCGGCCATGTTTCGCGCGGGTGACTACCGGAAAGCGCGGTGGTTGCCAACCTGAAACGCTGCAAAGGCCGGACTCGTGGGCGGTAGCTGCCTAATAACGCCTCCCGCGCGCGCTTGCCCTGGCGCAGCACGCCCTCATCAGATCCGCCGATTGCACGAGCGTCCGCTCCCGCTCCGGAACGCCCGTCATGCGATTCCGTTCTTTCCGATCCATCGTGAACGCCTCCCACGTTGTGGCGGGGTCGCTGTCGCAGCCCCGCCCGCAATGAGACATTCTCATGGAGTTCCGACATAGCCGGGTTTCACCGCTGTGACGATGCTCCTGTCGGCGGCGGTGGGAATGTGCTTCAAGTCGCGGAAGCCCACTTCAGCGAACAGCTCCTCCAGCTCCCCGAGCGAATAGCATTTCCCCTCGGTCGAGTGCATGAGGATGACGGAATACTCCGCCACCGGCAGCGGGCCGGACTTGTCCGCGTGCAAGTGCATGTCGTGGATGACGAGCAGCCCGCCGGGCGGCAGCGCGGCGAAGGATTTGGCGAGAAGCTGCTTCACCACGGGCGTGTCCCAGTCGTGCAGGACGTTCGAGAAGAGGTGCATGTCGAAGCCCGCCGGCAGCGGCTCGCTGAACATGTCGCCCGCCAGCACGGAGACGCGCTCCGCGTAGCCGCGCTGTGCAACGAGCTTGGCCGCCACGAGGTTCACCGGCGGCTTCTCGAAGACGGTTGCGCGCAGTTGCGGATGAGCCGCCGCGATGGCGCACGCGTAGATGCCCGAGCCGCCGGCGATGTCCAGCAGCCGAGTCCGTCCGCCCGGAGCAAGCGCCTGCGCCACCGCTCGGCCGAGATATACCCCGCGGCAATCCATCGCTGCGGTGAAGCGCGCGGCGAAATCCTCATCCTCCATCGCCTTGGACCATTCCTTCTCGGTCTTCGAGCTGCCCCAGTTCGCCGGCTTGTCGGTGCGCAGCACATTGAGCATGTCCAGCGCGACGGGTCGGTCCTTCAGCGAGCCGAAGTAAGGCCCGAGGAACCACGACGAGCCTTTCACGAGATGTTCCTGTGCGACTTCGGTGACGTGGAAGACGCCATTCTCCTGACGGACAAATCCATTCGCGGTGAACAGCGTCAGCATCACGTCCACGGGCCGCTCGGTGAGCTGCAACTCGCGGCAGATCGTCGCCTTGTCCGCCGGATGCGCGGCGAGCCACGAGAAGAAATCAAGGTGAACGATCGCCGCGATGAGCAGGTCCACCGCGTAAAGCCCGTCGCGGTAGCGGTAGATGCCGAGCGGGTCGGACTGCGGGGCTGTGGTCAGGTCAAGCATGGGCCGATGCTGCGGGAGCCGGTGTGCGGCTCAAAGTCAAAACTCAGAGTGCCTTGCGCAGCCCAGGCTCCGAAGAATGTGGTTGCTAAGTCGCACCACGCTTTGCAGATACTCTCCCGATACGTGTCCCTGAGCCTGACTGACAACCTTCTTCGTCTTGAAGCCATCGCTTCCGGGCCGCGTCCATTTGTCCGCCAACAACAACCGACCATCAGCCACCCATCCAGCACATGAAATACTTCGACCGTCGTGGATTCCTCAAGACCGCTGGCGCAGCCGCCGGCGTCTTCTACATCGCGCCAACCTCCTGGGCACAGAAAAGCCCCGGTGACACGCTCAACTCCGTCGTTGTCGGCTTCAACGGCCGCGGCGGCTCCCACATCAGCGCCCTCAGCGGATTGAAGGACTCTGGCGTGCGCCTCACCGCGCTCTGCGATGTGGACGATGCCGTCCTCCGCAAGGGAGTGGACGCGCAGGACAAGAAGGGCGTGAAGGTCACGGCCTACACCGACATCCGAAAGGTGCTCGAGAACAAGGACATTGACGTCGTCTCCATCGCCACGCCGAACCACTGGCATTCCCTCGCGGCCATCTGGGCGGTGCAGGCTGGCAAGGACGTGTATGTGGAGAAGCCCGTTTCCCACAACGTCTGGGAAGGCCGCCAGCTCGTGAACGCCGCGCGCAAATACAAGAAGATCGTCCAGACCGGCACGCAGAGCCGCGCGTCACGCCAGGGCATCGGCGAGGCTGTGAAGTTCGTCCAGTCCGGCCAGCTTGGCAAAATCATCGCGGTCCGCGGCTTGTGCTACAAGCCGCGCGGCAGCATCGGCCTGAGCGACGCGCCCAAGCCCATACCCGCCGGCATTGACTTCGACATCTGGTGCGGCCCCGCGCCGAAGGACGAGCTGCGCCGCGCAAAGCTCCACTACGACTGGCACTGGATTTGGAACTACGGCAACGGCGACCTCGGCAACCAGGGCATCCACCAGATGGACATCGGCCGCTGGTTCACCGGCGAGACGGAACTCAGCCCCCGCGTCTGGAGCGTCGGCGGCCGCCTCGGCTACAAGGACGACGGCGAGACGCCGAACACGCAGGTCATCTATCACGACTACGCCAAGGCCCCGCTCATCTTCGAGGTGCGCGGTCTGCCTTCCGGCAAGGGAAGCAAGAATATGGATAGCTTCATGGGTGCCAAGATCGGCGTGATCGTGCATTGCGAAGGCGGTCACATCACTGTGTCGAGCTACGTGGAATCTTCGGCCTACGACAAGGACGGCAAGCTGATCAAAACTTGGAAAGAAGAGAAGGGCGGCGAGGGCCCGCACTTCAAGAACTTCATCGAGGCCGTCCGCAGCCGGAACCACAAGGATCTGTATGCCGACATTCTGGAAGGCCACCTTTCCAGCGCGCTCTGCCACACCGGCAACATCTCGCATCGCCTCGGCCAGCAGGCCGCGCCCGGAGTCATCCGCGAGCAGATCAAGGGCGACCGCGAAGCCACCGCGACCGTCGAGCGCATGTTCGAGCACCTCAAGGCCAACGAGGTCAACATTGACACCGACAAGCTCACGCTCGGCCCCGTGCTCAAGATGAACGGCAAGACCGAGCAGTTCATCGGCAACGCCGCTGCGGACAAGCAGCTCACGCGCGACTACCGCAAGCCGTTCGTCGTCCCGGCGATCTCCGCCTGACGCAGGCGACCGCGAATCTTCACGAGGGCCGGCAGCGATGCCGGCCCTTTTTCTTTCCCGGCCCGCCTGCGCTTCGCTAGCCTCGCGCCGCATGAGTTGGTTCTACCGTTCGCTCATCCGCCCGGCGCTGTTCACGCAGGATTCGGAGGCGATTCACAACCGCACGCTCGCCGCGCTCGGCTGGGCGGCGCGGCAGCCTTGGGCCTGCCGCGCGCTCGACTGCGCTTACGGCGCACCGGAACTGCCCGTGGAGTTGTTCGGCCTGCGCTTCCCGAACCCCGTTGGCCTCGCCGCCGGCATGGACAAGCAGGCCGCCGCCGTGCCGGTCTGGCCCGCGCTCGGCTTCGGCTTCAGCGAACTCGGCGGCGTGACGTGGCACGCGCAGCCGGGCAACCCGCAGCCGCGAATGTTCCGCGCCGTGGCCGACGAGGCGCTCGTCAACCGGATGGGCT
>JBEBFV010000615.1:0-2833 GCA_040081795.1 Limisphaerales bacterium | reverse complement strand
CAACACGCTGCTGCTCGCCGGGGCGCTGTTCGGCGTCGATGGCCTGATCGGTGGCGGTGGCTTGTTCTCCGGTGTCGTGCTCGTGTTCGGCTTGCCGGTGCTGCTGATCCGCGCGCTGCTGGCGTGGAAGGATGCGGCCTTGCGGCGGCGGCGTTTCGCTTCCGTCGGCATTTATGCCGCAGCCGCCCTGGCCACGATTGCGCTGGTCCGGTTTGACCAGGCCGGGGCGCGTGACCGGGCGGAGGCGGTGATCACGGCGTGCGAAGACTTCAAGAAGGCGAATGGGGCCTATCCGAGGAAGCTCGAGGAGCTGACGCCGAAGTTCCTGCCGGTCATCCCGCCGGCGCGGAAGGTGGGCATGGCGAAGGAGTTCATTTATCTCGTCCACGGAACAAATGACTTCAAGGGGGAGGACATCCATACCTTGATCTACACCGCCACCCAGCCGATGGGGAGAAGGCGCTACCACTTCGAGGAGAAGCGCTGGGACTTCTTCGATTGAACCCTGGCTCCCACCGAACTGGCACATCCAGACAATGATTCCATGGCCTTGATCTTCAAAACCGGCACCGTGCCGCCGTCCCGCGCCGGGGCCTTCACCGCCACGCACTGGAGCATCGTGCTCGCCGCCGCCGGCACCGACTCGCCCTCCGCCCGCGACGCTCTCGCGCGCCTGTGCCGCGATTACTGGCAGCCGCTCTACACCTACGTCCGCCGCCGCGGCTGCGACCAGCATGAGGCGGAGGATTTGACGCAGGAGTTTTTCGCGCGGCTGCTTGAAAAGGACTGGCTCAAACAGGTGCAGCCGGAGAAGGGGAAGTTCCGCTCGTTCCTGCTCGCGGCGCTAAACCATTTCTTGAGCAATGAGTGGGACAAGCAGGGCCGGCTCAAGCGCGGCGGCGGCGTCACGCTGGTCTCGCTGGACGAGACGCGCGATGAGGAGCGCCGCCTGCACGCGGAGCCGTCGGACGGACTCACGCCGGAGCGGGCCTTCGAGCGGCGATGGGCGCTTACGCTGCTGGAGCGCGCGCTCAAGTCGCTCGAAGCGGACTGGACCGCGAAGGGCCGCGCCGCCGAATTCGCCGCGCTGCAAGGCTTCCTCTCCGCGATGCCGGAGGGCGATGCCTACGCCCGCGCCGCCGCGCAGCTCGGCGCGACGGAAGCCACGGTGCGCGTGGCCGTGCATCGGCTGCGCAAGAAGATGGGCGAGCACCTGCGCCGCGAAATCGCGCAGACGGTCACGAGCGAGGCGGAGGTGGAGTCGGAGTTGCGCGAGCTGTTCGCAGCGCTGGCGGGGTGAGCAAGGAAGCTTGCGGCAAGCGCACCCCAAGACGCATCCTCTGACCCTCGCTGAATGACCTGCCGCACTGGCCCGTCCGCGACTACAGCACATGAACCGTCTTCCCTTCCCGCTCCTTGCCGTCGGCCTCGCGTTCACCCTCGCCGCCCGCGCCGACCACGACACGCCCGCCGGCCAGTCCCTGCACGGCGACGCTTACAACGAAGGCCCGCGTCAGCAGGCGCATCTCATGCCGGGCATGGGCAATGTCCACTTCCCCATCGCTACCAAGAACCCGCTCGCGCAGAAGTTCTTCGATCAGGGCATCGGGCAGTTGCACGGCTTCTTCTACTTCGAGGCCGAGCGGTCGTTCCGGCAGGTGGCGGCGCTCGACCCGTTCTGCGCCACGGCTTACTGGGGCATCGCGATGGCGAACGTGAACAACGCCAAGCGCGCTAAGGAGTTCATCAAGACGGCAGAGAAGTATCAGGCCGGCGTCAGCCCGCGCGAGCACCAGTGGATTGCCGCGCTCGCCAACTTCCATCGCGACGAGAAGAAGCCCGAGAAGGAGCGCCGGCAGGAATACCAGAAGGCGCTCGAAGCCATCGTGAAGAACTTCCCGGCCGACGTGGAGGCCAAGGCGCTGCTGGCCGTGCAATACTGGAGCGACAACTCCAAGGGCGTCCCTTACGGCGACAAGAAGAAGGTGGACGCGCTGCTCGACCCCATCCTCCACGCGAACCCGCTCCACCCCGCGAACCACTACCGCATCCACCTGTGGGACGAGGGCGCGCGCGCGACCAACGCGCTCATCTCCGCCGCGAACGACGGCGCGGCCGCCCCCGGCATCGCGCATATGTGGCACATGAGCGGCCACACTTACTCGGCGCTCAAGCGCTACTCCGACGCCGCGTGGCAGCAGGAGGCCAGTGCCCGCGTGGACCACGCCTACATGATGGGCAACTACGTCCTGCCCGACCAGATCCACAACTTCGCGCACAACAACGAGTGGCTCATCCGCGACCTGAACAACATCGGTGCCGCGCGCCGCGCCGTGGACCTGGCGAAGAACATGATCGAGCTGCCGCGCCACCCGAAGTTCAACACGCACTCCAAGGGCAGCTCCAGCTACGGCTACCAGCGCCTGCTCGAAACGCTCGTGCGCTTCGAGCTGTGGGAGGAACTCCTCTTGCTCGGCGGCACCGTCTATCTCCAGCCCACGGAAAACAACGACCACGAAGCCCGCCGTTTCCACGCGCTCGGCCTGGCGTCGCTGAACACCGGCGACATCACGGCTGGCAAAAACCAAATCGCCGCGCTCGAAGCGCTCGCGAAGAAAGTCACGCCGAAGCCCTCAACGAACGCGCCAGCGGCGAAGCCGGTGGAAGCCCCCAAAGTAGGTCAGGCTTCCAGCCTGACAACTAACTCCTCAACCAGCGCTCCTTCCTCCAAGGCCGCCGACTCGAAGCCCACCGTTTCCTCCTCCCTCGCCCCCACCGGGGGAGAGGGCCGGGGTGAGGGGGCAGCGCGCACGAACTCACCCGTCGCACCGAA
>JBEBFV010000614.1:0-2838 GCA_040081795.1 Limisphaerales bacterium | reverse complement strand
ACCGATGGCCGGCATCTCTACGCGGCCAACTCGTTCAGCTTCGACCTCAAGGAGCCGGTGCTCATTCCCGACCGTCCGTTCCTGCGCTGGAACAAGTTCATGGAGGAAACCCCGGCCGAACTGTCCTTGAAGCCCAAGACCAACAAGGATGGTTCCTGGGTGCAGCTCAAGTCCGGCCGCTGGACGTTCATCACCAAGGGCGGCGACGAGGAGTTTCCAAACTGGAAGAACGTCGTTCCCGGCCCCAACAGCAACCGCACCGTGGTTCGATTCGACAGTGAGACGGTCGCCACGCTGCTCGCCGGCCTCCCCAAACTGCCCTATCAGGACGAGTTCCATCGCGGTGTGACGGTGGAAGTGGCCGGCGCAACGGTGTGCTTCAAGTCCAAGGCTAAGGATGCGAAAGACTGGACCCGGCTCACCATTCAGAGCGCCCGCGTGCTCGGCAAAGCGGTATCCATCGCGCTCAACCGCGAGTTCGTGCTGAAGGCGCTGCGCTACGGCCTCGCCACGCTCGAAATCCAGGATGACCTCAGCCCGGTGCAGTTCCTCGAAGGTGGCCGGCGCATGGTTGTGATGCCACTCAAGCCGGATGGAGCGATGCCAGCCCAATCGTCCACGCCGGCCTCAGCGTCAACGTCCGCACCTAACCCGCAACCCACCACCAACAGCAACCCGCCTGTGGCCGAACAACCGCAGGCACAACCGCAGCAACCAACCAGCACCATGCCGAAGACCACAGAAACCAACCCGACCGAAACCACGCCCACCGAAACCTCCCCGGTGAAGGCCGTTATCCAGCACATCGAGAACATCAAGGACACGTTGAAAGGCGTGCTCAAGGAGTTCAACGAGGCGCTCGACTGCCTCAAGCAACTGGAGAAGGAGAAGAAGGCCAGCGACAAGGAAATGGACTCCGTGCGCGAGAAGCTGCGCGAGATCCAGTCCGTCCGCATCTAGCCGGGCCAGCCAACGGGAGGGTGCATTGCCTAAGCCGCAGTGAACCCTCCTTCGCTTTTCACGAAAGGAATCCCGTGTGCAATCGCAACAACGAGCTGGCGGGTTACGCCGTGCTCGCGTTCTTCGCCGCTATCTTCATCTACAACACCTGGCAGTTCATCGTCGGTGCCCTGGCCTTGATGGGCCTCTGGTATGCCTTCAACCAAAACGACAACAACCGCCGGCCGCCTCGCTGCCGGTAACCCCAACATGGAACCCCAACTACTCCCCCTGCTCACCCGCGAAGGTGTGCTCATCAAAGTCAGCGTCCGCTTCTGGCGGGGCTGCAAGAAGCTTAAAGCCGAGGATATTGGCCTGAAGAGCAGCGATGTGTCCGACCGCTTAATCAGCCTCGGCCACAAACGCCTGCTGCCCCGCGAATCCACCCAGCAACTCGCCCTGCTCGAAGGCCGTGCCCATGCGTTGATCGAAGGCAACACCTTCCCCTTCCTCAACGGCCTCGCGCACTTCCTGCCGAATGCCCGCTTGCAGGAGGTCACTGGCCGGCTGAACGAGATCGAAACCGAGTTCTGGCAGGCGAAGGACGAATTCCTCCGGCGCTACACGTCACTGCGCCAGTCTGCTTCATCCGAATGGCAATCTTTGGCGCAGAAGCTTGTCAAAGACCCGGAACGACTCCTCGCCACCATCGAAGCCTCATTCCCGCTCCCGCAGCAGATGAACCGGTTCTACGGCTTCGAGACGCAGTTGTTTCAGGTCAGCGTGCCGGAATCTCTGGGCGTGGACCTCATCACCACCGCCGAGCAGCAGCAAGTAATCAGCGCGCGCCAGCAAGCCGCCCGTGATGCTGGCGCGAAAATCCGCCAGGACGTGCAGACGTTTGTGGCTGACTGCGTGGCCTCCTTGCGGGAGCAGACCGCAGTTCTGTGCCAGGAAATGCTCATCAGCATTGGCACCAGCGAGACCGGCGTGCATCAGAAGACCCTCAACCGCCTCGTCCGGTTCATCGAACAGTTCAAGCAGATGAACTTTGCCAACGACGTCGAGATGGAACGCCAGTTGGAGCGAGTCCGCAAAGAGCTGCTGTCCAAGACCGCTGAGGAATACCGCGACAGCACCACCGCTCGCACTCGCCTCACCGCTGGCCTGCAACAGCTCGCCAGCCAAGCCCGCCAATTAGCCAAGCAGGATGCCACTGAACTGGTGGACCGCTTCGGCGAACTGGGCCGACGGAAGTTCCAGCTCGCGGCCTGAACCACCGCAAAGGCAACTCGGTTTAGCCACGGATGAAATACGGACAGAACACGGAACGGGGCAATCCCCTCATCCAAGTCCTTCCGTTTTCATTCCGTGGCTCCTCATTTTCAACCCTCAACCCCAACAACCAACCATGTCCAACTACTCCACAAACTTCAGTCTCCTGATGGAACTGCCCAACGCAGCGGCCCTGACCTACGCCGAGACGCTTTTCCGACAGGCCTTTCAAATCCTGCAAGGCGACGAGCCGCCGACGGACTTTCCAGCCGAGCTGCTCAACCACACCGAGGACTGGTTCTTCGAGGCCGACTCTGACGTGCTCAACAACCAACCCCGCCTGTGGCTGCATTCAGGCAGTGGCGGGATTGATGCCGTTTGCGCCTTCATCCAGCACCTGCTCCAGAAGTTCGCCTTGCCGGACGTGGTGACCTTCGAGTGGTCGCACGATTGCTCCAACCCGCGCACCGACGCCTACGGTGGTGGTGCCGCCGTCATCACCGCGCAGGAAATCAAGTCCATGAGCACCGGGCAGTGGCTGCGCGAGAACACTCCTGACGCCGCTCCCAGCTTCCAACTCCAACCCCCAACTCTCAACTAACCATGGGCGACCGCTGTTACATG
>JBEBFV010000613.1:0-2845 GCA_040081795.1 Limisphaerales bacterium | reverse complement strand
GCCCGAAGGGCGGGTGAGGGGGTAAAGGCGCAGGCTGCAAGCGGCAGTTCCGCGAACACGAGCGCGCCCGCTGCGAAGCCCCAATTCTTCTACACTAAGCTCCCCACCCGCGAAGCGACCGAGCAGGCCACGACCATCGCGACCTTGAAGCAACTCCCCGCCGCCCGCCTAGCCAGCATTCACGCCCTCGCCGCCGCGCCCACGCTCAAGCCCGATGGCTCCGCTGACGTGTCTGGTGCAAAACTCATTTCCCTGCCCAACGCCCAATGGACCACGCTCGACGCCTCGGCCAAGTCACTCCTCTTCACCTTCCACGCGGATGCCGAGCGCGAGGTCACGTTCCGCATCGGCTGCAAGCGCCCCTTGCAGACCAAGTTCAACAACGGCCCGTTGCCCTCGGAGATTGGTCCGCCGGGCTGGCTCGCCGGGCAGGTCGGCAACATCGCGGACCCGGTGCCGTTCCACGTCAAGCTGCGCGCAGGCGACAACTTCCTTTCCCTCACCTTCACGGAGACCGCGTCGTTCTACTTCGAGCTGGACCCGCTCGGGCGCGACTTGCGCGAGCAGTTGAACGCCCGGCTCACTGCTGACTTCCCGCCGACGGGTGAGGCGCGCTACTACAAGATTGAAACCGTCGCAGTGCCCACCGGCATCGCCCTCGAAGTCGGCGGCATGGCCTTCGCGCCGGACAACGCGCTCATCGTCTGCACGCGGCGCGGTGAAATCTGGCGTTACTACTCCGCCGCCGTGCAGGCCGAGTGCGCCAAGCCCGGCCTCAACCGCGCGGCGATGCTTAAGGCATCTTCTTCAACCGCCACCGTCGTGCCGCCCTCCTTCGGCGACCGCTGGGAACGCTTCGCCTCCGGCCTGCACGAGCCGCTCGGCCTGCTCGCCGGCAAGCCCGGCGAAGTCTTCGTCGTGCAGCGCTCCGAGCTGACGCGCATCGCGGACACCGACGGCGACGGCCGCGCCGACCTCTTCGAGACGCTCGACCAGAACTGCGGCGTCTCTGGCAGCCAGCACGCCTACATCTTCGGCCCTGTGCGCGACAAGGCGGGCAACCTCTGGGGTGCCATCTCCGGCATCGGCGTGAGCGGTCCGGGCAAGTATTTCGGCTGGAGTTTCAAGGTCACGCCCAAGGGCGAGTTCATTCCTGTGAGCAAAGGCCTGCGTTCGCCCAACGGCCTGTGCATGACTCCCGACGGCGACCTCTTCATCACCGACAACCAAGGCGAGTGGATGGGCACCTCGCCCTTGCATCACGTCAGCAAAGACGCCTTCCACGGCCACCCGCAGGCGCTCAAGTGGGACGCGAACTTCGAGGGCGATTGGAACAAATCCACAGCGGAGCAGCTCGCCAAGATTCGCAAGCCCCCCGCCATCCAGTTCCCCTACGGCACCATGGGCCAGTCCCTCGCCGAGCCGGTGATAGACACGACCGGCGGGCGGTTCGGCCCCTTCGCCGGGCAGATGTTCGTGTGCGACGAGAGCAAGTGCATCGTCGTGCGCGTGGCCTTGGAGAAGGTGGACGGCGAATGGCAGGGCGCGTGCCTGCCCTTCCGCAGCGGCTTCCAGGGCGGCAACAACCGCGCCGCCTTCGCGCCCGACGGCAGCCTCTTCCTGGGCCAGACCGACCGCGGCTGGGGCAGCACCGGCGGCAAATCCTTCGGCCTGCAACGCCTCGTGTGGAGCGGCGAGGTGCCCTTCGAGATTGAGACCATGAAGCTCACTGCCGACGGCTTCGACGTGCGCTTCACGCGGCCCGTGGACCGCTCCGCCGCCGCCACGCCCGCGAACTGGTCCCTCTCGCACTACCACTACCTCTACCGGCAAGCCTACGGCTCCCCGCAGCAGGACATCACGCCCGTGAAGGTCGCCGCCGCCACCGTCTCCGCCGACGGGCGCACCGTGCGACTGAAACTGCCGGAACTGCGCGCGGGAAAAATCTACGAACTCCACCACGCCAACCTCCGCGCCGCCGACGGCACCGCCCCGCTGCACACCTCGGCGTATTACACGCTGAACCGGGTGGGGAACTGAAGTAATGGATGCGTGTCCGCCTATGGCAGAAGGGTCGTCGAGACAGGCGGGAGGTTCGACTGGAAGGAATGGATGGTCTCACCGTATCGCCAAGGATCCATGTATGAGGCAAACGTCCTCGATGCTCCTTCGGGGAGGAGGTGTATGACCCCAAGACGCCACCCGATGACATACAGAGCATTGTGAGTGTCCAGCCATTCGTAAGCTGCTTTCGATCGCCACCCCGTGGCTTCAGCCGGTAACGGCACCACGAATGTTCGCTGGTCACCTGGGCGCATGAACTGTAAACTTTCCTCAACAGACTGCTCCCAATTCTGCATTCCACTTTGGGTTTCGATCTCCGCTGCCAAACTCCTGAGAAACGCTCTTCCAGGTCCGCTATTCGTTACCGACAGAATCACTGTCCACGCGTCTCCTTCCTTGCGGAAGCCGACGACCTCAACCGCTAGTGTTGGAGTTGGCGAAGGTTTCGCTTGGATCAATGCCAAGAGGGCAAGCACCGTGACCAGACAAAAGCCTAAGGTTTGGGCGACAAGCCGGGGAAAAGTCGTTGGTTGCTGAGGCTTCATCAACTTGCTCGGGTTTTCACAGGGCGAGGGTGACACTGTTCCGCCCGATACGCATTGTCGAGCTTCGGCCGGGAGGAACGCCGTCCGCACTGGGTCGGAGCCGGCGCGCAGCGTGACACCGCGCGGCTCCAGAGCTGTTCCCTCTCCCAGCGGGAGAGCAAGGGTCAGGGTGAGGGAGAACGGCCACGAAGTGTTTTGAGTGAGCAGATTCACCAGCGCGCAAGGTCGGGCGGCGT
>JBEBFV010000612.1:0-2849 GCA_040081795.1 Limisphaerales bacterium | reverse complement strand
CGCAGGCCGAAGTGCTCCAGCAAGTCCTCGATGAGGCCCTTGAGGTCCATGGCGTCGAACTTCGCGTCGCGGTCATCGCCGGACCAAAAGGCCAGCGCGCGCTGGCCGGTGAGGGCGATGGCCACGCGGCGCTCTTCCTTGGGCTGACCGTTCACGTTTGTGAACACGCGGCCAACCTCGAACAGCGCCACGTCGTGATTCTGCCGGTGGAGGTTGTGCCGGAGCGTGTCGAGCAGGCCCGGCAGCAGGCTCGGGCGCAACACGTCCATGTCGGAACTGAGCGGGTTGGCCAGCTTCACGATTTCGCCTTCCGGCACGCGGCAGTTGGCAAGGCTCACCAGAGTTTGCCCCTGCGCCTCGTTGAGACCGAGGCCAGCGAGCAGGCGACGCACGTCGGCGATCTGGTCATACACCGCGTCGAAGGCATTCGTGCCGACTGCGCCGCGCGGGGGCGTGCTGGGGATTTTGTCCACGCCGTGTAGCCGGGCGATCTCCTCGATGAGGTCCACCTCGCGCTTGAGGTCCACGCGGAAGGTCGGGATGGAGAAGATTGCCGATTGCCGATTGCCGATTGCCGATTGGGTCAAGCCAAGGCTGACGAGATGACTGGCTTGTTGCTCCGGCTCAAGGGCGACGCCAAGCAATTCAGTGGTCTTGGCGAACCGCAGCGTAACTTCCTTCGGGACGGCGGGCTGCGGGTAAGCGTCCACCACGCCAGGGACGAGTGCGCCTCCAGCGGTTTCCAGAATGAGCTGGGCCGCGCGCTGGCTCGCGTAGTCCGCGATGCCCACGTCGCAGCCGCGCTCGAAGCGGTAGCTGGACTCGCTGCGCAGGCCAAGCGCCTTGCTGGTGCGGCGGACGTTCGTCGGCGCGAAGTAGGCGCTCTCGATGAGCACGTCGCGCGTGTCGTCGCGAATCTCCGTGTTCGCGCCGCCCATCACACCCGCGAGCGCGATGCCCTTCTGCTCGTCGGCGATGAGCAACATGTCGGGCGTCAAAGTGCGCTCCTGATTGTCGAGCGTCTTGAACTTCTCCTCTGCGGCGGCACGGCGGATGACGATGGTGGGCTTGCCATCCGCACCCTTGGCAATGAGATGATAGTCGAACGCGTGCAGCGGCTGGCCGGTCTCCAGCATCACGTAGTTAGTCACGTCCACGACGTTGCTGATGCTACGGATGCCTACCTTCTCCAACGTCTGCCGCAGCCAATCCGGACTCGGCCCCACCTTCACGCCCGTCACGACGCGCGCCGTGTAGCGCGGGCAAAGCTCCGGCTCTTGCAACCGAACCGCGACCATCTGGTTGAGAGTTGAGGGTTGAGAGTTGAGAGGAGGAAGCGCGGGCACCTTGAGCGGATTCCCGGTCAGAGCCGCAATCTCCCGCGCGATGCCGATGACGCTGTTGAGGTCCGGGCGGTTCGGCGTGATTTCGAGGTCGTAAATCACGTCGCTGCCCGCACGGCCCAGATGCTCCGCGAACGGCTGGCCGACCTTGGCGTCCGCGCGGAGAATGAGCAGGCCATCCACTTGGTCGGGCAAGCCCAACTCGGCGGGCGAGCACATCATGCCGTGCGACTCGACGCTGCGAATCTTGCCGACCTTGATGGTGAACGGCTCCTTGTCGCCCGGCTTCAGCGGGAGCGACGCACCGGGGAGAATGAGCGGCACCTTGTCGCCTGCCTGGAAGTTCTGCGCGCCGCAGACGATTTGTCGTTCGCCGGTGCCGTCGTTGACGCGGCAGACGGAGAGCTTGTCGGCGTTCGGGTGCTTGTCGCGCGTGATGACCTGCGCCACGACGATTCCCTCAAACTCGCCGCCGAGCTTCTGCACGCCCTCGACTTCGAGGCCGAGCATGGTGAGCCGCTCCGCGAGTTCCTCGGGCGACCAGTTGAAATCAACGTATTGCTTGAGCCAGTTGAGGGTGACTTTCATGTCGGAAGGAAAATAGAAGTTTAGAACTGCCGCAGGAACCGCACGTCGTTCTCGTAGAAGAGCCGGATGTCGGTGATGCCGTAGCGGAGCATGGCGATGCGTTCGATGCCGAAGCCGAAGGCCCAGCCGGTCCAGACTTCGGGGTCGTAGCCGACGTTCTCGAACACCTGCGGATGCACCATGCCGCAGCCGGCGATCTCCAGCCAGTCCTTGCCGAGCTTCTTCACGAGCGCGTTGGTGAAATCAATCTCCAGGCTCGGCTCGGTGTAGCTGAAGTAGTGCGGGCGGAAGCGGAGCTTCACGTCGCTGCCGAGCACGTCCTTGAAGACCGCTTCCACCGTGCCCTTGAGGTCGCCGACGGTGACGTGCTTGTCCACGTAGAGGCCCTCGATCTGGTGAAAGGTCGGGTTGTGAGTGGCGTCGGCGTTGTCGCGGCGATAGACGCGGCCCGGGACGATGATGCGGATGGGCGGCGGTTGCGACTGCATCACCCGGATTTGCACCGAGCTGGTGTGAGTGCGGAGCAATGACGTGTTGCGTGTTGCGTGTTCCGTCCTGAGGCCGTTCGCGACATAGAACGTGTCTTGGCTGTCGCGCGCCGGGTGGTCCGCAGGCGTGTTTAGCGCATCGAAGCAGTGATACTCGTCCTCAATTTCCGGGCCGTCCGCGACGGCGAAGCCGACTTTGCGGAACGCATTCACGATGTCGTCGGTGACCTGCGTGAGCGGGTGCAGCTTGCCGACGGCGCGGCGGCGGCCGGGGAGGGTCCAGTCGGTCGGCTCCTTGGGCAGGGCGGCCTTGAGTTCGAGTTCGCTGCGGCGGGCTACGAGGGCGGTTTCCAGTTCGCCCTTCGCTGCGTTGATCGCCTTTCCTGCGGCGGGCTTTTCCTCTTTGGGCAGCGTGCCGAGCTGCTTCATC
>JBEBFV010000184.1:0-10774 GCA_040081795.1 Limisphaerales bacterium | reverse complement strand
TCGAGGACTTGCCCGCGCCCGTGCGCCAGTCGCTCGACGGCAAGGAATCCTCGGTGGCCTATGAGCTGGACCTGACCGTGGTGAACAGCCAGCGCTACGGAAACCTCGCGATGGACATGCTGGCCTTCAACCGCAAGACCCACGAGACGGGATGGAACTTCAAGGCGCTCATCCTGCTCAACCACGACAAGGTTCTCTACAAGCTCTGGTCCGGCCAGCCGAACCTCGACCGCTATGAGCAGAAGAAGAAGCCGCTCGGCCCGCTCCAGGAGATTGACGGCGCGGCCCGCGCGGTCGCCCTGCCTTGAATCCCGTAGGCCAGTTGCCGAGTTTCGGCTTGGAACAAGGGTCGGTTCCGCTACCGTCGCGCGTCGGCCAGCGGAACCGCTGCCCGTCTCCTATGGCGAACCCAATTCCGCCCGCCGCCGCGCCGCCCGTGCAGAACGGACGCGCCGCATTCCTCGCTCTGCTGGCCGCGCTCACCGGGGTGCTGGTGCTGCTCTTCGCGAAAAGTTTCCTGCCGGAATACATCCACTTCGCCAATGACGGCCCGCTGGGCGCAGCCGAAGCCGCGTCGAGCCGGATGCCCTCGGTCATGACTGGCATGTGGCTGGACTTGAACTGGGTCGGCAACGAGGGCGTCGCCGCCGCGCCCAGCCTTTCGAATCTCCTGGGCTGCGTGTTCAGCCCGGTCGCCTACGCGAAGTTCATCGTCCCGCTCTCGCTGCTGCTGCTGGGCTGTGCGGCGTGGGTGTTCTTCCGGCAATGCGGCTTCGCGCCGTGGGTCTGCACCGTGGGCGGCATCGCGGCGGGATTGAACGGAGATCGGTTCTCCGTCGCAGCATGGGGCTTGTCTGTCTGGGTGCTGGGCATGGCGGCGGTTTTCCTCGCGCTCGCGGCGCTGATGGCGGCGACGCGCCGACGCGCGTTGAGCTTCACGATGCTTGCGGGTTTCGCCACCGGCCTGGGCGTGATGGAGGGCTTCGACACCGGCGCGATCTTCAGCCTCGTGGTCGCCGCGTTCGCCATTTGCCTGGCCTGGGTAGCGGGGCAGGGCGCGCCGGGCCTGCGGCTGGCGCAAGGCTTCGGGCGCGTCGTGCTCGTGGCTGTTTGCGCGGGCTTCATCGCCACCTACACCATCGGCACGCTCATCAGCACGCAGGTCAAGGGCATCGTCGGCATGGAGCAGGATAAGGCGTCGAAAGACCGTCGCTACGCGGAGGCGACGACCTGGAGCCTGCCCAAGATCGAGATGCTGCGCGTGATCATCCCCGGCCTGTTCGGCTACCGCATGGACACGCCGGACGGCGGCTCGTATTGGGGATCCGTCGGCGAGAATCCCAATCTCGCGCAGATCAAGGATGCGGCGCAGAAAGGCGACGCCCAGGCCAGGGCCGCGCTCGGCAACCCTTCGCTCTTCCGCCACTCCGGCTCCGGGGAATACGGCGGCGTGCTCGTCGTGCTGCTCGCCGCCTTCGCCCTCGTGCAGGCCTGCCGCGCGCAGGGCGCGTTCGCAGATGCCGAGCGGAAACTCGTCTGGTTCTGGGCGGGCATTGCGCTGCTTTCCATGCTCTTCGCCTTCGGCAAGCACGCGCCCTTCTACCAGTTCTTCTACGCGCTGCCCTACGCCTCCACCATCCGCAACCCGGTGAAGTTCATGCACACGTTCCACCTCGCGTTGATCGTGCTCTGCGGCTACGGCCTGCACGCGCTGGCGAAGCAGTTCGTCAAGCCCGCCGCTGCCGGCGATGCCAAGCTCACCGAGCACGTGGCCAACTGGTGGAACTCCGTCACCGGCTTCGAGCGACGCTGGGCGTTGGGCTGCTTCGGAGCCGTCGCGCTTGCAATGCTTGCCCTGCTGCTCTGCGGCTCGTCGCGCAAGGAGATTGAGAAACACCTCGTCTCCGTCGCCTTCAACCCGGACATGGCCAAGGCCATCGCGTCGCACAGCATCGGAGAAGTTGGCTGGTTCGTCTTCTACCTCGCGCTCTCGGTCGGGGCCGTCGCCGTGGCGCTCAGTGGCTACTGGTCCGGCGCGCGCGCGCGTTGGGCGGCCGTGACGCTCGGCCTGTTGATGGCCGTGGATCTCGCCCGCGCCAACACTCCGTGGATTGTCTATTGGAACTACCAGGACAAATACGCCGCCAACCCCATCACCGATCTCCTAAGGCGCGCGCCGCACGAGGGCCGCGTCCAGTCGCTGCCGTTCCAGGTCAACCAGCAGTTCGCCGTCTTCCAGCAGCTCTATCAACTGGAATGGACCCAGCACCTTTTCCTCTACAACAACATCCAGTGCCTCGACATCACGCAGGAGCCTCGCTCGACCGCTGAGAATAAAGCCTACCGTGAAGTCCTTCTCGGCCGTGCGAACACGCTCACCCGGCTGTGGGAGCTGACCAACACCCGCTTCATCTTCGGCGTGAACGACACGAACTTCCTCAGCTCAATCGCCGCACAGCTCGACCCCGGACAGAACCGTTTCCGCATCCACACGCCCTTCGACATCGTTCTCAAGCCCGGCGTCGGCAACGCAACTCGGCTGGACATGGTCACCGTCGTCACAAACGGCCCCGGGCAGTTTGCGCTCATCGAGTTCACCGGCGCGCTTCCCCGCGCCAAGCTCTTCACTCACTGGCTCGCCACCACGAACGACACCGAAGCCCTGAGCCTGCTCACGAACTCGCTCTTCAAGCCGCACGAGACCGTCATCGTCTCCGCGCCGCTGCCCGCCGCGACGGCCCCGCCCGCCACGAACGCCGGCGACGTGAAGTTCCTTTCCTACTCGGCCAAGCGCATCCAGCTCGAAGCCGCCGCCGCCGCGCCCGCCGTGCTGCTTCTCAACGACAAGCACTCGCCCAACTGGAAAGTCTCCGTGGACGGCCAGCCAGCGACCTTGCTCCGCTGCAACTACCTCATGCGCGGCGTGCAGGTGCCCGCCGGCAAGCACACGATCGAGTTCCGCTACGAGCCGCCCATCACCGGCCTCTACGTCACGTCGGCTGCCCTCGCCATCGCTCTGGCCCTGCTCGGCCTGGTCCTCTTCACGCGCCAGACAGACGGTTCGCCGCCCGTGCAGGGGGAGAGGAGAGAGGATAGAAAGTAGAGGATAGAGAATAGAATCTTGCCGAATGCCCACGGCGCGCTCGAACCACGCAAACCTTCTCCGCTATCCTCTCTTCTCTATCTTCTAGCCTCAGCCCCTCCCTCGCCGTGACAAAGCCCTCGCCACTCTCCCTCGTCCGTCGCGCACCGCCGCGTCTGCGCAAGGAAATCGAATGCGTCCTCATCAGCCGCACACAGATTCATCGCCGCGTCCGCGAGCTGGCCAAGCAGATTGAGCGCGACTTCGCCGGGCGCGACCTCGTCGTCGTCTCGCTGCTCAACGGCACGGTCATGTTCCTTGCCGACCTCATCCGCAGCCTGAACATGCCGCTGCGCCTGGACTTCATGGGCGTCTCCAGCTACGGCAGCGGCACCGTCTCGCGCGAGCTCGTCTTCACCAAGGAACTTCGCCTCGATGTCCGTGACCGCGACGTGCTGCTCGTGGACGACATCCTCGACACCGGCAAGACGCTGACGACCGTCATCGCAAAGCTTCAGCAGCTCCGCCCCCGCCAGATCAAGACCTGCGTGCTCCTGAACAAGCGCGCCCGCCGCGTCGAGCCGGTCGAGGCGGATTACTCCGGCTTCGACATCCCCGACCTCTTCGTCGTCGGCTACGGCCTCGACTACGCGGAGCGATACAGGAACTTGCCGTTTGTTGGCGTGCTGAAGCCGGAGATGTATAGGGCGTGATGCGTGATGCGTAATACGTGAATTTGTTCGAGCGCGTCCTGACATACTCACGCATCACGCATCACGCATCACGCATCACGCATCACGCATCACGCATCACGCATCACGAATGAGAATCCGAGTCCAATTCTGGTCCTACTTCAAAGACCTCACCGGCTGCGCGCAGGCCAGCGAGGAACTGCCCGCTGGCGCGACCATCGGTGACTTGCTCCAGCACCTCCACGCCCGCTTCCCCAAGCTCGTGGACATGCAGAACTCCACCCTCATCGCCGTCGGCGTCGAGTATCAAGGCCGCGACCATGTGCTGCAGGACGGCGACGAAGTCAGCCTGTTCCCGCCAGTCCAAGGCGGCTGACTGAACACTGAACCCTGATTACTGAACACTCCCTCGCACCGCTCCCTCTCCCCCGACCCGCTCGGCGAACCCACCTCGTCGCCCTCAGCGGTGTAGCTCGACATTCCATTGTCGAGACCGCCCAGGAAGGCCCGCCCAACTCGACAATGGAATGTCGAGCCACAGGGCACTTCACGCCATTGCCAAGCTGCGCGGACTGCACAATGGTTGCCGTGTCCGCCCCGCCCCGTCCGCCGGTGAATCCACTCGCGCCGCCACGGGTCGAACGATCTGATTATATGCCGTCACTACGCCTGCTCCTCGTTATCGCTTCTTCCGTAGCCCTGCTGACCGCTTCCCTCGCCGCGCCTGCTGCCAGCGCGAAGAAGGTGGATTACAACCGCGACATCCGCCCGGTCCTCTCGGAGAACTGCTTCTTCTGCCACGGCCCCGACGAGAAGAAACGTGAGGCCAAGCTGCGCCTCGACGTGCGCGAAGCGGCCATCGCGGCCAAGGCCTTCGTCCCCGGCAAGCCCGACCAGAGCGAACTGGTGAAGCGTATTTTCACCAAGGACGTGGATGATCTCATGCCGCCGCCGGACTCGCACAAGAAGCTCACCGTCGCGCAGAAGGATTTGTTCAAGCGCTGGATTGCCGAGGGCGCAGAATATCAAACGCACTGGGCTTACGTCGCTCCGAAGCGCCCCGCTGTGCCCGCCGGCAAGAACGGCGTGGATGTGCTCGTGCAACAGCGGTTGAAAGAGGTTGGTTTGAAGCCCTCCGCTGAAGCCGACCGCCGCACGCTTGCGCGCCGGCTCTACTTCGATTTGCTGGGCTTGCCGCCCAAGCCGGAGGAAGTGGATGCCTTCGCGAATGACAAGTCGCCCGACGCCTACGCGAAGCTCGTTGAGCGCCTGCTTGCCTCGCCGCATTACGGCGAGCGCATGGCCATCGGCTGGCTGGACGTGGTGCGTTACGCGGACACCATCGGCTACCACTCCGACACACCGCGCAACGTCTTCCCCTACCGCGATTACGTCATCAAGTCGTTCAACGAGAACAAGCGTTTCGACCAGTTCACGCGCGAGCAACTCGCAGGAGATTTGTTCCCGAATGCGTCGCTGGAAACGCGCGTGGCCTCCGCCTTCAACCGCCTCATCCTCTCCACCGAGGAAGGCGGTGCGCAGCCCAAGGACTACGAGCAGCGCTATCTCACCGACCGCGTCCGCGCCGTCGGCACGGTCTGGCTCGCGCAGACCACCGGCTGCGCCCAATGCCACGACCACAAGTTCGACCCGATAGCGCAGCGCGACTTCTACTCGCTCGGCGCGTTCTTCGCGGACATCAAGGAACCCATCGTCGGCAAACGCGAGGAGGGCATGCCCGTTCCCAGCGCGCAGGACACGGCGGAGGTCGTGCGACTTGACGGCGAAATCACCAAGTTCCAGTCAGACTTCGACGCGCCACATCCAGAACTCAGCGCCAAGTTTAACGAGTGGCAGGACACCGCCTTCGCCGCCGTGCAACAGGACGCAAAGTGGAAGCCGCTGAAGCCCGCAAAGGTCGCATCCGCGCAGAAGTCGAAGCTCGCCGTGCAGGCCGACGGTTCCGTGCTTGCCAGCGGCAAGGCTCCGGACAAGGACACTTACACCGTCACCGTCACGAACGCGCTTAAGGCCGTGACCGGCCTGCGCGTGGAGGCGCTGCCGGATGACTCGCTGCCCGCCAAGGGGCCGGGTCGTGGAGCGAACGGCAACTTCGTGCTCACCGAAGTCGCGGTGAAAATCCAGGCCGGGAAGAGCAAGCCCGAGCCGGTCAAGCTTGCCGCAGCGCACGCGACCATCGAGCAAGCCGCAGCCGCTCCGCAGAAATCTTGGGCTGCGGCGCACACCATTGATGGCGATGAGAAGGATGCCACGCTTGGCTGGGCCGTGCTGCCGGAGGTTGGGCAGGCGCAGCATCTCGTGTTGGAGTTGACCGCGCCGCTGTCCGTCGAGGCGGGCGACACGCTCACGATTGAGCTGCGCCAAAACAGCACGAAGAAAGAGCACCTGCTCGGGAAATTCCGGCTGGCCACGACGAGTGAGGCTGACGCCGCGCGTGTTGCGCACCCGGCTCCGCCCCCGGCAGACATCGCGGTGATTCTCAAGGTCACGACCGACAAGCGCACCGGCGCACAGAAGGACAAGCTCTTCGCGCACTTCAAGGGCCTTGCGCCCGAGCTGGCCAAGCTCCGCACGGACCTCGCCGCCGCGAAGAAGGCGAAAACGGATTTCGAGGCGAAGATTCCCAAATGCCTCGTTTCTGTGTCATCGGAAACGAAGCGCACCGTCCGCATTCTGCCGCGCGGCAACTGGATGGACGAGAGCGGCCCGGTGATGCAGCCCGCGCTGCCCGCCTTCCTGCCCGTGTCACTCAAGCGCGACGCGAAAGCCGACGCGCCGCTCACTCGCGCGGACTTGGCCGAGTGGATTGTCGCGAAGGACAACCCGCTGACCGCGCGCGTGTTCGTGAACCGGCTGTGGAAGCAGTTCTTCGGCACCGGCCTCTCGAAGGTGCTCGACGACATGGGCGCGCAGGGCGAGCCGCCGGTGAATCCCGCGTTGCTCGACTGGCTCGCAAGCGAGTTCGTCGCGAGCGGCTGGGACGTGAAGCACCTGGTCCGCACCATCGTGATGAGCGCGACGTATCGGCAGACCTCGGTGGCGACGAAGGAGCAGCAGGCACGTGACCCGTTCAACCGCGAGCACGCCCGCCAGAGCCGCTGGCGTGTGGACGCCGAGCTCGTGCGCGACAACGCGTTGACCATCGCCGGCCTGCTGAACCCGAAGATTGGCGGTCCGAGCGTGAAGCCGTATCAGCCCGATGGCTATTGGGAGAACTTGAACTTCCCCGTCCGCAGTTGGGAAGCCAGCAAAGGCGACGAACAGTTCCGGCGCGGTCTTTACACGTGGTGGCAGCGCAGCTTCCTGCATCCTTCGATGCTCGCGTTCGACGCGCCCAGCCGCGAGGAATGCGCGGCCGAGCGCACGCGTTCGAATATCCCGCAGCAGGCGCTCGTGCTGCTCAACGACCCGACCTACGTCGAGTCTGCCCGCGCCTTCGCCGCGCGTATTGTGAAGGAAGGCAGCGGCGACGCAGCCGCGCGTATCAACTGGGCGTGGAAGCAAGCCCTCTCCCGCGCTCCGCGCCCCGACGAGCTCGCCACCGCCCGCGCGCTCTACGACAAGCACCTCGCGCAATACAAGGCCGACCCGAAAGCCGCCGAGTCACTTTTGAAAGTCGGGCTCGCTCCGTTGCCCTCCGCCGCTGACCAGGCCGAACTCGCCGCGTGGACGAGTGTCGCGCGAGTCATTCTCAACCTTCACGAGACGATTACCCGTTCCTAAGTCATGAACCTCCGCTCCGAATTCCATCATCTCCGCCAGCAACAACAGACCCGCCGCGTCTTCCTAGGCCGCACCGTGCAGGGCCTTGGCACCTTCGCTCTCGCTTCGTTGCTCAAGCCGGCGCTCCTCGCCGCTGCGAAGAAATCGGCCGCGCCTGCCAAGAAGGACAAATGGCCCGGCGTGGTTAATCCGCTGCACTTCCCCGCCAAGGCCAAGCGCGTCATCTGGCTCACGATGGCCGGCGGGCCGTCGCACTTGGAAACGTGGGATTACAAGCCCCAGCTCGCGAAGATGCACGGCGAGCCGATGCCCGAGTCGTTCACGAAGGGCAAGCAAATCGCCCAGCTCCAGAACGCGAAGCTCAACTGCTACGGCCCCCAGCTCGGCTTCAAGAAGTTTGGCAAGAACGGGACGGAGTTCTGCGACCTCTTCGAGCAGATGGGCACCGTGGCCGACGAGATGTGCCTCATCCGCTCGATGACCACCGAGGCCATCAACCACGACCCGGCGCACATGTTCATGAACACCGGTTCGCAGATTGCCGGCCGACCCAGCGCGGGGGCATGGGTTACTTACGGCCTCGGCAGTGACGCGGATGATTTGCCGGGCTTCGTGGTGCTGACCTCGCTGGGCAAGGGCGGGCAGAACCAGCCCATCGCGGCGCGGCAGTGGTCGCCGGGCTTTCTGCCGAGCCGCTTTCAAGGCGTGCAATTGCGCAGCAAGGGCGACGCGGTGCTCTACCTCGGCACGCCCGCCGGCATCACGCGCGACCAGCAGGGCGACGTGGTGCAGGCCGTCAACTCGCTCAACAAGAAATACGACGCCGTGGTGGACGACCCGGAAATCGCCACGCGCATCGCGCAGTATGAAATGGCCTTCCAGATGCAGGCCAGCGTGCCCGAGCTGATGGACACGGCGAAAGAGCCGCAGGCCATCATGGACCTTTACGGCTGCAAGCCCGGCGACGGGTCGTTCGCGGCGAACTGCCTCCTCGCGCGCCGCCTCGCCGAGCGCGGCACGCGGTTCATCCAGCTTTATCACAAGGACTGGGACCATCACGGCGGCGTGAAGGACGGCGTGACGCTCAAGGCCGCAGAAATTGACCGCGCGTGCATGGCTCTCATCACCGACCTCAAGCAGCGCGGAATGTTCCAGGACACCATCATCGTCTGGGCCGGCGAGTTCGGGCGCACGCCGATGAGCCAGGGCGGCAGCGGTCGCGATCACCACAACGCCGGCTTCAGCATCTGGCTCGCCGGCGGCGGCATTAAGGGCGGCATCAGCTACGGCGCGACCGACGAGCTCGGCTACTCTGCCGTCGAGAACATCGTGAACGTCCACGACCTGCACGCGACGATTCTCAAGCTCCTCGGCATAGACCACGCGCGCCTGTCCGTGAAGTTCCAGGGCCTCGACGTGAAACTCTCCGGCGTCGAAGGCGCAAAGCCGATTCAGGGTATAATGGCGTAAACCCCGTGGGGTTCTATGAGAACTCGACCCAAACTGATTATTGGCATTTTTGGTCTGTGTCTAGCCGCGATGGCGTCAGTTTGGTGGCTTACGTCGCGAAGAATGCCTGCTCAACCGGAACTGCTTGTTGAGTTTGAGAACATGAGCGGCGAGCCCATGCCGAATCTGCGAATCACCCTGACAAACGCGTCCCGCCAGGTGCTAGAGTTCAGTGGAATTCGTGACACGTTTCCCGGCAACGTCATCGTCAGTAACCGCAACGGGCGTGTGATGCTGAGAGACACACGAACACACGCAGCTCTTTCTGGGGACCTTGTCCTCGACTGGGAGTGGGTCAGTCTTGCTCCGAGAGGATCCAAAATCTACACGCAGCCGTTGAGCAGGAAGATCACGGACACCCGCCTGGGCAAGGAATTCAAGACGTTGGATGAACAAGTGCTGGAGCCAGGTTCCACGATCGTCTGCCAAATAGGCACCAAGTCGGGAGTCGTCAACTCATCGCCCCTCCGCCTCCCATAGACCGCGTTTACAACTCATGCCAGTCAAGTCTCTAGTCCCACTTCGCCGCCGCGCCTTCCTCGGGCGCTCCGGCCTCGGCTTGATGGCGTTGTCTTCGTTGCTGAACCGTTCCGCCTTCGCTGCCGACACCGCCAAGCCCACGCGCTGGACAGGCGTGGTGAACCCACTCCATCACGCGCCGCGCGCCAAGCGCATCATCTGGCTCTACATGGCGGGCGGGCCGTCGCATCTGGAGACATTCGATCCGAAGCCGCAGCTTGCGAAGCTGCACGGACAGCCGATGCCGGAGTCGTTCACCGCCGGGCAGCAGCTCGCGCAGTTGCAGGAGCAGACGTTGAAGTGCTTCGCGCCGCAGTTCGCCTTCCATCGCAGCGGGCAGTGCGGCACGGAGATTTCGGAAATCTTTCCCCACATCCGAACGGTCGCGGATGAACTCACCGTCGTCCGCTCGATGCGCACGGACGCCATCAACCACGACCCGGCGCACACGTTGATGAACACGGGCACGATGATTCAGGGCCGGCCCTCGATGGGTTCGTGGGTGCTCTACGGCCTCGGCAGCGAGTGCGAGGATTTGCCGGGCTTCGTGGTGCTGACTTCCACGGAGGGGCGCAGCCCACAGCCGATTTCCGTGCGGCAATGGCACAGCGGTTTTCTGCCGGGGCAGTTCCAGGGCGTCGCCATGCGCTCGAAAGGCGACCCGGTGCTTTACCTGAACCGCCCGCCCGGCGTCACCGCCGCGCAGCAGCATGACGTGGTCGGAGCCGTGCAATCTCTCAACCGCGCGCAGCTTGGCGTGGACGACGACCCGGAGCTGACCACGCGCATCGCGCAATACGAACTGGCCTTCAAGATGCAGACGGCTGTGCCCGGCCTCGTGGACGTGACGAACGAGCCGCAGCACGTCCTCGACAGCTACGGCTGCAAGCCGGGCGATGGCTCGTTCGCATCGAACTGCCTGCTCGCACGGCGGCTCGCGGAGCGCGGTGTGCGTTTCATCCAGCTCTATCACCGCGACTGGGACCATCACAACGACCTGGTGAAGTTCATCCAGGGCAACGCTGCGAACGTGGACCGCGCCACCGCCGCGCTCATCAAAGATCTCAAGCAGCGCGGCCTGCTCGACGACACGCTCATCGTCTGGGGCGGCGAGTTCGGGCGCACGCCGATGGCGCAGGCGAACAAGGGCGGCCCCGGTCGTGACCACCACATGAAGGGCTTTTCGATGTTCCTCTGCGGCGGCGGCGTGAAGCGCGGCACCGTCTAT
>JBEBFV010000007.1:0-37840 GCA_040081795.1 Limisphaerales bacterium | reverse complement strand
CACGACCCAGACCGGTCTGGCTTCGTTTCCGACTGACCCGGCTGCCCTCATTGCCGGTCTGGGCCGTGTCCCGGCTGGTCCGGATGCCATCACGACCGGTCAACGATCACCTTTTTGTGGCCACCTTGGCATTGTGGCACAACCAGCCCTCGTCATTTGTGGCCGTCGTCCACGCCGCCCCCATTTCGGAACGGCTGTGTCAGCATCCGGTCCAGCCGCAGCTCCGCCGGGTCGCGAAACTGGTCAATG
The DNA here is from genome assembly GCA_040081795.1 of Limisphaerales bacterium. Taxonomy (GTDB): domain Bacteria; phylum Verrucomicrobiota; class Verrucomicrobiia; order Limisphaerales; family SXTU01; genus SXTU01. Next base: position 37,591 of record JBEBFV010000007.1, on the reverse strand, counting down.
CCGAGGATCATCCTTTCATGGCCGGCCTCCGGTTGGGCGCGATACGTGCGGAACAGCCAGTCCCACCACGGCAGGTTGAAGCCGAAGTTGCTGTCCGTCTCGCGGCGCAGGATGGAGTGATGCACGCGGTGCAAGTCGGGCGTGATGACGAAGCAGCGCAGCACGCGCTCCAGAGGTTCAGGCAACCTCACGTTGCTGTGGTTGAACATGGAGGTGGCATTCAGCAGGACTTCAAAGACCAGCACGCTCACCGCCGGAGCACCCAGCGCGGCGATGACCAGAAGTTTGATGCCGAGGGAGAGCAGAATCTCGAACGGATGAAACCGCGCCCCGGTGGTGACATCCACGTCGAGGTCGGCATGGTGCATCCGGTGGAGCCGCCACAGCACGGGCACGGAATGAAAGAGCCGGTGCTGCCAGTAGATCGCCAGGTCGAGCGCCACGACCGAAAGCATCGCCTCCAGCAAGACCGGCCAGGTGACTGCGTGGAAAAGCCCAAAGCCACGAGACTCGGCTAACAGGGCGAAACCGACCGCCCCCGCCGGGGCCACGAGCCGTGCAAGGAACGCATCGAGAAACGATACGCCAAGGTTGCCCGGCCAGCGGTGGAGACGGGTCAACTTCCGCTCGCGTCGTGCCGCCAGGCATTCCAATCCGCTCATCAGCACAAAAAGGGCGAGGAAGACACCCAGCCTGAGCATCGGCATGTGGCTCAAGAGTTCATCGGTCATGGCAGCGCAGAACACTCGCAGGATGGTTCCATCCCTGCTGGTGACTGACAAGCCGCCCGGCTGCATCCGCGCGGCTCAACGGTCGCAGGCGCAGGCGTATTCCTTGAGTTTGCAGCCGCCGCAGTTGCTGAGGTCGTAGGTAAGGCGAATCTCTTCGCGGCGACGTCGGCTGTGGCCTTCATCAGGAAGACGAGGTGGAGACCTCGCCCGCTGGAAGAGTGGGCAGGACAGTCCGGGCAATCCAGTTGGCAGGCGGAACCGTCGTGGACGTGCCGGCTGTGCCAGAGGGGGCGCTCGCCAGCAGAAAGCCGGTCGGCCGCACGCGGGGAAGATTCGCGTTGACGCATGGGGAGCGGGGCGGGTTCAATCGCGCGTCGCCGCCGAACAAACTCAGGTGTGGACGCGCATTTTGCGCCCCCGCCCGGCGAAAACTTTCAAAAGAAATGCGCAGTAACTCATGGCTGGACGCGGGCAGGCTCGCCACTGTGCGCCCCTGTCGCTAGTCAACCAGCCATTCACCATGAGCAAAAAGATCAACGTCGCCGTCGTCGGACTCGGTTTCGGAGCGGAATTCATCCCACTCTGGCAGAAACATCCCCACACCACCTGCCACGCCATCTGCCAGCGCGATGAGAAGAAGCTCAACGCCATCGGCGATTACTTTGGCGTCAAGCAGCGCTATCAGGACTTCGCCGCGCTGCTCAAGGATCCCTCCGTGGACGTGGTCCACATCAATTCCCCCATCCCGGACCACGCGTGGATGTCCATCGCCGCGCTCAAGGCCGGCAAGCACGTTGCCTGCACCGTCCCGATGGCCACGAGCATCGCCGACTGCAAGAAGATCGTGGACCTCGTCAAGCAGACCGGCCTCAAATACATGATGATGGAGACCGTCGTGTATGCCCGCGAGTATCTCTTCATGAAGGAGCTGCTCGACGACGGCCAGCTCGGCAAGCTCCAGTTCGTCCAGGCCTCGCACCAGCAGGACATGGATGGCTGGCCCAACTACTGGCCCGGCCTCCCGCCCATGTGGTATGCCACGCATTGCGTCGGCCCGGTCGCCGGACTCATCGGCCAGCCCGCCGAATACGTCAGCTGCTTCGGCTCCGGCACGGTCCGCAAGGAACTCATCGAGAAATACGGCTCCCCCTTCGCGGTCGAGACCGCGCACATCAAGTTCAAGGGCACCGATGTCAACGCCCGCATCATCCGCTCGCTCTTCGACATCGCGCGGCAGTATCGCGAGAGCATTGATGTTTATGGCGACAAGCAGTCCGTCGAGTGGCCGCTCGTCGAGCACCAGCCGCTCGTGATGCACACGGCCAAGAAACCCGAGCCGAAAATTCCCAAGCCGGTCAAGTGTCCCGACTTCGCCAAGCGCCTGCCCAAGAGCATCGCCAAATACACGACGCAGGGCGTGTATGACTCCAGCAAGAAGACGCACCTGAGCTTCACGCAGGGCAGCGGCCACGGCGGCAGCCACCCGCACCTCGCGCACGAGTTCGCGATGGCGCTCGTCGAGAAGCGCGACCCCTTCCCGAACGCGAAGCAGTCCGCCAACTGGACCTGCGTGGGCCTTTGCTCGCACGAATCCGCGATGAAAGGCGGCGCGATTGTGAAGCTCCCGAAGTTCACCCTTTAGTCGGTTCCAGAAACGAAACCATCAGCCAGCAAAACTATGACCGAAGACCAAACGATCTCGAACGAGGCCATCGCGCCAAACGCGAAACGGCTCCTGTGGGCCGGCTTCATGGCGATCCTCGCCGCCGGCGTCGGCTTCGCCATTCGCGGCGGCATCTTTGACAACTGGGGCTCGGAGTTTGGCTTCACCGGCGCGCAGCTCGGTGCGATCGGTGGTGCCGGCTTCACCGGCTTCTGCTTCGGCATCATCATCGGTGGTGTCGTCTGCGACAAGATTGGCTACGGCAAGCTGATCATCGTCGCCTTCGCGCTCCATGTGCTGTCGGCCTTCGTGACTTTCGGTGCCACAAGCAAGGAGAACGCCTTCGACATGCTCAAGTGGGGCATGTTCATCTTCGCCTTCGCCAACGGCACGCTGGAAGCCGTGGCCAACCCGCTCGTCGCCACGCTCTTCCCCCACAACCGCACGCACTACCTGAACATCCTCCATGCGAGCTGGCCCGCCGGACTGATCATCGGCGGTGTGCTGGGTTGGGTGCTGGACGACCAGATGAAGATGAGCTGGAAGATTCAGCTCTCGCTCTATCTCATCCCGACCGTGGCTTACGGCGTGATGTTCTTCGGCCAGAGCTTCCCGAAATCGGAGGCGTCCGAAAAGGGATTGAGTCTCGGCGAAATGCTCAAGGACGTCGGCATACTTGGTGGCCTAGTTGTGTGCGGCCTCCTTGCCCTCTTCTGCAAGGACACGCTCGGCCTGCCGGCGGCGGCGGCCTATGGCATTGGCGGCGCGCTGCTCGTCGTGATCGCCGTGATGACCAGCTTCTCGATGGGCTCAGTGCTGCTGTTTGTCCTCTTCCTTGCGCACGCGCTGGTTGGTGCGGTGGAGCTCGGCACGGATGGCTGGATCCAGAACATCACCGGTAACATCCTCTCTTCCGAGCAGGGCAAAATCCTCTTCGTCTTCACCTCCGCGACCATGTTCGCGCTGCGATTCTGCGCCGACTTCATCGAGAAGAAACTCGGCTTCTCACCCGTGGCGATCCTGCTCACCAGTGCCGTGCTGGCCTGCATCGGCTTGAACCTCACCAGCGGCATCACAGCCTTTGGAGGCGCGTTGCTCGCACTGACAGTCTATGGCATCGGCAAGACCTTCTTTTGGCCGACGATGCTCGCTGTCGCATCGGACCGCTTCCCGCGCACGGGAGCCATCGCCATCTCCATCATGGGCGGCATCGGCATGATGTCGGCAGGCATGATCGGCTCGCCCGGTCTCGGCTATGCGAAGGACCGCTTCGCCGGTGAGGAACTCCAGAAGTCAAGTCCCGCCGCCTACGCGCAGTTCAAGGCGGAGAAGCCCAGCTCCTTCCTCTTCTTTGGCGAGGCGACAGGGCTCGACGGCACCAAGCTTGGTGACGCTCAGAAAGTCGAAGCCGCCAAGCGCACGCCGGAGCAGAAAGCCGCTGCGGAAGCTTCCATCGCCGGCGATCGTAAGACGCTGGTTGCAGACTCGGCCATCCCCGCGATCATGGCCCTCCTCTACCTGGGCATTCTGCTCTACTTCAAATCCATCGGCGGCTACAAGGCGGTGCATCTCGAAGGCACCAGCGGCGAGGGCCACGCCGCCCCGCCCAAGGCCTGAGCCAGTCAGGGTATCGCTTCAAGGGCGGCCTCGCACGAGGCCGCCCTATTTGTTTCACCACACCTCCACCGGCCCCTTGGGCACCGGGACGCTTTGCCGCTGCGCCGACGCCGGGTCCTGCATGAAGCTCGCCACCATCGGGGCCAGCGCGTAGCGCGGGAGCAGGTGGCCTTCGCCGTCGCAGAACTGCTGCCGCCAGCGCAGGTAGCGCTCCAGCACGTCGTGGAACTCCGCGCGGCTGCCGATGCCCACGACCTTCTTGTTGAACTCGTTCACCGGCCCGAAGCGCTTCGCATACCACGGCGCGACCTTGCGGAACATCCGGCAGCCGTGCGCCTCGCCGAACACCTCGACCATCAAGTCCAGATGCCGGCACATCACTCGCACGCGCTCCTCGAACCTCGGCTCCGGTAGCAGCTCGCCCGTCGCGAGCAGATGCCGCGTCTGGTGGAAAATCCACGGATTGTAAAACGCACCGCGCCCCACGCTCACGCCCGCGCAACCGGTGTCCTCAAACATCTTCTTTGCCGCCTCGGGCGTGGTCACATCACCGTTGCCGATGACCGGGATGCGCACCGCCTCGACGACCTTGCGGATGCCGGCCAGGTTCACCGTCCCGCTAAAACCCTGCTCCCGCGTCCGCCCGTGAACAAAGATCGCCGCCACGCCCGCGTCCTCCAACGCGCGGGCCAAGTCCGGCGCGGTGATGTTCTCGTCGTCCCAGCCAAGGCGCATCTTCGCCGTCACGGGGATTTTGACCGCGTTCACCATCCCCTTCACGAGCGCCGCCGTCTTCTCGTGCTCCGTCATCATCGCCGAGCCGCCGCCCACACGGCAGACCTTGCGCACCGGGCATCCCATGTTGATGTCCACGCTGGCGATGCCGCGCCGCTCCAGGTCCACCGCCGCATCGCGCATTTCCTCCGGCACGGAGCCGAAGAGCTGCACGGCCAGCGGACGGTCGCGCTCATTGGTCTCGATGAGTTTGAGCGCCTTCTTGTTCCGCTCCAGCAGCGAGCGCGCGTTGACGAGGTCCGTCGTGCACAGGTCCACGCCGCCGACCTCGCGGATGACGAGCCGGAACGGCAGGTTCGTGTAGCCCGCCAGCGGCGAGAGGAACAAGTTGGACTGAAGCTCAAGTGGCCCGAGCCGGAACATGGGCGGGAGGATTGAGCGCGCAGGCGAGGGAGGCAAGCGTGGGCCGGTTTTCACTCGCCAGCATTCCCACGACCTCTCCTGCGGGGTTGTAGCGGCGGAGGCGACCCGCTACCGTCCGCCCTCTTAATGAAGAAGCCGTCGCTGCTGGTGATTTTTCTCACCGTGTTCCTCGACCTCGTCGGGTTCGGCATCGTGCTGCCGCTGCTGCCCGTCTTCAGCGAGAACTTCGGCGCGAGCGGCTTTCTCGTCGGCGTCATCATGGCGTCGTTCTCGGCCATGCAGTTTTTCTTCGCGCCCATGTGGGGCCGGTGGTCGGACAAGGTCGGTCGCCGGCCCGTGCTGCTCATCAGCAACTTCGGCTCGGCGGTGTCCTACTCGCTCTTCGCCGTGGCCTCCGGAATGAAGGGTGACACTGCGCTCTGGATGCTGCTGGCCTCGCGCGTCTTCGCCGGCATTTGCGGCGCGAACATCTCAGTGGCGCAGGCCTACATCGCGGACATCACGCCACCCGAGGACCGCTCGAAACGCATGGGCCTCATCGGCATGGCGTTCGGGCTGGGCTTCATCCTTGGCCCGGCGTTGAGCGGCTTGAGCCTCGCGGGGTTCAACGTGTTCGGACTGAAGTTCAACGGCTTCGGAAACACCGGCCCCGGCTGGGTCGCCGCCGCGATGTGCTTCGGCAACTTCCTTCTCACGCTCGCCATCCTGCCGGAGAGCCGCCAGCCCAGCTCCGAGCACGCGCCGGACCGCCCGCGGCTCGCGCTGTGGACGCACACGCTCGCGCGCCCGCAGGTCGGCCTGCTCGTGTGGCTGTTCTTCCTCGCGACGTTTGCCTTCTCCTGCTTCGAGACGACGCTCGGCCTGCTGGTGATTGACAGCTTCAAGCTCGACCTCCACAAGCCCGACGATGCGAAAATCATCGGCTACCTCTTCGCCTACTGCGGCCTCGTCGGCGCGTGCGTGCAGGGCGGCGGCATCGGGCGCGCGGTGAAGAAGCTTGGTGAGCCGAAGCTCATCGCGGTGAGCCTACTCTTCACCTCGGTGAGCCTGGCGGGGCTGCCGTTCGTGAAAAGTTGGGGCGCGTTGCTGGGCGTGCTGGCGCTGCTGGCCATTGGGTCAAGCCTCGCGCGTGCGCCGATCTTCGGGTTGCTCTCCATCCTCACGCCCGCGCATGAGCAGGGTGAAACCATCGGCGTGGCGCAGAGCTTCGGCAGTCTCGCGCGCATCGCAGGGCCGATCTTCGCCGGTTCGCTGTTTCACCTCCATCCGTCCTGGCCGTATTTGGCGTGCGCGGGCGTGTCGCTGGCGGCGGGGTTGCTCTCGTGGGCGAAACTGCACCATGCGGTGGGGAAACCGCAGTAGTGGCGCGCGGGCTTCAGCCCACTTCAAGATGCGGACGACCGATGCGTCCGAACTTCACCACCGTTCGCTCCTTCGCACGTTGAAGCGGCCTGAAGGCCGCGCTCCTTGCAAAGTTTACGGCAGCCGCTCCCCGCGCGCCGCCTCCAGCAGGCGATACCACTCCTCGCGCGTCAGCTCGAAGCGCGGCGCGTTCGCGCCCTCGCGGATTTTCTCCGGCTTGGTCGAGCCGACGATCGGCACGATGCCTGCCGGGTGTTTCAGCAGCCACGCCAACGCGACAGTGCCGCGCGTGCTGCCGCGCACGCGGGCCAGCGCGTCCAGTTCCTGCACGACGCGCTCGACGCGGTAACTCTCCTGCGACGGCAGCAAGCGGCGCGCACCATCCGCGAGCAGGCCGCCTGCGAGCGGACTCCACGCCATCGGCGTGATGCTTTCGGCGAGGCAATGGTCGAGCGTGCCGTCGGTGAAGGTGCTGAGGTTCGCGAGACTGATCTCCACCTGGTTCACGAGGAGCGGGAAGGCCAGCGCGCGTTGCAACGCGGTGAGCTGCGACGGACGGAAGTTGCTCACGCCGAACTCGCGCACCTTGCCCTGCTGCCGGAGCTGGTTGAAGGCGACAGCGACTTCGTCCGGGTTCATCAGCCAGTCGGGCCGGTGAAGCTGGTAGAGGTCAATCGTCTCGATGCCCAGCCGCCGCAGGGATTGCTCGCAGCTCCAAACGATGTGCGCGGCTGAGAAGTCGTAACGCACCGGCGCTTCCGGCACCGGCTCGCCCGCGAGGCGGATGCCACACTTCGTCGCGATGAACACGCGCTCGCGCATCCCGGCGACCTCGCGCAGCACGTCGCCGAAGGCTTTCTCCGCGCGGCCGGCGCAGTAAATGTCCGCGTGGTCGAAGAGCGTGTAGCCCGCCTCCAGCGCCGCGAGGATGGCCGCGCGCCCGACAGTGCGGCCGAGTTCGTCCGTGTCCGCGATGCGCCAGCAGCCGTAGGCGAGGCGGCTGACGCGCAGGGAGCTTTTTCCGAGGAGAATGGTGTTCATATTCCGCAAGTGGCCGGAGCGTAGGCACGCCACCAGAACGCGGGAAGGGAAAATGCGGTCTCGCTGCCCGTGGTGCATCCGAAATATCAGCAGGTGCGGCGTGCGCATCGGCTGGCCGTTGCTTTCCGACGGGGCGGACTGTTAAATGCAGGCGCTCTAACTGCCATCACCTGACATGAACCCCCGCCGCCTTTTTCCACTCGCCTGCGCCGCGCTCGCGCTGTTCGCCGCCGCATCCACACTCTCCGCCGCAGAGCCACTGCGCGTGTTCATTCGCGGCGGGCAGGCCAATCGCGGGCAGGAAGTCCACGCGCACCCGCGCTTCCTCGGCGAGTGGACCACGCTGCTCACCCAACGCGGCATGAAGGTGGACGGCGGCCTCGAACTGCCCACCGCCGAGCAACTCGCCAAAACGGATGTGCTCGTGATGTTCGCGCAGGACGGTGGCGCGTTTCCGAAGGGGCCGTTGCGCGATGGCTTTGAGGCGTTCCTCAAGCGCGGCGGCGGCGTGGTGGTGCTCCACACGGCGGCGGTGCCCACCAAGTCCATCGAGGACGGCCCGGACTACTGGAAGTCCGTCATCGGCGGCTCGTGGGTGCAGGGGAAGACGAAGTGGCTCGAAGGGAAAATGTCGTTCTACTACGTCAACCGCACGCATCCCATCTCGGTGGGCACGGCGAATTTCGACCTCGACGACGAGATTTACTACGACCTCGACATGGATTCCCGCGTGACGGTGCTGGGCGCGGCTTACACGCCGCACATGAGCGAGAGCCGGCGCAACCAAAAGAACGCGCAGCCGGGGCAGGGCAAAATCACGGTGTATGACATCCAGCCGCAGATGTGGGCGTTCGAGAACCAGCGCGACGGCGGGAAGCCGTATCGTGCGTTCACCAGCCTGCTCGGGCACAAGCACGCCACCTTCAGCCACCTCGCATATCGCGCGGTCCTGCTGCGCGGCATCGCGTGGGCCGGGCACCGCGGGAACCTCGATGAGTTCGCGAAGCCGGAGGAAATCGCCGCGCTGCGTTACCCGGCGGGCGGCACGCCGAAGCCGGCGGACATTCTCCCCACGCTCGACATCCATCCCGCGTTTCGCGTGTCACTCGTCGCGAGCGAGCCGCTCTTCAACAAGGCGATGAACATTGATTGGGACCCGGCGGGCCGCATGTGGGTCTGCGAGACGCCCGAGTATCCCGATGGCCGTTACGCGCCCGCGCCGAGCGATTACGTCCAGCGCTGGCAGCCCGAGGCGAAGATTGGCGCGGACAACCGCTACGAGCGCCCGGCTTACGACCGCATTTCCATCCTGACCGACACCAACGGGGACGGGGTGATGGACAAGAAGGAGATTTTCTACGAGGGCCTCGAGCTGGTCACGAGCTTCGTCTTCCACAAGGACGGCGTCATCGCCGCCGCCGCGCCGGACGTGTGGTTCATCCGCGACACCAACGGCGACGGCAAGGCGGACAAGGTCGAGAAGCTCTACACGAACCTCGGCAACCGCGACACTCACGCCGTGCTGAACAACCTGCGCTGGGGTTTCGACGGCTGGATCTACGGCACGCACGGCTACAGCGGCACGCCGAGCGTGAAGAGCGGCGACGGCAGCAAAGACTTCGGCGGCGTCGGCTCCGGCGTGGTGCGCTTCAAGCCGGACGGCTCGGCGTTTGAGCAGTATTCCTCGAAGGGTGGCAACACCTGGGGCCTGCAAATCAGTTGGGACAACGAAGTGTTTTGGACCCAGCCCACCAGTGGCAGCCTCGTGATGCACACGGTCATGGCCGAGAGCCAGCTCGCGAAGGCCGGCGTCAAGGGCGTGCCCAGCTTCAGCGTCGTGAAGCCCAGCCCGAAGAGCTACCCGCTGATTCCCTACGACTCGCTGCCGTATGTGCAGATTGACTGGGTGGGCAGCTTCACGGCGGCGGCGGGCTGCGTGATTTACGACGGCGGCACGTGGCCGGCGCAGTGGAACTACAGCTACTTCACCACCGAGCCGACCATCAACCTGCTGCACCACGAGTATGTGAAGGCCAGCGGCGTGAGCTACACGGGCGCGAAGGAAGCCGCGCGCGAGGAGATGGAATTCATCGCCGGCAAGAACCTCTGGTTCCGCCCCATCGAAGTCCGCACCGGCCCCGACGGCGCGATGTATGTCGTGGACTTCTGCAACCAAGCCATCATCCACAACGACACGCGCGGCCCCAAGCACGGCCCCCGCAACGCCGCCATCCGCCCCGACCGCGACCATTACTACGGCCGCATCTGGCGCGTGGACCACAAACAGGCGAAGAAACTCGACGTGCCGAACCTCGCAAAGGCGAGCGCGGAGGAGTTGATTAAAACGCTCGAACACCCGAACCAGCAAGTCCGCATGACCGCGCATCGGCTGTTGGTTGAACACCGACTATTGCCCGGCACGAAGGTGAACGAACTGGCATACGACGAGAAGGCCCCTGCCGCTGCCCGCATCCATTCGATGTGGATAAATCACGAGCGGAATAGCATGAGCGTCCACATCACCGACCTGCTCGCAAGTGCATCGGCTCCAGTGCGAAAGAACGCGGCGCGCATCTCAGCAGAGAACTTCACCCGATTCGTTTCAGCAAACTCCAACGCTGATGGCTCACCAAAGGGTGATGCGGCGAGGCAAGCAAGTTTCATCAATTGGAAGTCCAAACTGGTGAATGCCCTCGTAGGACTTACAAGTGACACGGATGCCCGCGTGCGTTTGGAAGCGCTCATCGCGCTTGGCGGTGTGGAGATTGATTCTCAGACAGCCGCCGCGCTCGTCGCTGCATATCCGTCGCTCGACGACAATTGGTCCAAGGCCGCGTTCATGGTCATCGCCGGCAAGGCACCCGAGCTGTTCCTCGAAGCCGCGTTCAGCAGCGGCAACATCGCCGCGCTCACGCCGTTGCTCACCGCGCTCACCGACCGCCTCGGCGCAGGCAGCCCCGACGGCGCGGCCAAGCTCGTCATCGGCCTCGCCGCGCGCCCCGCGTCTGCGGATGCGTTGAAGGTTTCGATGCTCAATGCCCTCGGTGCCGCGTCGAAGGGCAACCCGCCCGCGTCCGCGCCGCTTTCTGCCGCGCTCAAGACGCTGCTCACCTCGGCGAACGCCCGCGTCGCCGCCGCCGCGCTGCCGCTGGCCGTGCGCTGGGATGCGAACGCGCTCGCGAACGAAGTGAAATCTGTCGGCGCGACGCTCGTGACGAAGCTCGCCGACAAGGCGCAGTCCGACGACGCCCGCGTTGAGATTGCCACCACGCTGCTCACCGTCCGCAGCGCGGTGCCCGCCGCGCAGGCCGGCCTCTTCACGCTGCTCGGCTCCGGCGCGAGCGCGGGCTTACAGACGCGCGTGGTCGAGGCGCTCGGCGAGCAAACCGACGCCGCGCTCGCCACGGAGTTGGCGAAGGTTCTCCCGAAGCTGGCTGGCGAGGCCCAGGCGGCCGCGCTTAACCAGTTGCTCAAGCGCACCACCTGGGCCACCGCGTTGCTCGGCGCGCTGGAGACCGATGTCGTTCCGCCCGCGCTGCTCGGCCCGGCGAACATTCACCGCCTCCGCATGCACCCCGACGGCGGCGTCTCGCAGCGCGCGAATGCGTTGATGGACAAGCTCCGCGGCCCGGTCGCGAAGGAAAAGGCCGACCTCATCGCGAAGTTCACTTCGGAAATGCAGAAGCCCGGCAACGCCGCGAAGGGCAAGGAACTCTTCACGATGAACTGCGCCACCTGCCATCTGCTCGGCCAGCTTGGCAACAACGTCGGCCCCAACCTCACCGGCATGGGCGCGCATGGCCCGGCGGAATTGCTCGGCCAGATTCTCGACCCGAACAAGGAAGTGGACATCGCCTACGTCGGCGTCGCGGTCGAGACGAAGGATGACGAGCTGGTCGAGGGCATTGTCGTGCGCGAAAACCAGACCGTCCTCGTGCTCCGCAACGCGACCGGCGAGAAGGAAGTTCGCAAGGCGGACATCAAGAAACGCCGCAGCACGGGCCGCTCGCTGATGCCCGAGGGCTTCGAGGCGCTCGGCGCGGAGGGCCTGCGGGATGTTCTGGCCTTCATCGCCGGCTCGGAGACGCGTTTCCGTTTCATTGACCTCAGCAGCGCCTTCACCGCCAGCACGCGCGACGGGCTTTACATGACGCGCGAGCCCAGCGGCGGCGCGCTCCCGCTCGCGAAGACCGGCGCGGTGAACGCGTATGGCGTGCCCTTCAACGTCGTGGATCCCGCCAAGCAGCCGAAGAACGTGATGGTGCTCAAGGGCGGCGACGCGCGCAGCATGTCGCGCCGCGAGATGCCGCAGAAGGTCGAGGCCAAGGTCGGCTTCGCGGCGAAGCAACTGCACTTCCTCGGCAACGTCGGCGGCTGGGCGTTTCCGTTCGGCTCCTCGAAGGAGGACAGCTTGAAAGTCACCGTCCACTACGCGGGCGGTAAAACCGAACTGCTCGCGTTCAAGAACGGCGAGGAAATCGCCGACTACATCCGCGAGGTGGACGTGGAGAAATCCAAGCTCGTGCGCGGCGTCGTCGGCAACGGCACGCAGGTCCGCTACGCGAGCCGCAAGCTCACCGGCGAAGGCGTCATCGAGAAGCTCACGTTCGAGAGCAACGACGGTGGCGTCGCACCCACCACGCTCGCCGTGACCGCAGACCTGAGCGCCGAAGCGGCGCCCGGCGCGAACACCCCGCCGCCCGCGCCCGCCGCACAGGGCGAAGGGAAGAAAGCCAAGAAAGCCGCCCCCGCACCGCCGCAACGCGCCGAGAAAATCGAGTGGGGCGCGGGCACCAAGGTGCTGCTCATCGGCGGCGGCAGCTCGCACGACTTCCAGCGCTTCTTCAACCTCGCCGACACCGCGATGCTCAAGGCCGCCAAGTTCTCCGTGAACTACACCGAAAGCCCGCTCGACTTCGTGGACCACGCAAAGACCGTGGACGTGCTGGTCCTCAGCGTGAACACGCCGGCCTTCACCACGCCCGCCGCGCGCAAGGCGCTCTTCGACCACGTCGCTGCTGGCAAGGGGGTCGTCCTGCTGCACGCGGGCGTCTGGTATAACTACGCCGACTGGCCGGAATACAACCGCGAGCTGGCCGGCGGCGGTTCGCGCGGCCACGACCGCCTCGGCGAATACGAGGTGAAGGCCACGAACCCCGCGCACCCCATCATGAAAGGCGTCCCCGCCAGCTTCCGCATCACCGACGAGCTTTACTACTTCGTGCCGGACGCCAGCGGCACGCCCATCGAAGTCCTCGCCACCGCGACCTCCACTGCGAAACCCGGCACCTACCCGCAAGTCTTCGTGGTGAAACACCCGAAGGCCCGCATCGCCGGCCTCACCCTCGGCCACGACGCCCGCGCGCATGACCTGCCGGAGTTCAAGACGCTGCTGGTGAACTGCATCGAGTGGGTGAAGAAGTAAGCCCGCGCGTTACCAGCGCGTTGAATCCCTAACCGTCGCCTGCGAGACTGCGCTCCATAAATGCGCTTCCTCCCCGAGAAACCCCGCCGCCTGCTCACGCTGGCTGGCGTGCTGGCACTGATCGTCGCGGGTGAAGTGTGGTATCGGCATTGGAGTCCGACGCATTCGCTCAACACGACGCATTACGTCATCCGTTCCAGTGCCTTGCCGGAGGAGACGCAGAAGATGGCGGACGCGGTCGAAGTGCTGCACGCGGCCTATCGCGAGATCTTCGCGGAGTTTCCCAAGGTGCGCGAACCGCATCCGCCGTTGAAGCTGAACCTCTACCGGGACCGCGATGAGTTCCGCCGCTGCAATCGCGGCGTCGGCTGGGCGGAGGCGTATTACCTCAACCCGAAGTGCCACGCCTACTACGCGGCGAAGGAGGTCAACCCCTTTCACTGGATGCTGCACGAGGCCGTGCATCAACTGAACAACGAGGTGGCGCAGATGAAACTGGCGCGATGGTTCGACGAGGGCCTCGGCGAATACTTCGGCACCACCCAGCTGCAAAACGGCAAACTCTCGCTGGGGCGTCCGGACCCGAACACTTATCCCATCTGGCACCTCGACGATTTGCAGTGGACCGGCGATCTCGCAAAGGACATCGCCAGCACCAACATCATTCCGCTCCGCATCATCGTGGCGGATAAAGGAGGCCCGGACATTGACGAGCACTTCAACCTCTACTACCTGCACTGGTGGAGCGTGACGCACTTCCTGATGCACTTCGCGGACGGAAAGCATCGCGCGGGATTCTACCAGGTGATCCGCGACGGCGGCACGCCAGCGAGCTTCGAGCGGCACATCGGTCCGTTCGAGCGCGTGGAGAAGGACTGGTATGGGCATCTGCTCGAACAGCGGAAACAGCTTTACAGCGTGCCGGGAAAGCGGGCCAAGGGAACGAAGCGTGATTGATTCGTTCGTCCAAATCCTGCCCTCATCTCCAAGCCGAGCCTTTGCTCACTCCTTCAGCTTCGCCGTCGCACTCGTGATTTGTTTGGCGAGGCGCTCCAGCGCGGCAGCGGTGTGGGTGATTTGCTCCTGCGTCTCGGTCCACTTGCGCTCCTCCAGGCCCTCGCGGACGCCGGGGATGGTCTTCACGCCGTAGCCGGTGTAGAAGCCGGGCGCGTAAATCTGGTGCCGGAACCACGGGCGGCGCGGCAGGCCCGCCTCGTGGATGAGCGCGCGCTCGGTCTGGTAGATGAGCTGGTTGAGTTGCTCGGTTTCGCCAGTGCCGAGCAGGCGGTTCGCGGCGTGGAACTGCTCCAGCGCCTTGTGAAAGGCGGCGGCTCCGTCCTTCAGGTTTTTCCCGGCGTTGAGCAGCGGGGCAAAGTTCAGGTGCGGCACCGGATCCTTGCGCGCGGGCGGGACGAACTTCTCCTTCGGGTCGGCGGCGAGGCGGAAGCGGTTGTCGGCGAGCAGCTTGTTGTGCATCTCCGTCGCCTCGCGCAGCGTGTCGGCTTGCTTCACGAGGTCGGCGATGTAGCGGTTGAGGGTCTCGGCCTGCGAGTTGAAGTCGAACGGGAGAATCTCCGCGTTCACGAGCCGGAGGGTGATGCGCCCGCAGACCTTGGCGAGCGCCACGCCGTAGCTGAAGTCGGGGTCACCGTAGCGCGCGTAGTGGTCGAAGGTGTCGAAGCAGGTGTGGTATTCGCCGCCGCGCCCCTCGCCGCGAAAGCCGATGTAGTAGGAGGCGATGCCGAGGTGCTGGAGAAAGACCGAGTAGTCGGAGCCGGAGCCAAGCGCGTCAATGCGCATGGCCTTGCGCGTAAGAAACTCCTTCTTCTCGTCGGCGGTGCCGCGCACGAGGCGGACGGAACGCAGCCGCTCGGAAACGCTCACGCCGGTCTGCGGGTCGGGAACCACCTGCGCCACCTCGGCGGCGAGCGTCTCCATCGAGTGCGAGCCGCCGATGCTCAAGAGGCCGCGCGAATTACTGTCGGTGTTCACGTAGGCGACGGCCTTGCGGCGCAGTTCGTCGGCGTGGTGCTCGGCCCATTCGGTGGAGCCGAGCAGGCCGGGTTCCTCGCCGTCCCACACGCAGAAGAGCACGGTGCGCTTCGGCTTCCAGCCGGTCTTGGCCAACTCCGCGAAGACACGCGCCTGTTCGAGCAGCGGCACCAGCGCGCTGATGGGGTCACGCGCGCCG
Organism: Limisphaerales bacterium; assembly: GCA_040081795.1. Classification (GTDB taxonomy): domain Bacteria; phylum Verrucomicrobiota; class Verrucomicrobiia; order Limisphaerales; family SXTU01; genus SXTU01. The sequence goes on along the minus strand of JBEBFV010000007.1, from coordinate 22,403 downwards.
ATGACCCAGGCGTCGTGGTGGTTGCCGCGCAGCACCCATTGATCGGGAAACCGCGAGCCCTTCATCCGGGCGATCACGTTGTAGGTCGGCACGAGGTTCCAGTGAAACTCCGCCTTGAGCCGCACCACCGTCTGCCCGCCGCCGAGCCGGTAGGTCAGCGGCAGCGCACCGCGCCATTCGGCCGGCGCGACCGGGCCGTCCATGGCCTTGAGCAGCGGCTCCGCGTCGGCGGAGGAGATGGGCAGGACAGGAATCTTCATGAGCGTCTCGGCCTGTGAGCGAGGCAGGCGCTTGGCGTCCTTCGTCGCGCCGTAGCCAGGCGTGAGCGGGTCACCGGGGCGCATGGGCAGGTCCACGACGGAGCCACGCTGGACGGCGGTGTCGTGCTTGTAAGCGCCGGCGGGATAGGCCGCGCCCTGCGTGTAGCCGTCCTCCAGCGGGTCGTTGAAGATGATGCAGCCGATGGCTCCCTTCTCGGCGGCAACCTTCGCCTTGATGCCGCGCCACGAGCCGCCGTAACGCGCGATGACGATCTTGCCCTTCACACTGATGCCGTGCTGCTCGAGCACTTCGTAATCCGACGGCACGCCCTGGTTTACATAGACCAGCGGCCCTGTCACGTCGCCCTCGCCGGAGTAGGCGTTGTAGGGCGGAAGCGATTCCTTCGCGAGCGCGGCAGCGGCCGAGTCCGTGGCGATGATCTGCTCCGTCAGCGACGCCTTGAAGGGAAAGGGGCGCAGCAGCGATAGCTCGCGCGTCTTGGGCGTGGGGAACAACACGTCGAAAACCTCGATCTCCGTCTCGTAGCCCCACTCGCGAAACAGCTTGGCCATGAACTCCGCGTTCGCCTTTGCCTTGGGCGAGCCGAGGTGGTGCGGGCGCGTGGTCATCTCGCGCATCCACGTCCTGAGGTTCTCGGCCTTCAAGGCCGCGTCATGGCGGGCTTCGAGCGCGAGCTGCTTTGCGCCTTGTGCAGCCGGGAAACCCAGAGGCGCGTCAGCAGCGCGCAGTGACAACGCGGTCACGAGCAACGACAGGGACAGCAGCCGATGGGGAATGCGCATGGCGCGAAGCAACCGGACTTGCAAACCGCTGTCAACGCGGGAAACAGCGGAAGGAGGCCGGCGGGCGCAGGTGAGCCGATCACGTCCGCAGGAATCCTGCACGCCACCGGGTTTGACGCTCGGGAGTTCGCGGAGTTAGTTTCGGCTCGTGAACACCAGCATCCGCGTTTGCGCCGTCGTCGCCTGTCTGCTGGCGACCGTGGCCTCGGGGCAAGACTCGTTCGACTGGCCGCAGTGGCGCGGGCCGAAGCGCAATGGGGTTTCAGCCGAGAAGGATTTTCTCACGGCCTGGCCGAAGAACGGGCCGCAGAGGCTCTGGGCTGCGAAGGTGGGTGTCGGCTTCTCGTCCGTGTCCGTCGCGGGCGGGCGGCTCTACACGATGGGCAATGTGAGCGACGTGGACCACGTGACGTGCCTCGACACCGCCAACGGCAAGCTGGTCTGGGATTACAAATATCCCTGCACCGCCGCCGATCCGAACGGCTACCCGGGTCCGCGTTGCACGCCAACGGTGGACGGAAACCTCGTCTTCACCGTCAGCCGCAACGGCCACCTGCTCTGCCTCAGCGCGGCCAACGGCGCGCTGGTCTGGTCCAAACGGATCGTTGATGACTTCGCCGGGTTCATCCCGGTCTGGGGCTTCGCCGGCTCGCCGCTGGTCGAGGGCGAGCTGCTCATCCTGGAGACGGGTGCGGCCAACCGGTCCGTCGTCGCGCTTGAGAAGAAGACCGGGCGCGTGGTGTGGGCCAACGGCAATCTCGCGGCGGGCTACGCGTCGCCGATCGCGTTCGACCTCGCGCGCGACCGCGCCGTGGCGGTGTTCAGCGCGGGAGGCTTGACGGGCCGCGCCGTCAGCAACGGGCGCGTGCTCTGGCATCACAACTGGCGCACGAGTTACGACGTGAACGCCGCGACGCCGGTCATCCTCGAGGACAAAATCTTCATCTCCTCCGGCTACGGCTCGGGCTGCGCGCTGTTGCAAATGTCGGCCAATGGCATCCAGCAGGTCTGGTCGAACAAGAACATGAGGAATCACTTCAACGCCTGCGTGCTATGGCAGGGCCATCTCTACGGCTTCGATGAAAGCCAGCTCCGCTGCATGGACGTGATCACCGGCGCGGTGAAGTGGTCCACGCCCGCCTATGGCAAAGGCTCGCTCATGCTCGCGGATGGACGGCTCATCCTCTACGGCGAGCGCGGCCGGCTCGGTCTGGCAGAGGCTTCGCCCACCGGCTTCCGTGAGCTGGCTGCGGCGCAAGTCCTCGGAGGCAACAGCACTTGGGCCGCGCCCGTGCTGTCCAATGCCCGCATCTACTGTCGCAGCGCGGCGGACCTCGTGTGCCTCGATGTGTCAGCGAGGTGAAACTCAGATTCGCCCGGATGTGAATTGACCCTGCGGCGCGGCTCCGGTTTGCTCATCGCATGGCAGGCAATGCTTCATCCGGCCCCGGCGGCGACAACCTCGACGCGCTGCGGGAGGCGCTGCGGCTCACTCCCAACAACGTCCCTCTCCGCCAGCACCTCGCCGATTCGCTGCTCTCCGCCGGACGCGCAGCCGAGGCGGAGAAAGAATATCGCGAGGCACTCGCGCAATCCCCCGACCACGCCGCCCTCCAACTCGGCCTCGCGCGCGCCTTCCACGCGCAGGGAAAGAACAGCCACGCGCTCGCGCTCATCGAGTCGCTCACGAAGTCCTCGAACGCCCCGGCCCGCGCCTTCGTGCTGCACGCGCGTCTGCTCGCGGGCGTCGGCGAGATCGAGCAGGCGGTCATCCAATACAAGCGGGGCGTGGAGAAGGATTCCTCGGCCGCTGATCTGGAGTTCGCTGGACGGCTCGGCATCGAGGCCGATGAGGCGGAGAGCGAAGTCTTCGACGGCAAGCAGCGCGCGGGTTGGGAGCCGGAGCCGGAAAGCTCGAAGGTCGAGGTCGAGCGGCCCAAGATCACCTTCGCCGACGTCGGCGGCATGGACACGCTCAAGGAGGAAATCCGCCTCAAGATCATTCACCCGCTCACGCACGCGGATCTCTACAAGGCCTACGGCAAGGCCATCGGCGGCGGCATTCTCATGTATGGCCCGCCCGGTTGCGGCAAGACGCACCTCGCCCGCGCCACCGCCGGCGAGATCAAGGCCGGGTTCATCGCAGTCGGCATCAACGACGTGCTCAACATGTGGATCGGCAACAGCGAGCGCAACCTCCACGAGCTGTTCGAGCAGGCCCGCCGCCATCGCCCGTGCGTGCTGTTCTTCGACGAGGTGGACGCGCTCGGCGCGAGCCGCGCGGACATGAGGCAGAGCGCGGGCCGCCATCTCATCAACCAGTTTCTCGCCGAGTTCGACGGCGTGAAGTCGAGCAACGAGGGCATCCTCATCCTCGGCGCGACGAACGCGCCGTGGCATCTCGACAGCGCGTTCCGCCGGCCCGGGCGTTTCGACCGCATCCTCTTCGTCCCGCCGCCAGACGCCGCCGCGCGCGCCGCCGTGCTGCGCCTCCAGTTGCGCGGCAAGCCGGCGGAGGACGTGGACTTCGACTCGCTCGCGAAGAAGGCCGAAGGCTTCTCCGGCGCGGATCTCAAGGCTGTCGTGGACGTCGCCATCGAGAACAAGCTCCGCGAGGCGATGAAGTCCGGCGTGCCCACGCCGTTGCGGACGAAAGACCTCGCGCAAGCCATCGGTGCGCTCAAGCCCACGACCCGCGAGTGGTTCGCCACCGCGCGCAACTACGCGCTCTACGCGAACCAAGGCGGCGCGTATGACGAGGTGCTGAAATATCTCAAGGTGTGACCTCCCCCCAGCTCCAGCGCGCGCTCGTGCTGCTCGAACAGGGCCGGCATGAGCTGGCCATCCCCGAGCTGCGGCAGGTGCTCGCCACCGACCCCGACGCGGCGCTTCCACACGCGTTGCTCGGCGTGTGCCTCGCGGACCAGGAGCAGTTCGCCGAGGCGCAGGACGAGGCGCAGCGGGCCATCGCGCTCGCGCCGGATTTGCCCTTCGCGCACTACGCGCTGGCTCATGTGCTGCACGACCGCCGGGATTTCGACGACGCGCTCGACGCGGTGCGCGAGGCCATCCGCCTCGAACCGGAGGACGCGGACTTCCACGCGCTGGAGTCGCAGATTCATCTGGCGAACTACCGCTGGGCCGAGGCGCTGGCGGCGGCCGAGCGCGGCTTGCAGGTGGATTCCCAGCACGTCGCCAGCACGAACCTCCGCGCCGTCGCGCTCGTGAAGCTGGGCCGCAAAGCTGAGGCCGGCGCAACCATTCAGAGCGCCCTCGCGCGCGACCCGGACAACACCTTCACCCACGCGAACCAGGGCTGGACGTTGCTCGAACAAGGCAACCACGCGAAGGCGCTGGAGCATTTCCGCGAGGCGATGCGTCTCGATCCGGAGAACGACTGGGCGCGGCAGGGCATCATCGAGTCTCTCAAGGCGCGGCACTTCATTTACTCCGTGATGCTGCGCTACTTCCTGTGGATGGCGAAGCTGCCGCCCAACTGGCAGTTCGGCGTCATCCTCGGCGGCTGGCTCGGCAACCGGATGCTCGGCTCGCTGGCGAAGTCCAACCCCGCGCTGAGGCCGTGGGTGTTCCCGCTGCAAATGCTCTATCTCGCGTTCGCGCTGCTCACATGGACGGCGGAACCGCTCTTCAACCTGCTGCTGCGGCTTAACAAGTTCGGCCGGCTTGCGCTGTCGGAGGAGCAGGTCCGCGAGACGAACTGGGTCGGCGCGTGCGTGGGGCTGGCGCTGGCGTCGCTGGTCGGCTGGCTGGTCACGGGGACAGCATCACCGTGGATCGTGGGCGGGCTGGTGTTCGTCGCGTTGTTGATCCCGCTGACGGCGACATTCAAATGCCAGCTCGGCTGGCCGCGCCGTATGATGGGAATTTATACGGTCCTGCTGGCGATTTTGGGCGTGGCATCGCTCGTCACCGCGCTGCTCGCCACTGACGACGAGGTTAACTCCCTCGCCGCGTTCGATGCGGTTCTGGGCCTCTTCGCCATCGGCGCGATGCTCTCGCCGTGGGTGGCGAACGGGCTGATGCTGGCAAGGCCGCGCCGTTGAGCGGGGCGACTCGTGTTGTAGCGGCGCCCTGTGAGCGCCGAACACGCAACGTCCGGCGGGCCCGCAGCACGGCGGTCACAGACCGCCGCTACAGCGTTGAAAAGCGGTTTGCCCGCATGGCGGGATTGTGTTCCGATTCGAGACAAGCATTCAGACCATGAGCACTTGGCGATACGTCCAAAACGGCCAGCCCTCCGCCCCAGTGGACACTGCCGCGCTGTCCGCCCTCCTCACCAACGGCACGCTGCCGCCCGACACCTACGTCTGGAAGGAAGGCATGGCGAACTGGCTCGCGGCGAGGACGCTGCCGGAGTTCGCGGACTGCCGACCCGCGTCCTCGCCCGCCGTGCCGCCGGTTCCCGGCGCGGGCAACGCAGCACCGCCGGGCATACCAGGCGCTCCCGGATCGGAGGCCGAGGACATTGAGAAGAACCGCGCGTTCGGGATTCTGTCCTACCTCTGGATCCTGTTCGTGGTCGGTCTCATCGCCGCGCCGAACTCGAAGTTCGCCAAGTATCATGCGAACCAGGGCTTGGTGCTGTTCCTCTCCTGGGTGGTGGTGTGGGTGGCCAGCTTTGTCCTCGCCTTCATTCCGATTCTTGGACATCTCACCATCCTCGCCCTTTGGGCCACGCTGCTGGTGTTCGTCATCCTCGGCATCGTCAACGCCGCCGGAGGACAGTGCAAACCGCTGCCGCTCATCGGCGGCTTCCAACTCATCAAGTAGCCATGCGCACCAAGGTCAAAATCTGCGGCCTCACCCGGTTGCCTGACGCGCTCGCCGCCGTCGAGGCCGGTGCGGACGCGCTGGGCTTCATGTTCTTCGAGGGCAGCAAGCGCAACATCGCTCCCGCCGCAGCCGCCAAAATCATCCACGCCCTTCCGCCGTTTGTTGCCAAGGTCGGCGTGTTTGTGAACGCGAGTGCCGAGACGGTGCGCGCCGTCGTGGCCGAATGCGGGCTGGACACGCTGCAATTCCACGGTGAGGAGACGCCGGAGTTCTGCTGCCAGTTCGCGCCGCTCAAAGTCGTGAAGGCCTTCCGTATTCAGAACGCCGAATCGCTCAAGCCGCTGCCCGACTACGCCGTGGACGCGTGGCTGCTCGACAGTCATGTGGCCGGCCAGCGCGGCGGCACGGGCGAGAAGTTCAACTGGGACCTGGCGTGTCAGGCGAAAGAGTTGGGCCGCCCCGTCATCCTCGCCGGCGGCCTGACGCCCGAGAACGTCGCCGACGCCGTCCAGCAGGTCTGGCCCTTCGGCGTGGATGTGTCGAGCGGCGTGGAGTCCGCGCCGGGACAAAAGGACGCGGGGCTGGTGCGGCGGTTCGTGGAGATCGTCCGCGAGATGGAGCAGGAGATTGGGTGACAAACCCCGCGCGCTACAGCACGCGGTCGTGCGCCCAAGGATACCGCGCCGTGCAGCCAAATTCCCGCGCCTGCTGTCCGGTCGGCGGCGTGTGGAAGTTCGTCGGGTCGAAGGACGCGCCCGCGCAGCGCAGGACGCTCTCCAGCAGCGGATGTCCGTAAGTCACGCCGGGGAAGACCACCTCGATCCGGTTCACATCCACCACGCGCGTCTGCTCCGCAGCGACAATCACCCGGCGGAAGGGCTTCATCCGCTGCCGCTGGTCGGCGAGAAACGCGGCCACTTCCTCCGGGGTGCTGCCGGTGAAGGTCGCCGCCACGCTCATTCGACGAGGTCCTTCGCCTCCTTGAAGCGCTGTTCCATGCGCTTGACGATGGGCATGGCGCGCAGGAGGGAACTCTTCTCCGTCTGGCCGATGAAGGGCTTCATCTCCACGCGCACGGCGGCGACCACGTCGCCGTTGCGGTCGTGCAGCGGCAGGGTCACGAGCGAGAGGCCGCGCAGCTTGTCCTCGCCGGCAAACATCACGTCCTTCGCGATGACATCCTTCTCCACCTGTCCGCCAAGGATGCCCAGATACTTCTCGTCGTGGCTGGCGACCACCCGCAGCTCGTGCCCCGCGCCCTTGACCATGTAGATGACCACGTCGGTGATGCTGGTCTTCTTGGCCAGCGCCTCGCGGACAAGCGCCTTGGCCAGCGTCTCGCGCGGCGTGTAGGTGACCTTTGCGTTGGCGAAGTGGCTCACGGAATCCGACTTCGTCCAGAAGCCCAGCTTGCCGAAGCCGAACGAGTTGTCGGTCAAGGTCGGGATGGCCCCCTTGCCGTTGAGCAGGCAGCGGATCTGGTTGCCCTTGCACTCGACGGTCAGCTCGTGCCACACGCCCGCCGCGACGGGCACTTCCGGCCCGATGGGCGGGCTGCGCTCGCCGTTGACGAACTTGTAGAAACGCACGTTGTTCCCCAGCCCGCTGGCGCGGATGACGTAGTAATTCTTCGCGTCCTGAAAGCGGAACGCCACGCCCGCCATCTGCTCCACCTTGCCGGCCACGCACTTGAACTTCGTCGTGAACGTGAAATCGCCGAACACCTCGTCATCGAAGATCAGCGCGGGGAAACGCTCCTCCGTAGCGTCCGTCGAGAGCTGGGCCAGCACGCTGGCCTTGCCGCCGACGGGGGCGTTGGGCAGGAGCGGATTGAAGGCCGTGGGCGCATCCGCCAGCACGACCTTCCAGTCGCCGGGCGCGCCCGTGCCCGTCAGCACGCTCCGAAAACCCTCGGGCGGCTTGCCCTCCGGCATGGCGGAGAAATCGAAGAACCGTTCCGCGCCCCGCGCAGCGGACGTGGACACGGCAACGGCGAGGAGAATGATAAACCAGCGTGACATCGGCGGCGAAGCTAGCAGAAGACCCGGGCGCGACAAGTGTTAGAAGCCAGAGTTCATAGAGCAACCGGCGCGCAATGGAGTGCGGGGACTGGTCCCCGCTTTCCGCAGGCGACGCTAATGGCGAGCATGTGGGGTATAGAACGGTGCGGACCAAAGCAGGTTAGTGCGTCTCGCCTGACTTCTGACTGCCCAGTTCACGCAAGGCGTCGGCGGCATCGGCACGCACCACGCTGTTGGAATCACCCAAGGCGCGCTCCAACGCAGCCATGACCGCCGGGCCGCGCTCACCTGACTTGACCAAAGCTGAAATCGCAAAACCACGCATTGCCGGCTCGTCGTCGAGGAGCAAGGGTAGAAACACGGAGACGTAATTGCTGCGGAACGCTGGGAAATCCGTGTGGTTTGCCTTCAGCGCGGCCACGAATCCCTCTGCCGCAACCATGCGAGTCGTGAAATTGGTGCTCTGCATCTCCTTGATGAGTCGAGTTGCGTCCAAAGTGAAAGTCGCCGGAGCCAACTCCATCGCCCAGCGTCGCTGAACGGGATCGGGATCCTCCAGCAATGCCATCCAAGTCAAATCGCTGATGGAAGACACGCCAACAGCCCCGGACTGCGCCAAAGTGCGCTTGACGTAACCTCTCAAGCCTTCGCGGCAAGCCTCCCGCACATCGGGATTCGAATTGGCCAGCTCTTCATCAAGGATCTTGGTGCCTGCCCTTCCGGCATAAGAAATTAACTCGGCCATGAAACGCGTGCGGAAAGGGCCGTTACCTGGGTAGATGAGCCGCTTTCTTAACTCTGTCAAAGTGGGTGCGGCAGCACTTCCCAAGGCCTCAAGCCCCAGCTTCAACCGATCTTGTTCGGCCCAAGTTTCCATGAAAACATTGCTGAAACCCAGAGACTTTTTGGTCAAGTGAACGACGGAGTTGACGGTTGAGAGCAGGCGGTCAATGCGACGCACCATCAGTTCACTGGCAGCCGGGCCAAACTTCTTGAACTCTCTCTGTGCTGCGAGGGTTTCTGTTGAACGAAGTGGCGAATCCTTCACATCGGGAATCACATAGACCGGTCGTAACCGATGGAAACTTTCCTCCACAGCGCGGTGCTCGTCCGTTTCAGAACTGACAGAAAGGATGAGGAGGAGCAGGATTACGCTGCTCATCAAGCCCAATGTCCAGCGATCACGCGGACTTAGCGCTTGCTTGGCTTGCGTGCTCACTAAGCGGATTGTGCCGATGTAGAACACACATGTCCTACTTTTGATGCTTTCACAATGACCTTAGCTTTCATAACCCGTCGAAGAACCCAGAACTCCCTACGTTCCCTCCTGCCGCCTCACTGATACTCGTAGCCCAAGTGAAAGCTCACGCGCCCGTCCTGGTGCTGGCGGATGTTTGTGATGTGGACGGGCAGGCCGCCACCGAGCATCGAGCGGCTGCTGGGCGTGGTGTAGGGCGTGTAGGCGTCGTTCGCCGCGCTGGGATAAGGCACGTCGGTCAGGAACACGCGCGGGCCGCTCGGTCCCTCGACGCCGTGGCTTTCCTCCAAGATGACGCGGTTGCCGACGATGCGCCAAATCAGCAGCCCTTCGTCCGGCAGGCTGCCGTCGAAGCCGGTCTTGCGGCGGTTCTCCAGCAGCAGGTATTCGCTGCCGTCGGGGCGGATGAGCACCTTGAAACACTCGTTGGTCGAGCCTTCGATGGGCGCGAGCACGAGCTTCTGTTTCACCGTCGGGTCGAGCACTGCGGGCTTGAGCCAGCCGAGCTGCTCCTTGCACCACGCGCTGAAGTGCTGCGGGCGGCCGTAGGGCGTCTGGTTCGACATTGCGCACCAGTTGCCCAGACCCTCGGAGCCGGGATTCTCCGGGCGCGCGTAGAGGTCCGGGATGCCGAGCATATGGCCGAACTCGTGGCAATAGACGCTGATGTTCCCCATGCGCCGCCCGCCCTCGGCGCAGATGAAGTAGGGCCAGCGCTTGCCCTTGTAGGTCACGGTGCCGCGATGCGGCCAGTAGAGGCTGCCGCGGTTCACGTTCGGGTAGCGGTCGCCCGCGTAGATGAACGCGATGCCGTCGAAGTCCTTCAAGGCGTTCGTGCCGTCGCGCTTCAGCAACAGGTCAATCGCCTCGGTGAGAAAGGCCGTCTTCGCCGTCTGGCTCGCGGCCTGCGAGTAGTCGCCGCGCTTCTTGCCCATCTCCAGCCAGTCGAACGCGCGCCCGTCCACGTGCAGGTAGCCGACGGACTGCTCCTGATAGTAATCGCGCAGGCTGCCATAGACCGTCTGGCCGGTGGCGTTGGTCTTCGTGTAAGTCCCCTTGCTGAACATCGCCTTCTCCCACTCGCCCATGTCCACGGTGGCGTTGTGCTTCGTTTCGGAAAACTCGACACCGATGATGGCGAGCTTGTAACCCGGCTTCCTCCACATCACGCGAGGCTCCTCGCCGGTGGTGGATGAACTCGTGTCCGCCGTGAGCGTGACTTGAAACTCCTGCTCCTCGCCTTTGCGGCGGACAACGACGCTCACCTTGTCGCCGGGCGACTTCTCCGCCAGCAACTCGCTCACCGTCTGCCCAGTGGCGAGTGTGGTGCCGGCGACCTTCACAATGACATCGTCAGCCTTCAGCCCGGCCTTGTCGGCGGGCAGGCCACTGGTGACGGAGGAAATCGGCGCGCCCTGGTCCGTCACTTCGCCGGTGCGGATGCCCATCACCGCGCGCTCCGCGCCGACCTTGCGCGGGCGGCTGGTGGCGGAGAGCGTGGCGAGGAGGTCGAGCGATTTGCGCCCGCGCTGGACAGTGAGTTGGGCGAAGTCGCCGGGGGCCTTGCGCTGAAGCGCGTCGCGCAACGCGTCGGCCGAGGCGACGGGCTGGCGGTCGAGCTTGAGGAGAACGTCGCCGGCCAGCGCGCCCGCCTTGGCGGCGGGGGAGTTCTCCGCGATGTCGCCGATGACGAGTTTGCCCTTCGGGTCAGGCGCGACGTGGAGGCCGAGGAAGCCGGACTGGCCGCTGGCGGCCGAGTTCGTCTTGGAGATCGTGGTTGTGATGGCGGTGGCAACGGTGCGGTAGCCTGCGAGTTCGGTGGGCGGCGTGGCGGCGAACGCAAACAAAGAGCCGAGGACAAGGGCGGATAAACAGTTTCGCAGGTGCATGGCAGTGGGCGGTTCCCCGATGGTGTAGGCGAATCCGGCGCGAAGGGCAATGGCGGTGTGGTGGTGGCTCTTCTTCCACCCCGCTACCTCCCCAGCCACCGCGGCAGCCACGTGGTCAGCGGCGGGAAGTAGGTGATGAGCAGCACGCCGGTGATGAGCACAGCCTGCATCGGCAGCACGGCGCGGGAGACTTCCATCACGGGCTTCTTGAAGCGGTAGGAGGCGAGGAAGATGTTGATGCCTACCGTCGGCGCGAGCAGGCCCAGCTCCATGTTCGCGAGGAAGATGATGCCGAGGTGCAGCGGGTCTATCCCATATGCCGAGCCGAGCGGCACGAGCAGCGGCACGACGACGACGATGGCGGAGAAGGTGTCCATGAAGCAGCCGACGAGCAGGAGCAGGATGTTCAGCACGAGGAGGAACAGCAGCTTGGAGTGAATCGTGCCTGTGACCCACGCGACGGCCTTGTCGGGAATCTGCGCGTCCACGAGGTAGTTCGTGAAACCCAGCGCCACGCCAAGAATCATCAGCACGCCGCCCACGAGCAGGCCGCACTCGGTCAAGACGCGCGGGATGTCGGTGCGAAAGTTCAGGTCGCGGTGGATGAACACCGTGGCGATGAACACGTAGAGCGCCGTGACCGCCGCCGCCTCGACGGGCGTGGCGAAACCGCCGAACAGCGCGCTCAGCGCGACGAACGGCACGGCGAGTTCCCACTTCGCTTCCCACATGGCCGCACGCGCTGTCGCACCGCAGAATTTGGGGCGCGCGTCGTCTTCCTTCGGCCCGCAGCTCACGCCCCACCACGCGGTCAACGCCACGAGCAGAAGACCGGGCAGGAGTCCGGCGAGGAACATCTTCTCGATGGTGACGCCTGAGGCCTGCGCCTTCGAGCCGGCGATGATGGCGTAGAGAATCAGCGGCAGCGACGGCGGGAAGAGCAGGCCCAGCGCGCCCGAACCGGTGAGCAGGCCGAGGGCGTTGCGCTCCGAGTAGCGGGCCGCGAGCAACACCGGCATGAGCAGGCCACCCATCGCGAGGATGGTCACGCCGCTCGCGCCGGTGAACGAGGTGAAGAACGTGCAGACCAGCGCGGTGACGATGGCCGGGCCGCCGCGAAACGAGCCGAACAACGCCTGGAACACGCCGACGAGCCGCTTCGACGCGCCACCTTCCGCGAGGAGATAACCCGCGAGCGTGAAGAGCGGGATGGTCGGCAGCGTGGCGTTGGTGACGAGCCGGTAGTGGTCGAGCGGGATGGACGCGATGGGCAGGTCATCGCCCCAGAAGAGAATCATCGCCGCACCGCCGAGGGTGACGAAGATGGGCGCGCCCAGCACCGTCGCCACGAGCAGCGTGGCAATCGCGGGCCAGACGAGCTTCGCCGGGTCGGTGGGCGGATGCGTGGCCAGCCACACGAGCAGGCCGCTCGCGACGAAGACAATGGCGCGCCCCCACCACTTGGGCGAGGCGTTCCACAGCAGCCGCCCCGTCACGAGCGCGAAGCCGATGGGCGTGACGATTTGCACCCACCAGATGGGCATGGTGCCGACGAGGAAGTTGCCGCTCTCGCGCTCGGTCTTGACGAACTCGATGCTCGCGACGGTGAGGAAGAGCGTGACGGTCGTGGCCGCCGTGCCGCTGAAGAGCGCGGCGAAGACCTTCCACTTGGGCGGCAGAATCGTCGGCAGCGCGGACATCGCGAGCAGCCGGCTGTCCCGCGCCGCGAGCGCGCCGCCAAGCATCGCGATGATGAGGGTGAAGTGCTGGACGAGGGCGGTCGCGCCGGGGATGCCGGTCTGAAATGCCTTGCGCAGGAATGCCTCCAGCAACGGCAGCACCATCAGCGCGACGAGGATGGAACAGAGGAGGAGGTTCTCGCCTTGACGCAGCCAGAGGCGAAGGCCGGTGGGTGGTGCGGCAGCGGTTTCGATGTCGGTAGGAAGGGGATTCATGCGACTTCGCAGAGCAACCGAAAGCGGTGGGCACAGTGAAAATTCTCCCTCACCCCGGCCCTCTCCCGCTGGGAGAGGGGGAAAGTCAGCCAGCGCTCGAAGTGCTGGGGTGCCGTTGGAGACAGAACGCGGGCGAAGCCGCTCCCTCTCCCGGCGGGAGAGGGCCGGGGTGAGGGGGAAGGGCGCAAACTGTTACTCGCGCATCGGTCAGTCAGAGACTCCTCACGTCGTCTCCTACGAGGTGAGGCTGTGCCGCTCATTTTGCCTTGGCCCGATACTCTTTCACGAGCTTCGAGACTTCATCGAACATCTCGGCGGGGATGAGCTTGCCACGGATTTTCGGGTAGGCCTCGTCGGTGAAGCGCACCCAGTCGGCGAGGTCCTCGGGCGTGGGTTTGATGACCTTCAAGCCGCGCTTCTCCATCGCTGCGACAGCCTCGTCGCTTTCCTTGCGGCCCTGCGCGCGGATTTGCTTGCCGGCCTCGGCAGCGGCCTGTTGGAGGGCGGCGCGTTTGTCAGCGGGCGTGGCGTCCCAGCTTTTTTTCAACACGATGGTCGCGCCGACGAGCGGCACCCAGTTGATTTCGAGCATGTGCGAGGCGGGACCGTAGAACTGCCCGGCCAGCGCGTAGATGGGAACGCTGGGCACCATGTCGAAGAGGCCGGTTTGAAGGCCGGGCAGCACGTCGGTCTGCTCGGCGGGCACGGGGTTGACGCGCAGGGCGCGCATCACGTCGGCGGAGCGCGCATCGCCGGACCAGACGAAGACCTTCATCTTGCGGTAGTCGTCAATGCGCCGGCCCGGCTGCTTGGAGAAGAGCCGCACCCAGCCGAGGTCGCCCCAGCAGAGGACTTCAAAACCCTTGTCGCGGAATTTCTTTTCCAGGCCGGGTCGGAGCTTCTCAAAGACGTGGTCGAACTCGTCGAGCGAGCGGAACATCATCGGCAGGAATTGCAGCCCGCCGACGGAGTCCTCGATTTGCGAGAGGCCAGGGACGGTGAGCATCGCCGCCTGAATCTGCCCGACGCGCATGCGGCGCACCATGTCGGCCTCGCCGCCCATCGTTCCGTCGGTGTAGATGGTGAGCTGGACCTGGTCGCCCGTGGACTTGCGCCATGAGTCGCCCATCTGCTGGAGGGTTTTGTGGGGCGAGGTGTCCTTGGGCGCGAGCGTGGCGAGGCGGATTTTGACGGGGGCGGCGGCGGGGAGCGGCGCGCACGCGAAGACGCAGAGAGCCGCGAGCAGGGCGCGCCGCAATGCCCAATGCCCAATGCCCAATGCCCAATCAATGCCCAAGCCCCAATGACCGGGCGCGCGGTGGCCCGTCATGGGGCATTCGTCATTGGGCATTCTTTGGGAATTGGGAATTGGGAATTGGGAATTCATCGCTTTGTCTCCGGCGGCAGGGCCGGCAATATCAAATCATCCATCCGTCCCAGCAGCCACTTCGCGCGGCGCTGCATGAGGGTGTTCACCAGCCGCCATTCGGGACGGGTGTCCACTTTGACGGCCAGCGCTTTCTCGAGCAAGGCTTTGAACTCGGCGGCGTTCTGCTGCTGCATCGCGACGTTCTCCGCGAGCGAGACATAGGGCCCGGCCTGGTTTCCCCCGCTCAACTCGACGGCGCGTGCGAAGTGCTGCCGCGATTTCGCCACCGCGTCCGGTCCCGCGCCGGGCCGCGCCAGCTCGAAGGTGATGAGGAAGGAGTGAATTGCGCCGTGGTCGAACTTCTCGTCCAGCGCCAGCGCGCGGTCCATCAGCGCCGCGGCCAGCGGCAGGTCGGCGATGGCGTCGGGGCTGTCCTTCGAGAGCGAGATGCCGGCGGCCCACGACGCAGCGGTCCAGTAGAGCAGATGCACCTCGGCCTTCTTCGTGACGCGGACGGCGGCGGCTGGATTGGCGCGCAAGAGATTCTCGAAGCCGGGATGCCGTGCCTCGAGCCCGCGCAAGCCGTAGGTGCGTGCACGCAGATAAAGACGCTTCGCCCGCTCGCGTCCGGCCCCGGCGGCGGCGAGGTCCTTCTCCTCCGCCGCGTCCGCCGGCAACTGCGCGAAGGCGTAGGCGTATTGCGTGAAGCCGCTGGCCAGCGCCTGAAGCAGCTCGCGATGCTGCGGCGACTCGACAAGCAGCGATTCCATGAGCTTGAGGCTGAATGGGGCGGCGTCGCGGATGAGCTCGGGGTCGTCGTCGGTGGCGAAGGTGCCCCCGCCGTTGGAGAGCGCGTCACCGAGCTGATTGATGGCGAGGCGCTTGACGGAGCAGCCCGTGTTGCCTGCGACCAGCCCCAGCAGCAACGCCAGCGCGACGATGCGCAAAGGGCCTTGCGCCAGGTGCGGGAGCGGCAAGTGACAAGGAGGGCGTTTCATTCGCAGGCAGCCGGAAAACAGAGCGCGTTTTTACACCGCGCCCCACAAGTGAGGCAAAGCATTTTGGGTTACGGTCCGTCGGCGCACCCCGCAGGCCGGCGTATCAACCTCGCGACTTGTTTCCCATCACCAACTCCGTAAAGTCCGCGAGCGTCTCGTCACGAGCACTTGCCCACCATGAAACTACCGCTCTGCCTGCTGCCCCTCGCCGCGCTGCCGCTCGTGGGCGCCGACCCGGTCGCTCCATGGAAGGCCAACGTCCGCCTCGCCCCGGTCTCGGCGGTGGCAGACCGCCATTCCATCCACAGCTACTACGTGACGAACCCGGAAAGCCCCGACGGCAAGCACGTCCTGTTTTTCTCCTCGAAGCACCCGGCCAGCTACGTCGGCGAAGTCCGCATCCTTGAGCGCGCCACCGGCCAGGAAACCGTCCTCGCCGAGAACGTTCACACCGAGGACGCCCACCGCGTCGCCTGCCAGCAATGGCTCTCCGGCGGCAAGCGCGTGGCTTACCACGAGGTCGTGGACAAGCGCTGGCGCGTCGTCGTCGTGGACGTGGCCACGCGCGAGAAGAAGGTCGTCGCCGAGGACCGCCAGATTGGTTTCGCCCAGCCGAGCGGCGACCTCGTGCTGATGTATGGTTGCCACTGGAACCCCGGCCCGTTTCGCGACCTCTACGCGTGGAACGCGCGCACGGGCGAGACGCGCACCGTGCTGAAGATGAGCGCCGTCGAGGCGCAACACGGCGAGTGGTTGCAGAAGGAATTCGCCGGCAAGCCCGCCTCCATCTTCTTCCCCGTCCTCAGCCCGGATTTGCAACGCCTCTTCTTCAAACTCGCGGCGGGCAACGGTGGCGACAACTTCATGGCGAAGGGGGCCAGCCAGCGGCAGGGCATCATCTGTTTCGAGCTGGAATCCGCGCGCCTGAAATGGTTCCGCACCAAGTGGGGCCATCCCGCTTGGCACCCGGACTCGCGCGGCATCTTCGAGGTGGGCAACCTGCTCTTCGACACCAACAACAAAGACACGCCGCCCGCCCGGCTCAAGGACGTGCCCAACCTGCGCGGTTCGCACCCCTCCATCAGCCCCGACGGCAAGCTGATGGTCACGGACGGCTACAGCGAGGCTGCTGGTGGCCCACCGCTGGAGTGGGGCATCATGGTGGCGGACATGAATGGCGGAAAATGGGCGCTGCTCCACAGCTTCGTGCAAAGCAAGGGCGCGCAGTCCTGGCGGCGCAACGACCCGCACCCCATCTTCAGCGCGGATGGGAAACGCATTTACTACAACGTCAGCGACGGCCAGTTCACCCGGCTCTTCGTGGCGGAGCGGGGGCAGCCTTAACTCAACCCCGGTTCATGTCCACCCCGTTCAAACTCACCCGCCTGCCCTCGCTCAAGACCGTCGCGGACTTCCGCGTGCACTGCGCTGGGCTGGGCATAGACCTGCCGTGCGAGGACAGCATCGCCGCCGTCAACTCCCCGCTCGCCGAGCCGATGCCGGGCCTCATCGTCAACGGCAAGCGCATCGGCAACCGCATCGCCCTCCACCCAATGGAAGGCTGGGATGGCACTACCACCGGCGGCTTGAGCGAGGAGATGCGGCGGCGCTGGCAACGTTTCGGCGAGAGCGGCGCGAAGCTGATTTGCGGCGCGGAGGCGATGGCCGTGCGACCCGATGGCCGCGCGAACCCGAACCAGCTCATCATCATCGAGCAAAACAAGGCCGGCATCGCCGAACTTGTCGGCCTCCTCAAGCGCGCGCACGCGGAGCGTTACGGCACGACGGACGACCTCGTCATCGGCTTCCAACTCACGCACTCGGGCCGCTTCTGCAAGCCCAACGGCAAGACTACTTACGAGCCGCGCGTCGCGTTCCGGCATCCGCTGCTCGACCCGAAGTTCAAGGTCACGAGCGACGCGCAGGTCTTCACCGACGACGAGATCGAGCGGCTCGTCGAGGACTACGTCCGCGCGGCGAAGCTCGCGTGGGACGTGGGCGCGGACTTTGTGGACCTCAAGCATTGCCACGGCTATCTGCTGCACGAGTTCCTCGGCGCGCACACGCGGCCCGGCAAGTTCGGCGGCAGCTTCGAGAACAGAACCCGCATCCTGCGCGACATCATCGCCGGCATCCGCGCGAGCGGGAACCGCATCGAGTTCGCCGTGCGCCTGAGCTGCTTCGACATGGTGCCGCACCGCCCCGACCCCGCGCTGTCCGTGCCCGGCAAGCTCGGCCCCGGTATCCCGGAGGAGCACGCTCACTGCCTGCCCTACCGCTACGGCTTCGGCGTGAACCAGAGCGACCCGACGCAGATTGACCTCGCGGAGCCTTTCCAGTTCGCGGAGCTGTGCGCCCAGCTCGGCGTAAAGATTCTGAACACCACCGCCGGCTCGCCCTACTACACGCCGCATCTCCAGCGTCCCGCCGCCTACCCGCCGAGCGATGGCTACCAGCCGGCGTATGACCCGCTGATTGACGTGGAACGGCAGGTCCACGTGGTCCGCCAGCTCAAGGCGCACTTGGAGAAGTTACGAATTGCGAATCCCGAATTACGAGTGCCCGTGCTGGTCGGCTCTGGTCTTAGCTACCTGCAAGAATTTCTCCCCCACGTCTCCCAACACCTCCTCCGCCACGGCTGGGCGGACATGGTGGGCATCGGCCGCGCGGTCTTGAGCTACCCGACGATGCTCGCGGACGCGGCGCAGAAAGGTGAAATCGAGAAGCGCCTCATCTGCCGCACCTTCAGCGACTGCACCACCGCCCCGCGCAACGGCCTCATCTCCGGCTGCTATCCGCTGGACAAGTATTACACCGCCAAGCCCGAGGCCGCGCAGTTGAAGGAGATCAAGAAGCGCGTCGGGGCGTGACTCCGCCTTGCCGCGCGCGGCTCACTTCGTCGGATCAGCGAAGAGCTTCTCGTCCACCGGCCCGTCAACCTGAGCGTGCTCGAATGACAGGACGCGAACCATGGACCGTATCGGTGGACGGCTGGCTGGTGGTTCCTTGCCCTGCGCCTTGAGCATCTCTTCAATCTTCTTCGCTGTGGCAGCCAACTTCTCTCCGTCGGTTTCTCTCCTCATCTGTCGGATCAGGAAAGTCTTCGCATCAATCCAAAGGGTCACGTCCTCAAGCGTGGCGCTCTTGCTGACGAGCTTGTAGCAGTCGTCGCCACCGATTTTTTCTCTTCCTTCCAGTTTGGCTCCTGCTAACCGAGGCACGATGAAGGGGTCACTACCGCCCGTCCGTCCGCCGTCGCTCTTTAGCAGTGCGACCGCCATGGTTTCCGCTGCGCCTTGGGCGACCCCACCCATGCCCGCGCTTTCCACACCTTTCACCTCCTTGAAGGCCCCGTTGTCGCGGAGCGGCCAGGAGTGCCATGTGGTCTGCCCGTCGCTGACGATGGTAAAGGCGTGTCCGGCATTTCCCACAGCCGCCTGACTGGAGGTCGTGCCCTCAATCCGCACCTTGCCCGGGCGGACAAAAGTGACTTTGGCCGACGAGAAGCTTTCATGCGCGATGCCAGTGATGTCGGCGGTCATCTGAACCCTCGTGGTGCCGACGTAGGACTTCAACGCCGCATACGCCGCCTCGGATTTCTTGACGACGTCATTGGGGCCTAGCTCTGCGGCCGAAACCGCTCCAGCCAACACGGGCATCAGAAACCACCACACGCTCTTCGTCCGGTGGGGCCAGTGAAACGGGAAGGCGAACTGCTGGGTGTGCTTCATAGTCGTGACTGGATGACTGGGGAGAACGCCGCTGTTTCCGGTGGGGTTCATGGCATCAGACTATGGCGCACGGGCAGACCGTCAAGCCGTCATTCGCAAGGTCGCGGAACGAGCCGAGGTCATGACCGCAGCCAGCACCTCACCCGTGGCGCATCGGCCCTGTCAGCGTGAACGAGTTGGGCAGGTGGCGGATTTCCCGGACCACGCCGTCAGCCAGCAAGACCTCCACGATGTCGAAGCGGATCTTCACGCGCGGGTCCTTGAGCAGGCGGAGGTAGTCCATCGCCGCCTGCGAGAGCAGCCGCTTCTTGCGCGCGTTCACGGCGGTCGCGGGGCGTGTCCAGGCCTCGGAGGAACGCGTCTTTACCTCGACGAACACGAGGCAATCATGATCGCGGAAGACGAGGTCAATCTCGCCGCGCGTGGAGCGAAAATTCGCGGTGAGGAACTTCAACCCCTGCGCCTGCAAGTGCGCCTTCGCCGCGCGCTCACCGAGCTTGCCGCGCCGCAGATGCTCCGGCTGGTCGGTGGCGGCGAGGGCTTTGAGCTTCTGCCAGAGTTTCTTCACGGGTTTCATCTCAGAACGAATTCCTCCTGCTCCGCCTTCAACGGGGCAAAGCTGCGGCGGTGGATCGGGCACGGTCCCAGCCGCGCGAGCGCGGCGAGGTGCGCAGGCGTGCCGTAACCCTTGTGCTCCGCGAAGCCGTAGCCGGGGAACTGCCGGTCGAACTCCCGCATCAGCCGGTCGCGCGTGACCTTCGCCAGCACGCTCGCGGCGGCGATGGAGTAGCTGCGCGAGTCGCCCTTCACCAGCGGCGTCTGCGCCCAGCGCAGCGACTTCACGCGCAGGCCGTCCACGAGGACGTGCGCCGGCGATGGCGAGAGCTGTGCGAGCGCGTCGTTCATCGCGCGATGCGTGGCTTGCAGGATGTTGATGCGGTCAATCACCGCCGCGTCCGCCTGCGCGACGGCGAAGCGGACCTCTGCGTGACCCGTGAGCCAGGTGAAGTAATGCTCCCGCTGCGCCCCGGTGAGCTGCTTGGAGTCGTTCAGCTTCTCCAACTCGGCAGGAAAATTTCCACCCAGCCACTTCGCAGGAAACATCACCGCCGCCGCGACCACTGGACCCGCCAACGGCCCGCGCCCGGCCTCGTCAAGCCCGGCCAGCCGGGTGTGTCCGGTGGCGAGAAGTTCGCGTTCATGGGCGAGGCGGTCCACGGCCTTGCTGGTTCCTTTGCGGCCTTCGCGTCCGTTGCGTGAGGCAGTCCTTGCCATGACTTCAGCTCACCGCCTCGACCGCCGCCGCGAAGTCCGCCGGCCACGGAGCCTCGCACGTGAGCACCTTGCCCGTCTTTGGATGCGTGAAGGCCAGCCGCGCCGCGTGCAGCATCTGGCGCGGGGCCTGATAGCCGGTCAGCTCCAGAAACTTCGCGTTCTGCTTCTTGCCGTAGATCGAATCGCCCACGAGCGGATAGCCGAGATGCTCCATGTGGACGCGTATCTGATGCGTGCGGCCCGTGTGCAACGTGCAATGCACGAGCGTCGAGAACTTGAGCCGCCGCACCACCGTGTAGCTCGTCCACGCGCTGCGCCCGCCGCCGTCCGTCGCAGCCATGCGCTTGCGATGCGTCACGTGCCGCGCGATGGCGACTTTGATTTCGCCCTGGCTGCGCGTTGGCGCGCCGCAGAGGAGCGCGTGGTAAACCTTCTCCACCTCCCGCCGCGCGAACTGCTCGGAAATCGCCGTGTGAACCGCGTCGCTCTTCGCCACGACCATGCAGCCGCTCGTCTCCAAGTCCAGCCGATGCACGATGCCCGGCCGCGCCACGCCGCCGATGCCACTCAACTGACCTTTGCAATGATGCAGCAGCGCGTTGACCAGCGTGTGCCGCTCGTGGCCGTTGCCCGGATGCACCGCGATGTCCGGCGACTTGTTCACGACCAGCAGCGAGTCGTCCTCGTAAAGCACCGTGATGGGCATGTCCTCCGGCTCGGCCTTGTCGGGACGCGGGTCGGGCCAATGGACGGCGACGACTTCGCCCGCGTGCGGCGCATGCGTGGGTTTCACCTTCTCGCCGTTGACGGTGATTTCGCCTTCCTCGATGAGCCGCTGGAGCGCGCTGCGCGAGGCCATCGGATAACGCGTGTGCAGGAAGCGGTCGAGCCGCTCGCTGGGCAGCGTGAACTCGACGGTGAATTTATCGGAACGGTCACTCATGAAAGAGAAGCTTGCCCGCGGATGCTGCGGATGGCGCGGATATTCTGAAGGAGCGCACTGAACAAGGAGACGAAGTTCGTCTGTGGCTTCCCCCAATCTTCGGGAGCAAGTCGGTTTGGCATCCGCGTCATCCGCGTCATCCGTGGGCAAAACTTTGAGCGGGAATTCACGGCGGATTCGCGGCGGGACTTTGGACTTTGGACTCGTTGACTGTGGGGCTTTGACCGCCGCCGGACTTGAACCACAGGTAGAAACCGACACCCGCCGCGAAGATGCCCACGCTCACGAGTTGCCCCGGCGAGAGCGGGCCGATGAACTTCGTCGGCGCGTAATCGCCCCGGAAGTGTTCCACCAGCGCGCGCACCGGCGCGTAGGCCATCAGGTAAACTGCGAACACCTGCCCGTCGAACTTCTTCCGCCGATAGAACCACGCCAGCGCGCCGTAGAGCGCGAGGTTCAAGCCAGCCTCGTAAAGCTGCGTCGGATGCACGCCGATGCCCTTCGTCGTGTGGTCCGCCGGGAAATGCACCGCCCACGGCAGGTCGCACGCGCGCCCGTGGCAGCAGCCCGTCATGAAGCAGCCGAGCCGCCCCAGCGCGTGGCCGAGCGGAACGCTGGGCACCAGGGCGTCGGCGAGCTTCCAGACCGGGAGCGCCTTCCACCGGGAGAACGCGATGCCGCAAATCGTCGCGCCGATGAGGCCTCCATAGAACACAAACCCGCTGCGCGTGGTGAAGATGTGCGAGAGTGGCTGGTCCGCGAACTCCTCCCGCCAGTAGCTGATGACGTAGAGCACGCGCGCCCCGACGATGCCGCCGAGGAACAGCCAGAACACCACATCCGCCACCGCGTCGGGCGAGAGGCCATCCCGCAAGCCACGCCGCTGGGCTGTCCAGTAGCCCGCCATGAAGCCCGCCGCCACCAGTATGCCATACCAGTGGGCCGTCAGGCTGCCGATCTCGATCCCCTTGCGGCTCCCGAAGTTTCCCTCCACGTAGTACAGCACCTCGTCCGAATCCACGTTGCTGTGGTTGTACGGCGCGGGCACGGCTTCCGGATCGAAGTCGTAGGGTCGCGGGCAGAAGGAGCAGATGACGAACCCGTCG
>JBEBFV010000611.1:0-2865 GCA_040081795.1 Limisphaerales bacterium | reverse complement strand
CGGGGTCTTTCGCGACGTTGTAGCTGAAGTCGTCCGTCTCGCCGTATCGCGCGCCTGCCTTCGCGCCACCGCCTGCTATCCACATCGAGTAGCAGCGGCCATGGTGATCGCGCCCGTAGGCCTCCGGCTGAATCGCGCCCTGGCCATACACCGTGCGGCCAAACTCGCCACCCCAGATCACCAGCGTGTCGTCGAGCATTCCGCGCTGCTTGAGATCGCGCACGAGCGCGGCACTCGGCTGATCGGTGTCCTGCGCCTGCGTGGAAATGTCGCGCGGCACTTCCGCGTGCTAGTCCCAGCCCCGGTGGAACAGTTGCACGAACCGCACGCCGCGCTCCGCGAGGCGGCGCGCGATGAGGCACTGCCACGCGAAGCCCTTGGTGCTGCCGCGCTCGAGGCCGTAGAGCTTGTGCGTCGCGTCGGTTTCCTTCGCGAGGTTGAAAGCCTCCGGCGCGGCGGCCTGCATGCCGTAAGCGGTCTCGAAGGACTTGATGCGCGCGGCGAGCTGCGCGTCGTTGCCGCGCGCGAGGAGATGCTTCTGGTTGAACGCCGCGCCGAGGCCCAGCTCCATTTCCTGCAACTCCGCGTCCGCAATGCGCCGGTTGATGTTCGGCACCGGCTCCGGGCCGGGCACCACGCGCGTGCCCTGATGGCAGCCGGGGAGAAAATCCGCCGACCACACCTGCCCGCCGGCATACGGCAGCACCGGCGCGATGACCATGAAGCTCGGCAGGTTCGCGTTCTCGGTGCCGAGGCCGTAGCTCACCCACGAGCCCAGGCTGGGTCGCGTGAACGTGACCGAGCCGGTGTGGATGCCGAGCGTGGCCTGCGCGTGGTCCGCGTGGTCGTTGAACATCGAGCGGATGAGGCACAGGTCGTCCGCGCACTCGGCGGTCTTGGGGAACAGCTCGCTAATCCACAGGCCGGACTGGCCGCGCTGTTTGAACTCCCAGCCGGGCTTCTTGTAGAACTTCACCTCGCTCCGGTTGTTCAGCGCGAAGGCCTCCAGCATCTTCTTCGGCACCTCGTAAGGCTGGTTGTGGTCGGCGATGAGGCGCGGCTTGTAATCCCACGAGTCCACATGCGACGCCCCGCCGCTCATGTGCAGGAAGATGACGCGCTTGGCCTTGGGCGCGAAATGCGGCTGCTTCGGCGCGAGCGGGTCAACGGGCGCGGCGACGGGACTGGCGGCGCGCTTCGCATCGGCGGCGAGCAGGTCGGACACGATGCCCGGCAGCAGGAGCGAACTCCCGGCGAGCGAGCGAATGGCAGTGCGGCGGTTCATAAAGAGAGGGATGGCAGGCGAATGGGGGCAAACGAATGAAGCCTTCTCAGGCTATTCGCCTGTCCCCATTCGTTTGCCACAGGTTTTTGTTTGGTGAGCGAGTTCACGGAAAGAGTTCCAGCAAGGCATCCGCGAACAGCTTCATGCCGCGCGGGTCGGGGTGGTTAATCGAGTTGAGCATCAGCGTGTTGTAGGGGACGCCCTGCCGCCAGAGGCGACCGTAGCGGAGCGAGGCGTCGGCGAGCGCGACTGAATGCTTCGCGGCGAACGCGCGCAGGCCGGCGACGTAGGGGCGCGGGTCGTTGTCAATGTCGCGCTCGCGGGTGAGGCCCATCCAGTCGGGGCGGACGTAGTGGGGCGTCAGGATAATCCACTCCGCGCCGATGCCTTGGAAGTCCGCGAGCAGCTTGGCGTAACGCTCCTCGACCGCCGCCGGGTTCAGCCCCGCGTCGTTCACGAACTCGGACACCACGAGGTCCGGCTTCGCGCCGAGCACCTTCTCGCGGTAATTGTGCAGGCTGCCGGGCGGCTCGTTGAGGTAACTGCCCGTGTTGCGTCCGCCCCACGCCTCGGTGATGAGCTCAATCTTCGCCTGCGGGAAACGCTCGCGCAGCCGCGCCACGAACTGCTCCTGCCAGCGCTCCTTCGCCGGGTTCGGCACGTAAGTCCCGACCGTCACGCTGTCGCCCCAGGCGAGAATGCGCAGCGGCTCGCCGGAGCGGAGCTTCTTCAACGCCTTGGGCACGCGCTGTTCGGCGACGGTGGGGCTGGGCTTGGGCGGCTCGGGATAAGCCGCCTCCAGTATGGGAAAGAGATGCTCCGGCGCGAGCTTCGCGACCCGGCCCGGCAACCAGACGTTCGCGAGGCGACGCTCACCCGCGGCGAGTTCCGGCGGCGATGGCGCGGCGGCGCGTGGCTCGCCTTGCCGCAATTCGATGCGGTTCTCGCGCGTGAGCACAATGGCGTCGAGCCGCAGCAAGGCGTGTCGGTAGCTGGCGAAGACCGGCTGGCCTTCCTTGATGCCACCCGCCGCGAGCCGGCCCACGGTGCCCCAGTTCAGGTCGGCCTCGTAGTCCGTGCCTTTGCGGAACGTCTCGGCATCCGCGCCCGGCCCGGCCCGCAGCACGAGGCTCTCCGGTTCCAGCAGTCCGGCAGTGGTCGTCTCCTGCGCGCGGAGCGGACGGAGCTGTGCGCCGCGCACCCAGCCTCCGGCCTTGGGATTGAAGACGGGCAGCGAGTCATATTTCTCCGCGCTGACGGACAGCACCTTGGGCGGCGCGATGGAAAGTGTCGCCTCGGCAGGGTGCGCGCCGGGCACCGTCACCTTCACCTGCCAGTCGCCGGTGAGTTTCAAGTCGGCGGGCTGGGCCGCGGCAGAAAGCGCAACAGCCAGACTGGCCAACAGAATTGAACACGCGGGGAACCACCGCAAGAGGACGGGAGAGGGCATGCTTTAGTCGAGGTAGAGAAACTCATTCGCACCCAGCAGCGCGCGGCTGAGGCTGGGCCAGGCTTGGTCCGTCGGCAGTTTCTTCGCGACGAGCTTGGCGCGGAAGTTCGCGAGGTAGTCGGTCGCCATC
>JBEBFV010000610.1:0-2874 GCA_040081795.1 Limisphaerales bacterium | reverse complement strand
CGTCCGCGCCCACCTTCACAAACGCGTTGTGGAGCGACGCGATGTTGCCCATGCCGTATCCGATGATGGCGATCTTTGGCTTCAAACGAGTCGGCGCGGCGGGGCCGCGTTCAGTCGAGGAACATCTTCTGCTGGACGTTCGCGTTGAGCTTGGCCAGTTCAGGTTTCGCCTTCAACAGCTTCAACACGTCCGCCGTGGTGAAGCGCGGGCCGAGCGCGGCATACACGGCCTCGATGAATTTCCAGTCCTCCTGCGTGTCGAGCGTCCAGCGATGGTCTGACAAGTCCACCTTGCTCACGAACGAGCCGAGCCTGAACTGCTCCGGGTGCTGGTAGATGTAGGGCGTGACGTGCTCGCGCTCGTGCCGCTCTTTTGCCTTGCGGTGCGCCAGTGCCAGCGCGGCGACGGTAAAAATTTCCGCGTCCAGCCCGCGCGGAAAGCGCCGCTCCTGGACGTTGCTGAAGTAATCAAGGCCATTCGTGGCGCTGAACTCGGCGAGCATCTTGTCGAGCAGCGCCCCGTCGAAGAGTGGGCAATCCGAAGTCACCCGCACGATCACGCTCGCGCCGAGGGCCTGCGCCGCGCCGAGGTAACGGCCCAGCACGTCATCCTCGCTGCCGCGCCAGCAGGTCGTTCCCAGGCGGGACGCCTCTCGGACGATCGGATCGTCCGCCGTTGACAAGGTCGTGGCGACGCAGATTCCCTTGAGCCGCTTCGCCTCGCGCACGCGGCGCACGACGTGGCCGAGCACGGTGTCGCCCGCGAGTGGCTTGAGCACCTTGCCCGGCAGGCGTGTGGAGCTCATGCGGGCTTGAATGATGGCGATGGTCTTCATCTGAAGCTGTGGGAGACGACGTGAGGATTCTCACTTCAATCTCCGCGGAGGATTCAATCAGAGACTCCCTGCGGCGTCTCCTACAAGTTCCCAACTCAGCGGCGTGCCGCGCTGCAAGTCCCTTGCCGCGCGTTTGCCCAGCACTTCGCCCAGGTGCCGCGTGTGCAGGCCGTGGCCGGGGCGGATGCTGCGGATGTTCTGCGCGGTGAACGGCTCGCCGGCCTTTACGTCGGCGACGACGAAGAGCGAGCGGCGGAACTGGCGGCTCTTGGCCTCGTTCGCGCTGACCTCGTAGTTCACGCGGCCCAGCGCTTTCTCCGTCGTGCGGATGGCGGTGACCATCGCTTTGAACTCGTCGGGCTCCAGTGAGAAGGTGCTGTCCGGGCCGGGCGTGGCGCGCGAGAGGGTGAAGTGCTTTTCCACGATGCACGCGCCCAGCGCGACCGCAGCGACGGGCACGGTGTGGCCCATCGTGTGGTCGCTCAGACCCACGGGCACGCCGAAGCGGGCCGCCATGTCCGCGATGGTGCGCAGGTGCATCTCCTCGGGCTGCGCGGGATAGGCGCTGGTGCATTTGAGGAGCGCGAGCTGTGTGCAGCCACCGTCGCGCAGCGTCTTCACGGCCTCGGCGATCTCGTCCTGTGTGGCCATGCCGGTTGAGGCGATGACGGGCTTGCGTGTCGCTGCGATTTTCTTGAGCAGCGGCAGGTCCACCAACTCGAAGGACGCGACCTTGTGACACGGCACGTTCATCGCTTCGAGAAAGTCCACGGCGCTCGCATCGAAGGGCGTCGAGAAGAAGTCGAGGCCGAGTTCGTTGCCGACAGCTTGGAGCTTGGGCTGCCATTCCCACGGCATGAACGCCTCCTGATAGAGGTCGTGCAACGTGCGCCCGTCCCAGAGCGTGCCGCCGCCGATGCGGAAGAACTCGTTGTCGCACGCGATGGTGAGCGTGTCTGCGGTGTAGGTCTGGACCTTCACTGCGTCCGCGCCGGCTGAGGCCATCGCGCGCACGATGCGCACGGCCTGGTCAAAGTCCTGCCCGTGGTTGGCGGACAGCTCGGCGATGATGTAGGCCGGGTGGCCGGGGCCGATCTTGCGCGAGCCGATGGTGAGTTCGGGAGTCATGGTTCAGCCGCGCTCCGCCCAAATTCAAAGCGCAACGCGGCGCAGCCTTTTACCGTGGTTTGGCCCACCGGTTCAAACCCTGCCTTCTCGAAGGCGCGGATGGAGGCGGCGTTGTCTGGCTTGATGAAGGCGTGAATGGTCTCCACGGCGGATTCGCGGAAAAGCTTTTGGCAGACGGACCAGATGAGGAGAGCACCGAGGTTCTTGCCGCGCTGCGTGGCGTCGAGGCTGACAGAGATGGTGGCGGTGGGGCCGTCGAGATCGAAGCGGACTTGGCCGAGGGGCGAGCCGGTTTGTTCGGCAAGCCACAGGCGCGTGTTCGCGTCGGCGAGCCTGCGCGTGAACCATGCGACGTGCTGTTCCCACGGAATCGGGTCCGAGGTGAAGGACACGGCGCGGACGGCGGGTTCGTTGGCCCATTCCCAGACGCGGCGGCAATCGTCGGCGGTGCCGGGGCGGAGGTGGAGCGAGTTCTCATTCATCCGCAGCCAGACGCGGAAGGTGCCGAGGCCGTCCACGAGTGCGCGGGCGCGGCGGGACATCTCGGCGCGACGCGGGGCGTCGGCGAGCAGGGAGCGGAGGTCGGCGGCGAGCGTGGCGAGGTTCGTGTGGATGGCCGCGCCGGTTTGGGCGAGGCGTTCGGCGTTGGTGCGCTGGTTCTCGGCGAGGACGAGGACGAGCATGGGGATGCCGAGGAAGGAGAGTTCCCAAGCGGTCGTGCCGCCGGCGCAGATGGCGAGGTCCGCGCGGGACATGAGCTGTGGGAGGTCCTGAGGGGCGTGGTGAAGGGTGAAGAGTGAAGAGTGAAGAGTGGAAAGCGAACGGAGTGAGTCGGCGTGCGGGTTTGCAGGGCCGAGGATGATGTCGGCGGTGAGGCCGCTGTAGCGGCGGTCTGTGACCGCCGTTTGAG
>JBEBFV010000609.1:0-2887 GCA_040081795.1 Limisphaerales bacterium | reverse complement strand
GTCACCGCGCAATGGCGACGTTGGGAAATACACCGAGGCCATCCGCGAGCTGGCGGCGCGACGCAAGTTCGCGTTCGTGGATTTGTTCGCGCCTTTCTCGACACGCCCCCTCACCCGGCCTTCGGCCACCCTCTCCCCCGTTGGGGGCGAGGGGAGCGAGCGGGCGCGCCGGGTTCTTCAACCATACGGAGAAGGCGTCGCTGCGGGTCTTGCGCATGGTCGCGAGTTGTTGCTCTGCGTCGCGCACGGACTTGTCGAGCGCGGCCAGCTTCTCCTTCGCCGGTGCATCAAGCAGCATCTGCGCGGGCGTGGGCGCGGACGGCGTGAAGAACGAGTAGAGGCCGGCCTCGTCAATGTTTTGGAAGAAGGAGAACAGGCCGTAATACTCTTTCTGCGCGATGGGGTCGTATTTGTGGTCGTGGCAGCGCGCGCACTCGAAGGTCAGCCCGAGGAACGCCGTGGCGAAGGTCTGCACGCGGTCGGCCACATATTCAACGCGATACTCCTCCTCGACACTGCCGCCCTCGGTCTCCTGCTGGTGCAGGCGGTTGAAGGCGGTGGCAAGGATTTGGTCATCGGTCGGGTTCGGCAACAAATCGCCGGCGAGCTGCGCGGTGACGAACTTGTCGAACGGGAGGTTCTCGTTGAACGACTTCACCACCCAATCGCGCCACGGCCAGACCTCGCGTTCGCGGTCCACTTGGAAGCCGTAGCTGTCGGCGTAGCGCGAGATGTCCAGCCAGTCCACGGTCATGCGTTCGCCGTAATGCGGGGAGGCGAGGAGGCGGTCAACCGCGCGCTCGTAGGCGCCCGGCTCCCTTTCCCGCTTTCTCGCTTTCTCACCTGCTCCGTCGGCAGGTGGGAAAGTGGGAGAGTGAGAAAGTGAGACCTCACGTAGGAAGCTCTCGACTTCGGCAGGCGACGGCGGGAGGCCGGTGAGATCGAAGGAGAGGCGGCGCAGGAGAGTGGCGGGGTCGGCTTCGGGTTGGAGCTTGAGCTTGCGCGGGGCGAGGCCCGATGACACCAAAGCGTCCACGGGGGAAGTATTCAGTGACCAGTGTTCAGTTTTCAGTTTGGCGTTCGGAGCGGATTTTGCAGGCGGGCGCGACTGATTACTGATCACTGAAGACTGAACACTGGCACTAAGCGGCACAAACGCCCAGTGCGCCTCATACTGCGCGCCTTCGGCAATCCACCGGCGCAGCAACTCCACTTCGCCGGTCGTTAGGCTCGCGAGCTTGGACTTCGCGGGGGGCATGTGGTCGCCCGCGTCCTTCGTGGTCACGCGCTTGAGCAGTTCGCTCTGCGCGGGCTTGCCGGGGACGATGGCGTTCTTCTTGAGCGCGCCTTCGCGGGTGTCGAGCCGCAGGCCGGACTCGCGCTTCTTCTCATCAGGGCCGTGGCAGAAGAAGCACTTGTCCGAGAGGATGGGCCGGATGTCGCGGTTGTAGCGCACCGGCTCGGCGGCGCGGCCCAGGACGGCCAGGCTGAACGTGACCCCGAGCGCGAGGAGGTTGGATGGCTTCAGTCGCACACAGAGAAAGACACGCGGCAGCAGGGAGTTCTTCGAGAAGCTTCCATCAGCGCGGGGCCTGGGGAAATTGTTTCCGCAGCAGCGTCTCGGCCTCGCGCTGCGCCTTGGCGAACTGCGGGTCGTCGAGGACGCCACGAAGCTCACGTGGCTCGTCGGCGTTGTCGTAGAGTTCGCGTCCGATGACCGCGCCGGATTTCCAGTCGCGCCACTCGGTGTAGCGGACCTTTGCGGTGCGGACGCTGACGCCCATGGCCTTGGGCTGCTTGTCGGGCTCGCGGTCGTAATAGGCTGGTCGCGGATGCTGGGTGAAGGCGGCGGTTTTCGTCAGGCGCGCCGGCTCGATGAGCGTCGGCACCAGGCTCACGCCATCGAGGCCGGGAGGTTTGGGCAGGCCGCACAGGTCAACGAGAGTGGGGAACAAGTCCACCAACTCGGCGAGGCAGCGCGTGGTCTTGCCGGAGGCGGCCCGGCCCGGCGCGCCGATAAAGAACGGCACGCGCGCGTCATACTCGTAAGTCGAGGTCTTGCCCCAGAGACCGTGCTCGCCGAGGTGGTAGCCGTGATCGCCGACGAACGTGATGATGGTGCGCTCGCTGACGCCGCTGCGATCAAGAGCGTCGAGGACTTTGCCGAGCTGGGCGTCGAGGTAGCTGATGTTCGCGAAGTAGCCGTGTCGGATCTCGGCGGCCTGCTCCGGCGTGAACGTGACCTGGTTCGGCGGCACACCGCGCAGCTCACGGCCGTCGTGGAAGGCGATGTCCGGCGCGCCGGTCGGGCGTGCGGGGTTGAGCGAGGGCAGCTTCGCGCGGTCGTAGAGATCCCAGTATTTCTTGGGCGCGTTGAAGGGCGCGTGCGGCTTCCAGAAGCCGACCGCGAGGAAGAACGGCTTGTCCTTCGCCTCGGCCAGCACGCGCACGGCCTCGGCGGCGACGCGACCGTCGTAGTAAGCCTCATCCGGCACGTCGCGGCACTCGTAGAGCGGGACCGACGTGTATTGGCGCGGGGCGGGCGAGGCGAGGTTCGGCGGGAGCGGTCCGCTCATGCGCGCGTCGTCCTCGCCGTGCGTTGCGTAGTGGAGGAACTCCGGCGCGCTCCACGAGCGGGCGTCGCCCTTCTCCTTCGTGTGCCAGTTGTGGAAGATCTTCCCGACGCAGCGTGTGGTGTAGCCGTGCTGCTTGAACCAGAGCGGCAGCGTCATCACATCGGGATTCAGCTCGCGGAAATGGGTTCCGTTGTTCCAGATGCGGAGCGTGTCGGGGCGGCGGCCGGTGAGCAGCGAGGAGCGGGAGGGGTTGCAGACGGCCTGCTGGCAGTAGGCGCGGTCGAACTGGACCGTGCGCTTCGCGAGGCGGT
>JBEBFV010000183.1:0-10899 GCA_040081795.1 Limisphaerales bacterium | reverse complement strand
TGAGATTCGGCGTGAACGCGGGCGAGCCGTAGGTGGCGAGTTCGGGCCGGAAGTCATCAGCCATGATGAAGAGGACGTTCTGCTTCGGGGTGGCGGCGTGGGAGCAGAGAACCGACGCGGCGAGCAGCGCGACGACGAGGCGGCAAGCAAGGAGCATGGGCAGACAATTACCAGAAGGGGCGCGGGCTGGGAACCCGGTAGTTGCGGAGCTAAGTGGACCGCTTGGAATTGTAGCGGCGCTCTGTGAGCGCCGGTCGGAGGGGGGGACGGCGGTCGCAGACCCGCCGCTACAGGGTCGCCGCGTGCTATTGCTGGCCGGAGCGGATGCGCGCGAAGGCCACGCAGGTCTGCTTGAAAGCTTCCTCGATCTTGGGGACGAGCGCGGGGACACCCTGCGTGTTGCCGCTGGTGGCGAGGGTTTCCAGCTCCTGGCAAAGGTTGCCGAGTGCGTTCGCGCCGAGGTTCAGACTCATGCCACGGAAGATGTGCGCGGCAAAGGCGAGCTGCTGGAGATTGTCGCCGGAGTTCTTGATCTGCTCCAGGTGCGTGGGCGCATTCTGCATGAAGAGGTCAATCAGCTCGTGCAGGAGCGGAACACCATCCTTGGACTTCATCTCGTTCAGCTCGGCGATGATGGTGGCATCAAGAACAGGCTGGTCAGTCGCCGACGCCGACGCCGACGCCGGACGACTGCCGGTCGCGAGCGCAGTCAGGCGGGCCTGGCCCCAGCGCTCGATTACTGCTTGCAGCTCGGTGATGCGCACCGGCTTGGCCACGTAATCGTCCATGCCGGCGCTCAGGCATTTCTCGCGGTCGCCCTCGAGCGCGTTGCCTGTCATGGCGACGAGGCGGGGTCGGCGCGGGTCCGGCCATTGAAGGTGGATACGACGGGCGGCCTCGAAGCCGTCCATCTCGGGCATCTGCACATCGAGAAAGATGAGGTCGAAGGGCTGCTGTTCAAGGAGCTTGAGCACCTCGACGCCGTTGGCGGCGACCTCGGGCCGGTAGCCGAGGCGCTGAAGCATTTTCACGCCGACCTTCTGGTTGATGATGTTGTCGTCTGCCAGCATGAGCCGTAGCGGCAGACGTTCGGCCATCGTGCTGTCGAACTCCGAGGTGACGGGGGATTTCTTGTCCGTGCGGGGCTTGTTCTCCACCGCGCGCACGAGGGCGTCGAAGACCTGCGCAGGCCGGATGGGCTTGTAGACGTAGAGCGAGATGCCGACCGCGCCAGGGCGCGGGTCGTCCGAGCGCAGACGCGTGTCGGTCAGGAGCAGGAGCGGAGTCGCATCACAGCCCGGCACGCGGCGGACGAACTGCGCGAGCGTGAGTCCGTCCATCTCGGGCAGTTGCAGGTCGAGCACGATGGCGTCGAAGCGATCACCGCCCGAGAGCAAGTCGAGCGCCTCCTTGCTGGTGGCCACCGCGCGCAGTTCGGCTCCGGCCCAGCGAAGGTATTGTGCGACGGCCTTGCGGTTGGAACCGTTGTCCTCGACGAGCAGGACGCGCTTCTGCTCCAGCTTGCCGGCCGGGGCGGCGGCGCTGTTTGGCGTCTGTGTGTGCGCGGCCTGCGTGCGTATGACAATGTGGAATGTCGAGCCTTTGCCAGCGTCGCTCTCGACCCATATTTTGCCGCCCATCAGCTCGGCGAGTCGCTTGCAGATCGCCAGCCCCAGGCCCGTGCCGCCGAACTGGCGCGTCGTCGAGCTGTCCACCTGCGTGAACGACTTGAAGAGCCGGTCCATCTTGTTCGCCGGGATGCCGATGCCGGTGTCGCGGACGGAAATGCGGATGAAGAAGGACTCGGGGTCGACCGGGGTTTCAGAGCCGGCCAGGTCGCCTGGGCTTTCCTCCCGGCTGACGGCGATGGCCACCTCGCCCTGGGCGGTGAACTTCACCGCGTTGCTGACCAAGTTGACAATGATCTGGCGCAGGCGCGTGACGTCGCCCTCGATGATCGGCGGGAGGTTGTCCTCGACCGCATACACGAGATCGAGCTTCTTCTCCGCCGCGCGCGGTGTGAGGAGGTCCAGCGCCTCTTCGAGGCAGGTGCGCAGCTCGAAGGGATGGCGCTCGAGGTCGAGCTTGCCGGCCTCGATCTTCGAGAAGTCGAGGATGTCGTTGATGATGTTCAGCAGCGAGTCGGCGGAGCTGCGGACGGTCTCGACGAAGTCGCGCTGCTCGTTGGACAGCTCGGTGTCCATCAGCAAAGAGGTCATGCCGATGATGCCATTCATCGGCGTGCGGATCTCGTGGCTGGTGTTGGCGAGGAACTCGGACTTGGCGCGCGTGGCCTCCTCGAGCTTCTGGTTCAGCGCGATGAGCGCCGTGTTGCTGTCCACGAGCTGCTGCTGGCTTTCGCGCAGCGCGCGGTAGGCTTCGTCGCGCTGGATTGCGCTTTGATGCGCCTTCGAGTGGTAGCGGATGCGCGCGATCAGCTCGACCTTGTCGGGCAGCTTGACGAGATAGTCGTTCGCGCCGGCGGCGAAGGCCTGCGCCTTGATCGTTGGCTCCTCCTTCGTGGAGAGGACGATGATGGGCGTCTCCTGCGTGCCGGGGTTCGCGCGGAACTGGCGGACAAGCGTGAGGCCGTCAATGCCCGGCATGACCAAGTCCTGGAGGATGACCGTGGGCTTGATCTGGTTCGCGAGCCGCACCGCCTCCGTGGGGTCAATGCAGTAATGGAAATCTATGTTCGGCTGGTTCGCGAGGCAGCGGCGGATGGCCTCCGCGACCATGACCTGGTCGTCCACCAGCAGCACCATCACCGAATAGTCGGCGGCGGCGGCATTGCTGCCGGGCGAGTTGGACGGCCTTGCTGGTGGCATCGTTCCTGTCATGGCTTCTTGTTCGGACTGGAGTGCTTAACGGGCATTGGATAGCGGCTGGAAGGATTTATTCCAACGTCAAAATGTGGCGCGAAGGTTTTCAAGTTGGGCAACACCTGCCGGAAGCGGAAAAGCCATTGTTGGCGGCGAAGGCTGCAAGTTTGCGGTCGAACGCGATTGCCTCACGCCTCCGAACACCCGTGCTCAACCTCGGGCGGATGAACTCCTCGCCTGCTCGTGTCCATGCAGGACTGGCCCGCATGGTGGACATTCGCTCCAAAAACACCTGGGGCACCACCGCACCTTCTCCTTGTCTCCCGCTCCGAAAGTCTGATTGTCTTCCCCAGACACATATGCAAATCACCCGTCCCCTTGCTCTCACCCGCCGCATCTTCCTCCGCGGTGCTGGCGTCACGCTTGCGCTGCCGTTGCTTGAGGCGATGACGCCGTTGCGCGCGCAGGCCGCCGCCGCGCCGCCGCGCCGGATGATCTGCATCAACACTACGCTCGGCCTGCACACGCCGAACCTGTTCCCCGAGCAGACTGGCAAGGACTACGCGCTGACGCCTTACCTCGAACCGCTCGCGGAGTTCCGCAAGGATTTCACCGTCTTCTCCGGCCTCTCGCATCCCGAAGTGGACGGCGGGCATCCGGCCGAGCTGTGTTACCTCACGTCCGCCCCGCACCCGCGCGCGGACAATTTCAAGAACACCATCTCGCTCGACCAGTTCGCCATTGAGAAGCTCGTGCCGGACACGCGG
The DNA here is from genome assembly GCA_040081795.1 of Limisphaerales bacterium. Classification (GTDB taxonomy): domain Bacteria; phylum Verrucomicrobiota; class Verrucomicrobiia; order Limisphaerales; family SXTU01; genus SXTU01. The sequence continues at coordinate 7,310 of JBEBFV010000183.1, read as the reverse complement.
TTCGGGTCGCTCACGCTCGCGTCGTCGTCGAGCCGGGGACTGTCGTTCACGCGCAGCGGCGTGCCGATCCCGGCGGATGAACGTCCCTCGCGCGTCTTCAAAAATATGTTCGTGGACGGCACGGCAAACGAGGTGAACGCGCAGGTGCAGCGGCTCAAGCAGGGCCAGAGCATCATGGACACCGTGCTGGAGGAGGCGAAGGACTTCCAACGCGGCCTCGGCAAGCCCGATCGCGAGAAGCTCGACGAGTATTTCACCTCCGTCCGCGAGGTCGAGGTGCGCATGGTCAAGGCCCAGGACTGGGCGCGCCGCCCGAAACCGAAGGTGGACGCCAAGCCGCCCGTGGACATCAACAGCTCCGTCGAAGTGCCCGCGCGCGTGCGGCTGATGGTGGACCTGATCCACCTCGCTCTCCAGACGGACTCGACGCGCTTTATCACCTTTGCGCTGAACGGGCTCAACGCCGTGCCGGTCATCCCGGGCGTCACGCAGGACTGGCACAACCTCTCCCACCACGGCCAGGACCCGCTGAAGCTCGCGGAGCTGAAGGTGGTTGAACTCCAGCAGATGAAACTCTTTGGCGAGCTGCTCGCCAAGCTCAAGGGCACGCAGGAACAGGGCGGTAACTTGCTCGACCGCACGATTGTGATGTTCGGCAGCAACCTCGGCAACGCCAGCAGCCACGACAACAAGAACCTGCCCATCCTCGTCGCCGGCGGTGGATTCCGGCACGGGCAGCACATCGCCTTCGACCCGAAGAAGAACCCGCCGCTCTCGAATCTCTACGTGCAGTTCCTCCGCCGGCTCGGCGCGGACGTGAACACGTTCGGTTCCTCCAGCAACGGGACGATTCCGGGGTTCGAGCTGGCGTAGGCTCGGTGCGGCAGCGCGTTGCTCCTTCAACTCAACGCTCGCCGGACAGGCTGCGGGAGAATAGACTTCGAGTCGCGTTCACATATGAAACGGAACTTTCTTTTCCGCCTGCTCGTTCTCGCCGCTGTCTGCTTCCACGTTGCGCAAACCTTCGGCGCTGAACCAGCCAGGCGCCCGAACATCCTCATCTTCCTCGCCGACGACTCGGGCTGGGGCGACTACTCGTTCAACGGCAATACCAACCTCAAGACGCCGAACATTGACTCCATCGCGCGCACTGGCGCGGTGCTGGACCGCTTCTACGTCTGCTCCGTGTGCGCGCCGACGCGCGCGGAGTTTCTCACGGGCCGCTACCATCCGCGCGGCGGCGTGCGCGGCGTCTCGACCGGGCTGGAACGGTTGAGCTTGGATGAGAAGACCATCGCCGATGCATTCAAGGCGGCGGGCTACGCGACCGGCGCGTTCGGCAAATGGCACAACGGCAGCCAGTGGCCGCATCACCCAAACGCGCGCGGCTTCGAGGAATACTACGGTTTCACCTCCGGCCACTGGGGCGAATACTTCGACCCGCCGCTGGAGCAGAACGGCAAGCTGGTTCGCGGCAAGGGCTTCATCGCGGACGACCTCACGGACCACGCGCTTGGCTTCATCAAGAAGAACAAGGCCAAGCCGTTCTTCTGCTACGTGCCGTTCAACACGCCGCACTCGCCGTGGGCCGTGCCGGACAAGTTCTGGCAGAAGCAGAAAGACGCGCCCATCGCGATGCGCGGCCAGGACGGCGACAAGGAGACGCTGCCCGAGACGCGGTGCGCGCTGGCGATGGTCGAGAACCTCGATTGGAACGTGGGCCGCGTGCTCAAGCGCCTCGACGAACTCAAGCTCGCCGACAACACGATCGTCATCTACTTCTCAGACAACGGCCCGAATTCGTGGCGTTGGAACGGCGGCATGAAGGGCCGCAAAGGCTCGACCGACGAGGGCGGCGTGCGTTCGACGTTCTTCATCCGCTGGCCTGGCGGCGGCATCCAACCCGGCACGGTGGTGCGTGAGATCGCCGGCGCGATTGACCTGCTGCCCACGCTCACGGCGATGGCCGGCGTGAAGCGCGTCGGTGACAAGCCGCTCGACGGCCAGAACCTTTCCAACCTGCTCGTCGGCGCACAGCGGCGCGGCTGGCCGGACCGGACGATCTTCTCGCACTGGAACGGCAACGTCAGCGCGCGCTCGCAGCAATACCGCTTCAGCAACACCGGCGAGCTGTTCGACATGGCCGCCGATCCCGGCCAGGCGAAGAACATCGCGGCGGACAAGCCCGAGGTCGCCGCGAAGTTTGCGGCCGCCGTCACCGACTGGCGCAAGGACGTGCTCGGCCGCGTCGCCGCACCCGTGCCCAACGCGAAGGGCAAGACCAAGGGCGGCGGACTCCCGCCCGACGACCGCCCGTATCCCGTCGGCTACCCGGAGTTCCCCATGACGCCGCTGCCCGCTCGCGACGGCGTGGCGCACGGCGACATCAAGCGCAGCGCGGGCGCGCCGAACAGCTCCTACTTCGTGAACTGGAAATCCGCCACCGACTCGATGACGTGGGACATCGCGGTGAACACGACCGGCAGCTACGACGTGACGATCCTCTACACGGCCGCCGAGGCGGGCGCGGTGGTGGAGCTGTCCTTCAATGGCAGCAAGCTGGCTGGAAAAGTCGCGCCCGCGTGGAACCCGCCGCTCTACACGAACCAGGACACGATCCCGCGCCCGGCGGCCGAGTCACGGATGAAGGAGTTCCGCCCGCTGCACCTCGGCACCATCAAGCTGGAGAGTGGCCGGGGCGCGCTCACGTTGCGTGCGCTGGATATCCCCGGCCAGAGCGCGATGGACGTGCGGCAGGTGATGCTCACGCTGAGGAAGTGAGACTGTGTGTGACCGGAAGCGGGGGTGAAGCAGGGTGGGGTGGCCGACGGGATTCGAACCCGCAACAACAAGCTCCACAAGCTTGGACTCTACCATTGAGCTACGACCACCAGTCGCGCGTGCGAAAAACTAGGGATTCACCCCCAGCCGGTCAAGCGCTGGCTCGCGCTGGCTCGCGGGGAAACTCCTTGATCGATCTCCTGATCCTAATCTAATCCTGCTCCTCCGCGCTCGTCCGGCGAACTCACGCGGGATCAGGATCAAGAGCAGGAGTAGGAACGGAAGCAGACCGCGATGGAAAAATACTGGCACGTCCTGAACATCGGCCTCCAGAACACGCTGGTGTATCGGATGAACTTCCTCTTCCGTGCCACGTTCGGCCTCATCCCGCTCATCGCCGTCATCTCCGTCTGGCGCACAATCTTCGAGGGCAAGGCCGGCGGCCGGATCGCCAGCTACGAGCTGACGCAGATGATTTCCTACTACCTCGTCATCACCATCGTGGACGCGCTCACCGGCGTGACCGAGGACGACTGGCAGATCGCCGCCGACATCAAGGACGGCAACATCAGCCAGTTCCTCCTCAAGCCGATGGACTACCTCACCTACCGCCTCTGCCTCTTCGGCGCGGGCCGGATCGTGTTCGCCGCCGTCGCGCTGGTGCCGACCTGCGCGTTCATCTGGCTGCTGCGGGACAACTTCGTGCTGCCGCCCGATGCCACGGCCGCCGCGTGGTTCGTCGTGTCGCTCATGCTCACCGCGCTGATGCAATTCCTTCTCAGCTTCACACTGGCGCTGCTTGCCTTCTGGCTGCTGGAGGTCGCGACGGTCATCTTCATCGCGTTCGCCTTCGAATACATCGCCGGCGGCCACCTCTTCCCATTGGATCTGCTGCCGCCCGCCATCGCCGGCGCACTGGATTACACGCCCTTTCCCTACATGCTCTTCTTCCCCGTGAGCATCTGGCTGGGCCGCGTGAACGGCGACGCTCTCTGGCTCGGCGTGCTCGTGCAACTCCTATGGGTCATCGCCGCCTATACGCTCGCCTGCCTCGTCTGGAGCCACGGCATCAGGAAATACTCTGCGGTCGGAGGCTAAGATGAATTCGCCGTCCCCTACCTCACTCCCGAAGTCTGTGCCGCCACCGCCCACGGCGACTAATCACTATTCACTAATCACTCTTCGCAGCTATCTCAGTCTCTACGCCGCGCTCTGGCGCAACTCCGTCATCCGCGAGCTGGGCTTCAAGGTGAACTTCCTCATGTGGATCGTCGTGGAAGGCCTGTGGTTCGCGCTCCAGCTCACGTTCATCGGCGTGCTCTACCTGCACACGGAGAGCATCGGCACCTGGACCAAGTGGCAGGTCGTCGCGCTCGTCGGCACGAGCCACCTCATCCAGCAGCTCTTCACCGCCATCTTCCTCACCAACCTCACCGCGCTCTCCGAGCATATCCGCACCGGCAAGCTCGACTTCATGCTGCTGCTGCCCGTCAACACGCGCTTCCTCGTCAGCTTTCGTCAGGTGGACCTCGGCGGCTTCGTCAACGCTTTCGGTGCGCTCTGCGTCATCGGCTACGCGCTGCATCGGCTCGGCCACACCCCCGGCGTCGCGCAAGTCATCGGCTTCCTCGCGCTCATCCTCATCGGCATCCTCATCCATTACTCGCTCATGCTGATGCTCTCGGCGTCGAGCTTCTGGACCGTCCGCGCGCAAGGCATCGTCTGGGGCTACTACAATCTCTTCAACATCGCCCGCCTGCCCGACGAGGCCTTTCGCGGCGCGTTCAAGGCCGTCTTCACCTTCGCCCTCCCGATGCTCCTCGTCTCGAACGTCCCGGTGAAACTCCTCGTGGACAAGCTCGCTTCCCCGTTCGAGATGCTCCTGCTCGTCTCACTCGCCGCGCTCATCTTCGCCGCGTCGGAACTGCTCTGGCGCACGGCTCTGAAACGCTACACGAGCGCGAGTTCGTAGAAACGTGCTGCGCCACGCTGCGCTTGCCCCCTCCGCCCACGCCCCCGACACTCCGCCCATGCTGCGCATCGTCTTCATGGGCACGCCGGACATCGCCTGTCCGACGTTGCAAGCCCTCGCCACGACGCCTGGCTTCCAGGTTGTCGGCGTCGTCGTGCAGCCGGACAAGCCCAAGGGCCGCGACCTGAAACTCCAGCCGCCGCCGGTCAAGGAACTTGCCCTCCGCCTCGGCCTGCACGTGTTCCAGCCCGAGCGCGCGCGGAACGAAGCCTTCATCGCCCAGCTCCGCGAGTTGCGCCCCGACCTCATCGCCGTGCTCGCCTACGGACAGATTCTTCCACAGGCCTTGCTCGACATCCCGCCGCACGGCTGCCTGAACGTCCACACCTCGCTTCTCCCGCGCTGGCGCGGCGCGGCCCCGATCCAGTGGGCCATCCTCGAAGGCGACGCCCAGACCGGCGTGACCATCATGCGCATGGACGCCGGCCTCGACACCGGCGGGATCATCTCGACACACAGCACGCCCATCGCGCCCGACGACAACGCCCAAACCCTCCACGACCGCCTCGCCGTCCTCGGCGCGGAGCTGCTCGTGCAAACCATCCCCCGCTATGTCAGCGGCGAACTTCAGCCACAGCCGCAGCCCGCCGCCGCCACCACCTACGCGCGCAAGCTCACCAAGGACGATGGCCGCCTCGACTGGTCCCAGCCCGCGCACGTCCTGCACAACCGCCTCCGCGCCTTCACCCCCTGGCCCGGCACCTTCACCTTCCTGCCCGCCTCGCCCAAGCCGCTCCTCCTGAAAGTCTGGCGCGCAGAACTCGCCGCCGGTTCGGGCGCGCCCGGCCAAGTTCTCGTCGCCGACAAGTCCGGCCTCGTCGTCGCCAGCCGCGAAGGCGCGTTGCGTCTCCTCGAAGTGCAGAAGGAAGGCAGCCGTCGCATGACCGTAGGCGAGTTCCTCGCCGGGCATCCGCTGGCGGTCGGGAGCACTCTCGGGTCCGGCGGCAACAGCGGAGAAGAGTGATTAGTAATTAGTGCTTAGTCTGAACGTCGACGCGGCTCAGTGCGGGCCGCGCACTCCTCGCTAATCACTAATTACTAATCACTTTCCCCGCCTCCAATTTCCTTGCCCTCTCCCGCCCTTTCTCCCGACACTCCGCGCCAGCAAGCAACCACTCAACCCAAAGGCCACACCATGTCCGTCCGCCGCCTCCCCGTTTACATCCTCGCCGACTGCTCCGGCTCCATGAACGGCGCGCCCATCGAGTCCGTGAAATCCGGCATTCGCTCCCTCCATAGCGAACTCATGGGCGACCCCTCCGCCGTCGAGTGCGCCTACCTCAGCGTCATCACCTTCGACGCCAACGCCCAGCAGGTCGTCCCCCTCACCGAGCTGACCAGCTTCGTCCCGCCCGACATCCGGGCCGGCGGCACCACCTCCTTCGGCGCGGCACTGAAGCTCCTCATGGATTGCATTGACCGCGAGGTGCAGAAGACCACCCCCGAGAAGAAGGGCGACTGGAAGCCCCTCATCTTCATCTTCACCGACGGCGAGCCGACCGACGATTGGGAAGCCCACGCCGCCACCGTCAAGCAGCGCCGCCCCGGCAACCTCATCGCCGTGGCCTGCGGCGAAAAGGCCGACCCGGACGTGCTCAAGCACTGCACCGAGACCGTCCTGGTGATGAAGGAAATGACCCCCGACGCCTTCAAGCAGTTCTTCAAGTGGGTCAGCGCCTCCATCAAGCAGACCAGCCAGAAAATCGGCGCGCCCGCCCCGTCCCCCGGAGCGATGCCGCCCGTGCCCGGTGCGCCGGCTGCGCCCACCGTGCCAGCGGAAGGCATCGCCCTCCCGCCGCCCCCGCCGCAGATTGTGATTCATCCGTGAGGTGACGGTTGGAATCACGAACGTAGAAGCTTCCGGCGGCTTGATGAGCGAGCATGAAGGCCAAACCAGCAATCATCATTGCCGCAGGATTGCTCCTGTTGATAGTGGCCGGTGCTTACCTGTCATTGCCGCCGCGTCGCGTCGTTGCCATCACGGGACCGTTGACTCCGCTTGAAATCGACGAGATTAAGCAGGTCGTCTTCCGCGAGCGGGCCGCGCTTCTCAGCGGTGACTTTGCGCCCCATAGGCACGTCAATGGTTCTGCCAAGGACAAGAGCGTGATGTCGTGGCGAAAGATTCGCGAACGAATGGCGGGTGAACTGCGCTCCATCGGAACTCGTGATGGCGTGGATGTCGTGGTTGATTTTGGCGACCGATGGAATCCTGCAATCGGATATGACTACGACTTGCGACGCACAACCAACGGATGGCGAGTGGTTGGCGTCGGCTATCGCGGTCCACCATAGAACGCCAATGATGCAACGGTCACACCGGCCTGCACGGGCTGCCCGTGCTTTCTCTCTTACCCCGGCCCTCTCCCGCTGGGCGAGGGAGGGCGTCCGTCCGCCTCGGGTCGGAGGGAGCACCGCCGGCCTCCTCCTCCGCTCGAAGGCCCACGTTGGTAGGGCGCGTCTGTCCCAGCGCGCCGGTTGGGCGTCCCTCCACCGC
>JBEBFV010000006.1:0-38730 GCA_040081795.1 Limisphaerales bacterium | reverse complement strand
CGCCTTCGTGCGGGAGCGCCACCCCGAGCTGGCGGCGGAGCTGTGATCCCCGAGTCCGCCCTTGGAACCACGCAGGCTTGCAAAGGTCTTCGTGGTTCCTCCCCTTTCAACCCCAACCCAACATGAAACTCATCAAACTCAACCAAGCAGAAGTCAGTGAAACCAAGGAAGTGCCCGGCCTCTTGAACTGCCGCATCGATTACGAGGTCAAGACCGCCAAGGGGCGGCTCGACTACGCCGGGCCGAAGTTCACGCCGGAGCTGTGGCATCAGGTGATGTCGTTCTTCCGCTGGACGCACAAGGAGATGCAGAGCGAGAGCCAGGTGCGCCTCTACGTGAACCACCAGCTCGGCCGCTGGGGCGCGTGGGCCTTTCCGCAGGAGGCTCGCACGGGCATGACGGCGCGCGAGCTGCCGGCACAAGAAACACCCGATCAGGCACGGGCGCGGTTTGCCTCGTGGCAGTCCGAGCCGTCGGATGACTGGCTCTACTTCGGCACCGCGCATCATCATTGCTCGGCCAGCGCGTTCCAGTCGTCCACGGACGAGCAGAACGAGTGGAACCAGGACGGGCTGCACCTCACGGTGGGCCGGATGGACGCCGAGCAGCATGAGCTGCACGCCCGGCTGTATCTGGACGGCCACTGCTTCGAGCCGGACCTGAGCCGGTTCTGGCCGGTGGACCCCGCGCTGGCGGCGATGGTGCCGCCGGGCATGCTCGATGAGCTGGCGCGGTTCCAGATGGGCGGGAAGGTCACGGTGGACTTCCCCGACGCCTGGCGGGCAAACCTCGTCGAGGTCGCCATGGAACGTCGGCCCTTGCTGCCCGAGCAACGCTGGGACTTGGACCGGCTCGAACCGGGCCTGCGCTCACGGTTCCGGCTCGACGAGGCGCTGGAGGAAATCCACCACCGTTGCGCGGCGCTCGCCGTCCCGGAACAGCAATGGGTGGCCGAACTCAGCACGCTGGCGGCGGATGACGTCAGCCAAGTCATCATCGAAGCCTGCCTCAAGCACGGCGTCATGCCCGACGAACTCCTCGCCGAAATCCCACCGGGCGCCTTCGATTACGAAGCCGCTGCCTGAGTCCTCACCAACACCGCGCGGGATTCTTAGCCACAGATTGGCACAGATGAAACACAGATGGGGGAGGGCCTTCATCTGTGTTCAATCTGTGTTCATCTGTGGCTCCCCTCTCAACCCTCAACCAACAACTCTCAACAATCCCATGTCTCACTTCACCACCATCAAAACGCAGATCAAGGACATCACGGCCTTGCGCGCCGCCGTCAGCGAACTGGGCCTGCAGCTCCTCGCCAACACGGAAGCGCGCGGCTACATCAGCAACAAGACCAAGGGCGACTTCGTCCTCCGGCTCAAAGGCCCCTACGACGTGGCCCTCAACCAGCAGCCCGACGGCACCTACGGTCTCACGACCGACTGGTGGGACGGCCATGTCGAGAAGGAGGTCGGCCAGAACTTCGGCCGGCTCCTTCAGCTCTACGGCGTCCACAAGGCGACCCTGGAGGCGAGGAAGAAGGGCATGACCGTCCTGCGCCGCTCCCAACCCAACGGCTCCATCAAGCTCGTCCTCGCCACCCTATGAAACCCACCATCGAAATCATCGTCTCGCCCACCGGCGAGTTCACCATCGAGGGCGTCGGGTTCAAGGGATCGGACTGCGAGCAGGCCACCCGGTTCCTCGAAGCCGCGCTGGGCGTGGTGAACGCGAAGGTCAAGAAGCCCGAGTTCCACCAGCAGGCCCGGGCCACGCGGCAGCAAACGCTCGGCACATGAACCCGGTGCTGACGTTCGACGCGGACGGCCACGGCCACTGTCTCCACACCGACGCCATCCCGCTGCAATCCATCGGCACGCTGCACGTCGAGCGCGCCACCAGCATCGAGTTCAACCCTGCCACTCAGGAGTGGGACGTGACGGATGCGAGCGGGGCGATCCTCTGCTCGGACTCCTCACGTTCCCGCTGCCTGGCGTGGGAAGTTCAACACCTCAACCACTAACCCCATGAGCCAGCCCATCAGCCAGGTCTGGACGTTCGCGTCGGACTCAAACCCCGACCGCGAATACCAGACGCTCCGTTACACCGACCGGTCCCTGTCCTGCAACTGTCCGGGCTGGACACGTCGCCTCGCGGCGGACGGCTCCCGCTCGTGCAAGCACACCCGCTGGGTGGACCTCGGCCAGGCCGACCACCACAGCATCGCCACCCACAACTACGAACCATTGACAGCCCAACCCCAACCCCACCATGCCCAATCCAAAACCATCGAAAAGCCCAGTCTCGGACAGCGCCGTTTCGCCGTCTGAGATGTCCCTCGCCCTCACGAATTACATCCGCGCCGGTTATCCCGGCCTCTACGTCGTCTCGCCGGAGGAGCTGCGCGTCGAGGCGGAGTTCCGGGCCATCGCCGACCGCCTCGCCTACCACTTGCACTTCTGGTCGGTGGTGGATGGCCTGGTGGACGTGGCGAGCAAGACCGTGAAGAACGCCAACGATCCGCTGGAGGCGTTGGAGGCGGTCGGTTCACTGCCGGAGAAGTCGCTGGTCCTGCTCAAGGACTTTCATCTGTTCCTGAGTGATCCCAACCCGATCCTGTTGCGCAAGCTCAAGGACACGTTGCTCCTGGCCAAGATGCGGCAGAAAGTGATCGTCATCCTCGGTTGCCGCCTCTGCCTGCCGCCGGAGCTCGAACGCGAACTCACCGTCATTGAGTTCCAACTGCCCGGCAAGGATGAGCTTCGCCCGGTGCTCGCCGGCATCATCGAGTCGGCCAAGCTCCCCGGCGTGGCTGTCGAGGTCCGGGAGAAGGCGGTCGAGGCTGCCTCGGGCCTGACGACGATGGAGGCGGAAAATGCCTTCGCGTTGTCGGTGGCGGAAACGAGCGCGATCACGCCGACCATCATAGCCCGGGAGAAGGCGCAGGCGGTGAAGAAGAACGGCCTGCTGGAGATCGTCTCCACGAAGGAATCGTTGGACTCCATCGGCGGGCTAGACGTGTTGAAGGACTGGCTGCTCCAGCGCCGGCACGCGTTCTCCCAGCGCGCCCGGGATTACGGCCTGCCCTCGCCGAAGGGCTTGCTGATCCTGGGCCTGCCCGGCACGGGCAAGTCGTTGACCGCGAAAGCCACGGCGCAGGTGTTCAACGTGCCGCTGCTCAAGCTCGACGCCGGGCGCATCTTCGCCGGGCTGGTCGGGCAGAGTGAGAGCAACCTCCGCTCGGTGATCCAGACGGCCGAGGCCATCGCGCCGTGCGTGCTGTGGATTGATGAGGTCGAGAAGGGCTTCAGCGGTTCCAAGTCGTCCGGCTCCACGGATGGCGGCACGTCGGCGCGCGTGTTCGGATCGTTGTTGTCCTGGTTGCAGGAGAAGACCAAGCCGGTGTTCCTGGTCGCCACGGCGAATGACGTGTCGCAGTTGCCGCCGGAGCTGCTGCGCAAGGGGCGGTTTGACGAGATGTTCTTCGTGGACCTGCCCAACCCGGCGGAGCGCGAGGCCATCTGGCGCATCGTCGTCGCCAAGCACCGGCGGGACGCCGAGAGCTTCGACGTCGCGCAGCTCGCGCGTGCCAGCGAGGGCCTGACCGGCAGCGAAATCGAGCAAGTGTTCATCGAGGCGCTCTACGGCGCGTTCGATGCGGAGGACGAGCCGAACGATCTGGGCATCGCCGGGGTGCTCACGGAGTTCGTGCCGCTGTCGAAGTTGATGGCCGAGCAGATCACCGCGTTGCGCACCTGGTCGAAGGGCCGGGCGCGTCCGGCCACCTCACCCGCCGCACCGGAGCGCAGGCTTCGGAAGCTGGGGGTGTGAGCAGAAAGGGAATCCGCCGCGAGGTGGGTTTCTTTTACGTGTCGGTGGGCCATCCGCCATGCTCTGCTGGTGAACGAAACGTTGTTCCTTAGATTGGCCGGATTTGAGCTGCACCATGGCGGGCGTCAACTGCCGGCTGACACGATTCCCGCGACGTTGTCACGGTGTGTGTGGACTATGCCAGCCGGCAGGCGGTTTTTTCCATTTACCTTGCGGTCTATCCGCTTCGTTCCCGTCTGGTCTTTGGATGATTTTTAGCGGGTCGATTTCAGCGAACCCGATGTGCGCTTGTGGCTGGCCGTGAAAGTGTAGAATCTCCCGTCTATAGTCCTTTTTCAAAGGCACGAAGAAGCTGCTCCCTCCGTAGGTGCCATTGTTGACGACAAGCACGCCTTGAAATAGATGGTAATTCAGGCTCTCGGCAAGATTGTCGAACGTGGCGACATCAGTGTTCAAAGCACAAACAGCATAGAGGTCGTTTCGGTCTCTCAAGTCGGCAGCGAGTGCGGTGTCGGTTGCGTCGTAGCAGACAGAAGCGCTGAGCAAAAGCGGCGGTAGGGCTGGGTTGGAGTGCCAGCGGTAACGAACTATCCATTGAGTGGGGCGAAAGGGAGTCACGAATGAACCAAATGCGCTTTCTTCGGCAGGGGCGAGGTGTGCCTTTCCCTGCTCGACTCGACGCACCTGCAGGCCGCGCGCTCTGCTCCACTCAGGAATCAACCAGAGGGCAGAATTGATAAGGGGCGAGCCGGGGCGAGCATCACGCGGGTGATAAACCAGCCCGACAAGCATGATGCATCGAAAATCGCGCACGATGGGCAGAAGCAGGGAGTCCACATCATCCGGATGCACTGCAAGTTCGGGCATAATGAGCCAGTCGAGATTGGGGCGTCGCGGGGTTGTGCCTTGAAGGTGGGTAAGGCGAACCCGCAACATCTGGCGCACGCCTTGAAGCACGGTTCGAAGGTGTAATCGGTGTCTGCGCCGTATCGTGTTGGCATTGAGTTGCAGGTCAGCGACCGCGAAATCAACGACGCAAGGAACCACAGATTGGACGATTCCGATGCGCAACGGACGCTGCCACTCTGCCGGAGGCTTGTCCGGCCACGGCGCTTCCTGCTCAAGAAAGAGAGTCCCTGTCGCCTTGCCCCGGCGGCGCAACAGTTCCCGCCGTCTCTCGACGAGCTTGGCGCGCAATTGTCGCACCGTTTGCATTGAATCCAGACTTCCACAGCCCGGCCAGCGAAGTAGCTCCACCAATAGCGTTTCCACCCATGTTGAAAGCGGAAGCCAGTCGGGTCCGAATGCCGCGCGCCCACTGAACGAACCATATCGGCCTTGCTCCCAGTGTGACAACGCTGGCCGGTAACGGGGCGTGGACGATGAAGCACGCGCACGCGGGACCGGCTTCAGATACTCCACGCTTCCGGTGAGAAGGAATCTAAGAACTTGCCCAACTTCGACGCGACATTTCTCATCGTCGGATTCGCACCAATCTGGCGGTGCGAAGTATTGCTCTCCACCAGTCGCGCTTTCAATGCTCACAGTGCCGCGTCGAATTCGCTTCTTCAGTGGCCCCACTCTTACATCGTCCAAGTGACAAAAGACCCGCCATGGTGTGAGAATCCCCTCACGGTGCTTTTGACGAACCTTCAAAAGCTCGGAGGCCAAAATTACGAGGTTTGCCTCTTCGTGCCAGATGTTCGCCGTCTCTGTAACCAGATCGGCGACACAGACTCTTCCAGCGGCTTTCGTCCGATTGCCCTTCACTAGACGCAGCTTCTTCGCCGTCGTAGCTAGCTGGCGTTGCTGTTCGACATCCATGCGCTCCCAAACATTCTCAGCAAAAGCAGGGGAAATATCCGCGACTGCTTCCAGCAAGCGCTCGTCGGAGTGAGCCGCAAGAAAAGTTGTGGTTGATTCCGCAGCGCCGAATCCACGCGCGACCAAAATGTGAAACCTCGCTCTGTCCTTCACGCTGTTGGCTACGTCGTTGCTGATGAACTGGCAGAGACTCCAATACCGTCGAAGGATGTTTGCGCGTCCCGGCAACTTCGATAGTTGGGATGCTGTAGCAGGCGTGGCCTGCCTGACAGAAAGGTAGAGCAGGACTTGCTGAAGCAGATACCAAGGGAATCGCTGTGACAAGCTTGTCGCCTCACAGGAGGCTTCGCAAATTTTCTTGGCCTCCGCGAGCAGGACATCGTGGTAGCCCGCAACATCCGAAGACGAAGGGAGAACCTCTTCATCAGTGACAATCCCTGTTTCAGTGGCACCAGCCCTGAATAGCTCCGCGAGGCAGTAGGCCATCACTTCGCGGCGTTCCCCGCGGACGTCGCCTATTTGCCACGAGGGACGAAGACGGGCGAGAATGCGTTCGATGAAATCCTTTCGTGGAAACATATCCACGGCGATTCGCAGGAGCCGAACTTGCGATGGATTGGCTTCCCATGCTTCCAACAATCCGTTGGCAAAGATGTGCGCCCTCTCATCAAGCTGTTCGCGACTGATGAGCAGTTCAGTGCGGAAAGCATCGGCGTCATTGTCGGCCTGCCACTGTTGCTCTTGTGCCAAGGCCTCGCTTTCCAAGAGCGGCCGAAGTGAGCGGAAGGTTCTCCGAAATCTTCCTGCCGCAAACCTCGCCGCCGTGTCATCCCGCATGTCGGAAACGCCTCGCAGGATCGTCGGAAGTCCGGGCTGTGGTTCTTGAGCGTCTGTCGAATAGTGCCTCTGCGCGTGGAAGAATCCCTCAATCGCGTTGATGAGTTGGACGCCCTGTTCAACGTCGAAGCCACCGGAGAGTTCGTGCTGAATGCGTGAAGCAGTTCTCGAATGGGGAACAGAGAACCGCGTCTGCCGATTTCGGACGACAGCCTTGGTCTTCGCAGGTTCGACAAGCAGGTGGGTTTCCGCTGAATCAAGCTGCTGATTCAGCCATTCCGCGACGCTGACCTGAATTGTTTCCTCTTCCACATCCTTCGGAACGTGAAGAACGAATCGCAGGTCATCCACGTAGCGGCATGCATCAATCAGAACTGTGGGTTCACCAGCAATTAGCGGGGTTCCGAAACTCTGGGAAAGTCGCTCGTCAAACGGGAGGAGAACAACATTCGAGAAGAAACCGGCTGAGACCAAGCCCTGAGGCAATGCCACGCGGTCGAAGCCCTGAATGTTTGCTTCTTTTTCGTAGGATGCTGCGCGTCTGGTGTCGTGCCAACGCCAGTTGAACAACTTGGCGGCAAACGCAAAGAACTCGACCTCCTCTATGCCGTGCTGGAGCGCCACCATTCTTTGGGCGAGAAGTTCCGGACGAACTCGGTCGTAAAATCGCGACAGGTCCGCATGCACAATCGCTATCTCAAAGCCATCCGGTGGTGGCACAGCATCAGCGACGGAATCAGGGCGGGACAAGAATCGTTGATAGTCGGTAGAATAAACACGGTAGAGCTTCTGTGCTCCCCAGCGATGACGCAGATTCCCAGACTGCTCATCCTGATCGCAAAACAATCTGTGCCCGTAACTGAGCAGTCGCTTACGGTCACCTGCCGTTTTCGTGCTTTGCGTTGGCTCGCCTTGAATCGTTTCCACTCGGTCTGCGAGGCATAGCATTACTGCTGTGCTAATCACTTGGTCCGCAAGGTCCACATGGGCCAGTGGACGGATTTTTGGTTTTGGTCGTTTCTGACCTTTGCCCCTGGCTGGCTGCCAAACGCCCCCGGTCATTTCCCACACTTGTGATTTCGGAGCAGGAACCATCCGCAGCGGCTCGGTTGTCCAATTCTCTGCCTGGAGGCGCAGTCGAATTCCGCTGATAAACTCGGGCAGCCGCAGGGCCTGCCAATCCAGTTCGAGCGTATCAGCATACCAATTGTGCGAGCGAATGAAGGCAGAGGTTTTCTTCCACGCTTGAAAGAGCACGCTCTCATCCTGCAAATCCTTCATGATGGGTGAGAGCGTGTGCTTCATGGTTTGGAGCTTACCCTAGCTGATCAGCGATGGTGGCGAGGCTTTGTAAGCTGCTCGCCGTGTCGTCAATCAAGCCGGCATTATCGTCGTCGGGGTTGAACTCGAAGCCGGTGTAGACGCGGACTTGGTGGGGTAGTGAGACGATTAGGAACGGGTTGACACCTTGGCTCCAAAGGTTGCGATGAATTTCACGCGCTTCTTCGGGGGTCTTGGCCTCGGCAACGTGGACCGCAGGACGTTCGCGAACAATCACGCCCTCACCTGGCGAGGTGCGGAAGAAGTAGGTGCCACGCACGCTGGCCTTCTTCGCGTCCCGCCACAGGTGCGCGACGGATAGAACAGGAGATTCGACCTCCTCCCGATAAAAACGCGACTGCGTGTATCCGAGCGCGTCCAGCAAGTCGCCAAGCAACATTTTTCTGCGCTGGATAGTCGCCGCAGCCTTGGAACACGTCAAAGGTTTATGCGGGTTTTTATGAGATTTCTGCCGCCAGATTCTTTTGGCTCCGATTTCATCTCGGAACATTCTGCCAACCGGAATTAGACAACCGCTGTCCGGCCCCTTCGATTGCTGCGAGCGCCTCGGCCAGCGCGAGACGTTCGGTTGCGGCAGCTTGGTCGAGGAGTTCGTCCGGGATGAATTCGTCGAACTTTTCCACGGCGCGCGGGGTCACCTGATGCCCCAACACGATGGGGTCATACTTGGTGGCAGTCAGCAGCTTGAGGAAGTCGCGAAACCCGCCCACTCCGTCCACCGACAGCCATATGGAAAGCCGGTCAGTTTCAACACTCACCTTGTTCGCCTTTGCAAGCATCGCCAAGGTGCGCAGGCAACGCGTGCCAGCCCACGGAAACCAGCGCACGCCACCCGGAGCCGGGAGCACATCGGTCTTGTCCAGACCGACGGCGTGCGCAACGTGACGGGCGGTGCGCAGGAGTTCCAGCGCAGGGTCGTCGAGGAAAGGCGGCTCGTCATCGCCGAGTAGCACGCTCTTCATCTCCTGAACGATTCGAGGGTGAAGTTCGCCGCCACTGCCCACGAAAACAGGTGCCTTCCCGCCCCGCGCGGGAGACACCCACACGCTCTTCGAGCCGGTGTCAATTTCGCCGACGAGCCATCGTCTGCCGGCAAGGATCACAATCTGCCCAACGGGCGGCACCGCGTCGAACGGGAGTTCGCCGATTGCGTTCTTCTCGTGCCGCACGGTGAACATCTCCGTGCCCTTGAAAGCGGAATAAAAATCATGCGCGGCCGTGATGCGCTCGCCAGCCGGGGCTAGAATCAGATCACCAGTTGGGACCTGCTCGATGAGCTGGCCAGCAGCCAGACCACGCAGCAGCTTGGTAAAATCTCCGGGGCTGATCTTTCGGAACGGTCCATCCACGACGAGCGCGGCGTGCAGTCGCGCCGCCGGCATCCCGCCGGTCTGCCGGAGCCAGCTCAGGATTTGGTGGACGAGCGTGCTGAGGTGCATCCGATTCTGCTCTGCGGGTTCCAGCCATTTTTGCCGCATGAGCGAGGTCAGGGCGATGCCGCGCAGCAAATCGGGAAAGAGCAAATCCGTGAGCCGGCTCCCGGCATGAGGCGACTCCTCGCGGACGTAGAGGCGCATGATGGACGACTCGCCCTCGCGTCGCCCGGAGCGCCCCAGCCGCTGCACCAGCGATGCGACGCTCCACGGCGGGTCTATCTGACCGACCGACCGCACCGAGCCGATGTCTATGCCCATCTCCAGCGTGCTCGAACAGATGGCGGTGGTGGGCAGGCCGCTCTTGAGTGCCGTCTCTGTTTCCTCGCGCAACTCCTTGGCGACCGACCCGTGGTGAATCATGAACGGGTCGTGCGGCCACTTGAGCCTCGTCACGCGGTCGTGCAGGCGAACGGCGAGTTCCTCGGCCGTGCGCCGGGAATTCACGAAGACGAGGTTGGTGGATGTTGCGAAATGGCGGATGAGGTCTTCGGCGATGTCGTCCAAATCATCGGGAAGCGCGGATTCTGTCGCCACTTTAGCCGTCGTGCTCTCCGTGCGGGGCGACTCGCCAGCCGCGAGGAGCTGTTCGACTGACTTGTGCTGTATGAACTCCCTCGCGCCGGCTGACGTGAGCCGGCGTGCGCCGCTTCCAGCCTTGGCCGGGTCGGGCGCTTTCAGCACGCCCTTCAAGGCGAAGCGGATGGCGCGACCAGTCGCGGCATCCTGAATGTGCGTGACCGTCGCCGGTGCGTCGGGAGCCAGAAAGCGTTTGCCCATCTCCGGGTCGCCGAGCGTGGCGGACAGGCCAATCATGCGCGGCTGTCGCCCTGTCGCTGCGCGAAGCCGCGAAAGCAGGCTCAACAAGTGGACACCGCGCACGTTGCCGAGAAAGGAATGCAGCTCATCAATCACGACGAACTCAAGGCCGCGATAAAGCCGGGGCACTTGATTGCCGTAATTGATGAAGTTGGATTCGAGTGATTCTGGCGTGATGAGCAGGATTCCTCCGGGGTCGCGGCGCAGCGCCTGCTTGTGCGAGGCAGTGACATCTCCGTGCCAGCGGTGGACGGGGATGTGCATCCGTTCACACAGGCGGTCCAGTCGCCCAAACTGGTCGTTGATGAGCGCCTTCAACGGCCCGACGTAGATGGCGCGTATGGAATCCTGCTCGCACTCGGCCAGACGGGAAATCACCGGAAAAAACGCCGCCTCGGTCTTGCCGCTGGCGGTGGCCGCGCTGATGAGCAGGTGGCCTTCGCCCTTCCGCAGCGCGTGGATTGCCTCCGCCTGAACCGGGCGGATTTGCTTCCAGCCCAGGTCGTAGATGGCGCGCTGCACTCCCTCGTGCAACAAGGCGAAGGCGGCCTGGCTCATCAGAGTTTGAACGCGGTCAAATCGCCGTCCGGCTCGTCGTTCGGCACCACCCCGCTGGCGACTTCCTCCTCCACGGACACCGCGCCAGTGGGCCTCTGGATGAAGTTCGCGCCGACGAAATCCTGCCAGCCCTTGCCGGGGTTCTGCTCCAGCACGCTCAAGAGGCCGACGAAGGCGCGCACCACTTCGCGCGGGGTCTTGTAAAACTCCGCACCGAGCGTCTCGTTGGCCTTCTGCAAGACCGCGACCAGCGCGTCGTCGGGCACAAGATACTTCTTCGGGTCACCGCCGGCGTGGACATGACGGATGTTGCGGAGCAGCACGAACAGGTCTTCCGGGGTCAGGTTCGCCAGCCGGATGACCGGGCCGGAGAAGTCCACCACGCCTTCGCCGGCAAAACGATTTTCCGCCAGTCGCGTGCGCAGCGCTTCGTAACTGAACAGACCACGCCGCTTGTCTTCGATGCACTCGTCTGTGCCGGCCAGCAGAAAGCCCAAACCGCTGACACTGCCTTGGAGCGCATCGTTCAGGATGGTCAGGATGGTCTCGTAGTTTGCCTGCCGCGCTCGGCTGTTCGGAAGCCGGTGGGAGAGCACGACCATCTCGTCCAACCCCACCAGCAGACCGCCGTGTCCTGCTAGACGGCAAAATGCCGCCATGAGCTTGAGGCTGTCGTAGAAGTTTTCGTCGTCAATGATGCGGCGCACGCCCAGCACCGCACGCGCCTCCGTCTTGGTGGCGAACTCGCCACGTAGCCAGCGCAGGGCAGCTCCCTGCAATTCCTCGTTGTGGCTGACATGTCCCTCGTAGTAGCGCGTCAGCACTTCCGCGAACTCGAATCCACCCACATGGTCTTGCAGGCTGCGCAGGTCGGCGAAGATGCGCTTCTTCACGTCGTCCGGTGTCCCACCGGCATGGGTGACTTCGTGATGGAGCTGAGAAATCCAGCCTTCACACAGGTTCCGCAGCGCACCGCCCTCTGGCTTGCCCTTTGTGGCGAGGTTGCGCATGAGTTCAGACCAAAGCGCGCGGGCCTGGCCCTGCGTCGCCTGAATGCGCCGCTCCATCGTGAAGTCCGCCTGCGCGACCACCAGACGGCGCTGCAAGGCCAGCGTCCGAACGAGGTTCAGGAAAAAGCTTTTCCCGCTGCCAAACCGGCCCACGACGATGCGAAAGGCCGCGCCGCCTTGCTCGATTCGTTCGAGGTCGGACAGGAGTGCTGCCACTTCCTGTTTGCGGCCCACTTGAATCAGGTGGAGGCCCAGCTTCGGCACCAACCCGGCCTGCAATGATTGAAGCACAGCGTCACGTTCACGGCGTTTGATGGGTTCGCTCATATCAGGAGGTAAGCAGGTTGCGGTGGATGATGATGGTGGCCTCGCCTTCCAAAAGGAAATCGCCAAGCTGTTGGTCCGCCCACTCGTTGATGGCGTCGAAGACGCTCAGGGGCATCAACTGGTGTTCCCATGCCAGCGCCTCGAATTCAGCGCGGCTCCATGTGTCACGAACTACCAGCCGGACTACAACGGCACGGTATTTCAGGTCGAGGGAGTCGAACGTCGAGGTCGTCGCTGCGCCGACCGTTTCGGCCGGTGCAATTCCGGTGCGTTGCGGAGCCGTGTCGCCCACCTGCGGCATCCGCGCGGCTTCCACGACCGGCATTGTGCCCGTCTCCGATTGGCCAAACAGTCTCGGTTCTGGCGCTGTGGTTTCGTCCTCCGCCATCGCCTTGGCGAGTAACCCGATGACCTCATGCGTTTCTGCCGAGATGGCCGCGACGCGAGCCATGTCCAGTTTCAGCGGCGCGGAGAAGTCGCGTTTGCCAGGAACTGGAATCGGTTCACCGGGCTTGGCCGGCTCGGCGCTCTGAATGACCACCTCCCGGCCTGTGGCAGGCAGGTTCCGAATCAAGGTGTCCAGCGTGTCCTCACTGAGGCCCAGCGCCTCGAAGATGCGTGCCATCGCCTTGTGCTCCTTGGGCGAGATGACCCCGTCCACCGCCGCCACGTCCACGAGGAACTGAGCGATGACGATGTGCTTGTCCTGCGGAACTCGCTTGGCCGTGCGGCCCAGCGTCACCTTTGCGGACGCGGCGTTCCGCGCCAGCAGCGTTTCGAGCACGATGAGCCTTTGGTGCTCGTCCGGCGTGAACTGAAACTGGTTTTCGATGAACTGCCGGAACTGGTCGAGTTCGCCCCGTTCCACTGAACCGTCCGCCGCCGCGACCAGCAGGCAAAGCTGGAGCAATGCGGACGCGCCGAGGAAACTTTCCGACGGCTCCTGAATCATCCCGGTGGGCGGCTGGAAGATGCCGACCTCACGGTTGCCCCAGAAGTTTCCGGCTCCGTGGCGCGGGTCGGGTTCGATGCAGTAGCCGAAGCTCTCGACTGCGCGAGCGAGGGCCTTGCTCTCCGGCAGGCTGAAATTCTCCTGCGGGGGCTTGCCGAGCAGTTCGGCCAATTCGGTCGCGGTGAGGCGCAAGAATCCGAACTCGATTTCGTTTCGGCGCAGGGCTTCCGCCCACTTGGCCGGGAAGGGGTTGACCATCGGCGGAAGCGATGGCGCAGTGCCAGCCGGAGGCGTTCTTGCTGCCGCGTCCGGCGACGGGGTGGTTTCCAAGTCCGTCGGCGTCAGAGGCGTGATGGGGACAAACGCCCCGGCCTTTCTCGACGACTTGAAATCGCCGCGCTGGAGGAAGTTCTCCATCGCATCGGAAGGGTCGAGCCGGTCGAAATCGAGTTTCTTCATCACGCCGCGCGGCATGGCGACGGAGAGAATCGGCTGCTCCGCAGTGCAACCCGTGCGCGAATCAAAAATGTCCGTCGTCGCGGTCACGATGACCGTTTCGACCGGGAGCAAGGCGAACACCTCGCGTCCAATGCGCAGCACGCAGCCGCACACGTAGTCCTGATAAATCTCGTGGAATCGTCCCTTGGGCATCGCCTTGACGGACACCTTGCCGCTGGTGGTCAGGGATTTCACCTCGTTAGGAATGGCTTGCAGCCCGTTCACTTTCACGGTGACTTCAAGCAGTTTGGGCGAGTGAATCTGAAAGCCAATGGTGGAGCCTAATTCTCGGAGTTCCGCAGCCGGGGTGAGTTCCTGCAAGACGCGGACATACGCGGCGCGTTCACCGGCAACGACTGCTCGGGCAAGCGTGTTCTGTTCCTGCCATTCGGCGAACTCCGGCTCAAATTTGCGGAGCAGCAGACTAAACTTTATCTCGTCGCCCTGCTTCGCAATACGGAGCAACTGCTCCCGATGGGCTAAAGCCTGTTCGTATGCTCCTCGTTCGGCTTGGTAATCCGCCTCATCCGCCTGCCGTGCAATCGCGAGTCGAGCTTCCCGTTCGTGGTGGCGGGCCAATAGAAGCGCGTGCTCGTTCTTGGCTTGATGATACTCCCATTCGTCCGCCTGCCGTGCTGTGCATAACTGGCGCTGCAACTCTTCCCAAACCGCAGCCTGCTGCTCATACGCTGCCAGAGCCTGCCGATGCTCCTGTTCGTCTGCCTCGTGGGCGGCCCCGACCTGATGTTCAAGGTTCAGCCGCTCGTCAGCCAGCCGGCGATATTCGAGCATTGCCGGCTGCAACTCTGCTTCGTCCAACGCACGGGCGACCTTCAGTTCCGCTTCAAAGGGCGCGCGTTGATTGACCAGGTCTTGGTATTCCTTGCTCGCTTGTTGGAAAGCGGCCTCGTCTGCCTCGCGCGCAGCAGCAAGTTCCTGTTCGAGGGCGGCCTTCTCCTTTCTGGCCTTTCCAAAGAACATGTCCATTAACCCGTGGCTTAACGCTTCCAGCTTCGCCTGCACCTTGGCCGCACCGGCGTTTTTCCTGTTCGGCGCGGGAGGAAGCGGCGGTAGCGAGCTCTCCTTGGCAAGCACCGGCTGCTCGTGGCGACGCGCACTCGTCGGCACTGGCGGCAAAGGTGGAAGCCCGGTTAATCGGCGCTTGGCTTCATCCTCGTGCCGTGTCCCTCGGCACGGAGGGTCGGTCAACGTGGGCGTATCCGCCATTATTGCCCGAATTGCCTGTTCATGTTGGTCACCGATTACCGGCTCGGCCGGAACGGGCGGCAGTTGCTCCGATTCGACCAACATCTCGGCCTCGCGCTGATTGCTCCGCGTCGGTTCGATTAACGGCGGCATCGCGGGAGACTCCGCCTCGACTTCGCGTTGCTGGCGGCGAATTTCATCCGGGCGCGGCGGTGAAGGCGTTTCGGCCAGGCGCTCCCATTGCCAGATGTCGCCTTGCTCCTTGTGGACGGAGAGCAGCACGGCGAGCCGGTTCTCAAACATTTCAACTTCCCAAGTGGCTCTCTCCAAGGCTGACAATCGGGCCTGCTCCTCAGCCAGGCGCTGTAATTCCTTGCCGCGCTTCTGCTCTTCTCGCTCGGCGCGACGCTGCGCCGTTTGAATGGCGCGAAGTGTTCCGGTCCAACCCATGGCTTTGTCCCGGCCAGCCTAGCGGGACGCGGCATCGCCCTCAACGGTAGAATGGTCCCGGTAGAATGGTCCCGGGGTGCAAGAAATTCGTGCATCACCGCACCGGTTCGGATACGAAATGCCCATGGAAACTCCCCGCTCTCACCCGGCTGAAAGGCTCACGGTCTTCCAACTCGCTCTGCTCATCATCTCCATTTTGGTGCTGCTGGCGCTCATCGTTGACGCCCTTGCTCCGGTGCCGCCCGAAGTTTCAAGCATCATCCAGGCACTGGACCTGACGGCCTGCTCCCTTTTCTTCGTGGATTTTGTCATCCGCTTCAGGCGGGCCGAATCGAAGCTTCAATTTATGCGCTGGGGCTGGATTGACCTGCTCGCTTGCATCCCCAATGTGGACCTGCTGCGCGTCGGACGGTTGGTGCGGCTGCTGCGCATCATCCGGTTGCTGCGCGGTGTGCGTGTCGGACACCGCATCATCTCGCTGATTCTCCAGAACAAGCCGAAGAGCGCGTTCACGTCGGTTCTGTTCACCACCATCCTGCTCGTTGCCTTCGCCTCCATTTCCATTCTTATCGCCGAGGTTGGCCCGGAGGTGAACATCAAGACCGCTGAGGACGCCGTCTGGTGGAGCGTCACCACGATGACCACGGTGGGCTACGGCGACAAATATCCGACGACGACCGAGGGTCGAGTCATCGCCATGGTGCTGATGTTCGCCGGCGTGGGCTTGTTTGGCACCTTGAGCGGTCTGGTGGCGTCCTTCTTCCTCGGCAAACAGCCTCAAGAGTCGGAGGACCTACGGAGAGTCCTCGCGAGGTTGGATGACCTCGAAGGAAAACTCGTCCAGCAATCCAAACCCCAATCAGGAGAATCCTCCCAGCCGGGAAACTGAAGCGCCTCCCTTCAATCGTGAGCCGATTCTTCGCTCAATCCAGGCTGGCGTTTGCGCACCGTCTATTGTCCTCTGCTACCGCCCCTGCGGGAAGCAATCCCGCGCAGGGGGTTCGGATGAACACGGCGGATACCGCCATGAAATGAATCACCCTGCCCCAGAGCCATTCAGCGACTACATCGTCTTCGTGGACGAGACTGGCGACCACGGCATGACGAACATCAACCGCGACTTCCCGCTGTTCGGCTTGGCCTTCTGTGTTTTTAAGAAATCGGACTACATCGAGAACGTCACCCCGGCGTTGCGGCGGTTGAAGTTCGCCACCTTCGGACACGACATGGTGGTGCTGCACGAGCACGACATTCGGAAAAAGGAGAACGCCTTCGCTCAAATGAGCCGCGAGCCGCGCGAAGCCTTCCTCGCCGCGCTGACGCAAATCATCGAGGCCGCGCCGATGACGCTCGTCGCAGTGGTCATTGACAAACGCTCCCTCCAGCCGTCCGCCGCCCAACTCAATCCCTACCATCTTGCCTTGCTGTTCGGCTTGGAACGCGTGTTCGCCCTGCTCACCGGGTGGGGTCAGGGCGAACGACTCGCCCATATCGTCGTCGAGGCGCGCGGCAAGCGGGAGGACTTGGAGCTGGAGTTGGAGTTCCGCCGCATCTGCGACGGGGCGAATGAGCTGGACCGCCGGCTGCCGTTCCGGTTGGTCATGGCCGACAAGCGCACCAACTCCGAGGGCCTCCAGCTTGCGGACATGGTGGCCCGGCCGGTCGCGCTGTCCGTGCTCCGTCCCGGCCAGCCCAACCGCGCCTTCGATGTTCTCCAGTCAAAACTCTGGCGGGATGCGAACGGGCAGGTGGAGAACTGCGGATTAAAGCTCTTTCCGGGAAAAAACGAAGGGCCACCGGGAAGTCCCAATGGCCCTTTGCCGAACGGGTAGTCCCATTCCAAAGCTGCGGAATGTGTAACTCATGTTCCCCCAGCACGCAAGCCACTGTTTGAAGTTGCGAAAGCCCCGGAAATTCCAGAGGCCCGCCGCCCTGCGAACTTCGGGCTGGCCAAGCGGCGTTGGCATGAGGTCACAAAATTTCGCGCGCGGCGATTTCTTTTTAAGGGTGGAGATTTGCCAGCTACCACACGAATGCGTCGCGTTAACAATCTGTGCCCAATCACGGGCGCGAAACTCTACAAGCGGTTCCAGTTTTTCGCGTGAAAGTGCTTCCAGCCAGCCGCGTGACGCTTGCCAAAAATAAGCGCACTGCCGGGCTGCACATGATTTGGCCCACCAGAGCCCCGCCAACCACACGACTGGCGAAATCATCTACTACGGGGACACCACGCGGTCGAAACGCCGTGTCTGATTCGTTGCCGCTGCATCAATGAACTGGAGCGCCGCCCCCGTGCTGGCGAAGTTTGTCGCGTCCGTTCAAGTGGGGTTGCGCAAATCCGTGGCCACTTGCACCCGGCCGCACCGTGCCCAACACAGAGATGGAGCAGCAGCACCTTCCCGCAGCAGAACTGCTGGACCGGGGACTCTATTCCACACACCAAAACCGGCGGGGCGGCGCTGCTACCGGGTCAGTCCCAGCCAAGTGTGGAAGAGGCGTTTGACCAGTGGCGTCAGGCGGGTGCGGCTGTAAAGATCGCCCACTTTGCGGATGGCCTCGGCCTGCGTCGGGTAAGGGTGGATGGCTGCGCCGATGGTCTTGAGGCCCAGCCCGCCTTTCATGGCGAGTGACACCTCGCCGATCAGGTCGCCGGCGTGCGCGGCCACGATGGTCGCCCCGAGGATTTCATCGGTGCCCTTGCGAACGTGGACGCGCACGAAGCCGTCGGTTTCGCCGTCGAGGATGGCGCGGTCCACCCTGCTCAACTCCTGCGTGAAGGTGTCCACGGCGATGCCCCGCTGCTGCGCCTCTGCTTCGTAAAGGCCGACGTGCGCGATCTCCGGTGAAGTGTAGGTGGCCCACGGAATGATGAGCGAACTGGCTTTGGCGCGGCCTTTGAACAATGCGTTCTGGATGACGATGCGCGCCATGAAATCCGCCGCGTGCGTGAATTGATACGGCGAGCAAATGTCGCCGCAGGCGAAGACGCGCGAGTTGGCTGTCTGCAACCGGTCGTTGACCTTCACGCCTTTCGTGTCGAACGCGACGCCAACGGTTTCGAGGCCGAGTCCCTCGACGTTGGGGGCGCGGCCCACGGCGACGAGCAGCTGGTCCACCAACACATCGTAGCCCTGGCCGTGCGACTCGACTTGCAGGCGGACGCCCTGCGGGTCTTTGGCAAGTTTGAGGTCCTTGCCGCAGCACAGCAGCGTCACGCCGTCGCGCAGCAGCGCGGCTTGCACGACGCCGGCGGCGGCGCGGTCTTCGCGGGGCAGGATGCCGTGTGCGGCCTCGACGAGGAATACCTCCGCTCCGAAGCGCGCGAAGGCTTGCGCCATTTCACAGCCAATCGGGCCGGCCCCAATGATGCCGAGCCGCTTGGGCAGCTCCGTGAGCGAGAACAGGGTTTCGTTCGTGAGGTAGGGAACATCCTTCAAGCCCGGAATCGGCGGTGCGGCGGCCCGCGCGCCCGTGGCAATGACAGCCTTGGCAAAACGCAGTGAATGTTCGTCCACCCGCACCGTGTCCGGGCCGATGAACTTGGCCCTGCCGATGAACACGTCTATGCCCAGCTCGCGAAACCGCGCCGCCGAATCGTGCGGGCTGATGTCCGCTCGCAGGCGGCGCATCCGCTCCATGACGGCGGGGAAGTCCACGGAGATTTCGCCGCTCACGCGCACGCCGAATTCCCCGGCCCGGCGTGCCTCAGCCGCCGCGCGCGAGGCGCGCAGGAGCGCCTTGGAGGGCACGCAGCCGACGTTGAGGCAGTCGCCGCCGAGCAGGTGCTTCTCAATGAGAGCGACCTTCGCACCGAGTCCCGCCGCGCCCGCCGCCGTCACCAAGCCCGCCGTGCCGCCGCCGATGACCACGAGGTTGTAGCGTGGCGCGGGAGTGGGATTCACCCAGTCAGGCGGGTGGACGTGGGCGTAGAGCTTGCGGTTGTGCTCGTCCCAGGGTTGAAGCGGCGTTGGGTTTTCACTCATGCGGTTCAGGAGAAAGTGGCGTTGGTCCGACGGGCCAGCGCCTGCCGGGCAATGCGCGTGATGACCACGGTGACGGCGACGGTGGCGAGCAGGCCCACGCCGTAGAGCGCCCATTCCGCCGGGGTCTTCTGCTGGCCGCCGGCTCCGGCGCGGGCCAGCGAGCCGAGATACACATACATCACCGTGCCGGGCATCATGCCCACCCAAGAGGCCAGCACGTAGTCGCGCAGGTGCACGCGCGTCACGCCGAACGCGTAGTTCAGCAGCGTGAACGGAAACACGGGCGAGAGGCGGGTGAGGCCGACAATTTTCCAGCCCTCCTCCGCCACCGCCTGGTCAATCGCCGCGAAGGTCGCGTTGCCCGCAATCTTTCTGGCCACCCAGCGGCGCGCGAGATACCGGCCCACGAGGAAGGCAGCCGTCGCGCCCAAAGTGGACGCCAGCGACACATAGACCGAACCCCACACCACGCCGAACACCGCCCCCGCGCCGAGCGTGAGCACCGAGCCGGGGATGAACAGCACGCACGCCAGCACGTAGATCACCACGAACAGCGCCGGCCCCCACGCGCCGAGTTGCTCGACGGCGGCGAGTCCGTCCCGCAGCCAGCCGCGCACGTCGAACACCGTGAACACGGTGGCGAGCGCGAGGACGACAACGGCGGCCACGGCCCACTTGCGCCACTGGCACGCGCCGCACGCGGGATTCCCGGCGGCGACGGACGGGGGAGTGGATTCGGGCGTGGTCATGGGCGGGAGCTTACTTCGCGGCCCCGTCGTTCAGCGACCAGTCGTAGTCGGTGAAACGGATGTTGAACTTGCCCTCGGTCAGCGCCTGGCGAGAGGCGTCGTCGAAGAACGGCGTCACGAATTTCAGGACCGAGCCGGACTGCTTCTCGAAGTCCTCGCTGAACCACTTGAAAATCGGGGAGAGGTGGAGCGTTCGCGAACCGGCATCGACGTGGTTCTTGTGCGTTTGGCCGAGGAAGACGCGACCCTGATCGTCGAGTTGTTCATCGAGGCGCGCGGCCAGAAAGGCTTCGGTGCGCAGCGGCGGACAGCCCTTCGCGGCACACACGAGCGCAAAATGGGCACGGGCATCGGAATACTGTTTGCGAATGATGCCGTGCTCAATTTCGTGGAGCGTCGTCACTTTGCCGAAGAGGCGCACGACCTCCTGTTTCCACGGGCTGCCCAGGAAGCCGCCGATGTCCTTGATGCTTTTCACCGGGTAGTGGTCCACGATGAGTTTCATCGTCGCGGCGTTGTAGAGGTTGATGAGGAAGGCAAGGCGCTCCCGCTCCGGCCAGCCGTTGAAGTCCTTCTCAGGAACCGCCGCGAGCGCGTCAAGGTAGCTGTTCAGGGGCTTGGGATCGGCCTTGAGCGCGGTGTAATTCACCCAGCCATCACGGACATTTTTCTTGAGAATGGCGTCGAGGGCGGTGTGGTTGAATTCGGCGGGATGGGCGGCCACAAGCGCGAGCGCGAACGTGACCAAAACGCTGAACAACTGTTTTCGATTCATAGCTCGCGGATGGGAAGGATGGTTGGGCTGCTTTATTCCGAGCCGGCTCAGGCGGCGGCCATATTGGTGACCGCGTCGTCGGCAAACACCGAATTCCTCCGGGGTGCCAACCGCCCCAACACGGGCCGGCTGACCGCGATGGCGGATGCGGCGCAGAGTGGCCTTGGCAGGGCCGGTTGCAAACACTGGCGCAGTTGCGCCTTGCCGCGCGAAAGGCGCGACATGACCTGCCGATGGGAATGGCCAGGACTTCAGCGATCTCTTTGTAGGACATGTCCTTCAGGTAAGACATGACGAGCGGGGCGCGATTTTCTCCAATTGCCGTTGCGGGGCTTGTCGCGCCGGTGGAGGCCCAATCCCTGCCCTCATTGTATGACGTAACGAACAACGGCGAAGGTCGGATCGAAAACGGTTCTCGTGCTCATGGGCCTCCATGTTTGAGCCAGTAAAGGATGCTCGCGCCCAAGAACCACGCGGCTAGGAGACACAGTATCATGACCAGGGAATAAAACGGCAGCCGTGCTTGAAGTCCCAAAGGCAGCAGGATGAGAAAATTGGCCGCCGCCAGCAGGCACAAGGCAATCAGCGGAAAATAATACCCCTGCCGAGTTACCGCTCCGGTGAGGAAGAACAGGCTGACGTTGACAATCACCAGCAGGTTGATGGTCCGTGAGAGGTGTGGCCACAGGATGGAGTTTTGCTCCAGAAAACACGCCTCGCAGCGATTCCAGATTCGTTTCCACCAGCGCACTTTCATCTTGGTCAACATAGTCGCTGGAGATTACTAACAACGGCCCGTGTGGTTGAGGATTTCGCGCTCACGCTCCTGCTCCGTGCGATGCGTGTGTGGCGGTGCGGCCCGGCGTTGATACAATTCACAGAGCGTCCGCAGCATCACCCATCCCGCCCGGAGCGTTCCCGCTACGCTGCCGGAGATTTTTGGTTCGCCGGCCAGCCGGGGATGGTAGCGCACTGCCACCTCCACGATGGAGAGTCGTGCCTCCAGCGCGCGCACCTGCATCTCGATGTTCCAGCCGAAGCCGCGGTCGCGCAGCGCCAGCCGCTCCAAGGCGGCTCGCCGGATGACGCGCAGCGAACCCATGTCCGCGAAGCGGCGGCCCCAGCCCAGTGCGATGAGCGCGCAGCAAAGCCAGTTCCCGAACTTTTGGGCGGGCTTCAAATGGGCGCGCGATTCGGTGCGGCTCACGCGCTCCCCAATGATGAGGTCCGCGCCTGACCGGGCGGCCGCGTCGAAGGCTGCGGCCTCCTCTGTCTCCAGCCGGTCACTGCCGTCCGCCGAGCTGAAGAGAATCCACTCGATGCCTGGCGGCAGTTGCTGGCAGCCGCGCCACGCCGCTGCTCCGTAGCCTCGCGCCGGCTCATGCAACACTTCCGCCTTCGCCTCGGACGCGCGCCGGGCGGTGGCGTCACGACTCCCGTTGTCCACGACGCGCACCAGACTGGCTCCGCGCCCACGCCAGTAGTGGACGGTGAATCTCACACAGCCTTCCTCGTTGAGGGCCGGGATGACCACTGCGGTCCGCAGGAGAAAGGAGTTTGGCGGGCAGCCCGGTCCGTGGATGGCGCTCATGGAGATGAGAACCCGCCAGCGCTCATTCTATTCCGCCCGTGGAATAGATTCCGGGGAGAGGTCTCCCATTGGCGAACCAGGGCGAGTCAGCCCAGAACAGAACCTCAGAAACTATGAAGAAAATCATCGCCGTCCTGTGCGTGGCCGCAAGTGTTGCCCTGTTGTGCGGAGCCAGCGGTTGCGCCAGCACCTACTGGGATTGCCCGCCGCCCACGCGGGGTTCGTCCTCCAAGCTGGGAAGTTCCTATGGGATGAATGTGCCTCCGGCCAGCGCAGGGGTTGCTGTCTCGAAAGCTGCCAGTGCGCCGGGCGAGTAATCATCCTCGATGGGTGCCAGCCACGCCAGCGGTCCGGTTTCGGCGACGGAGGTGACCGTCAGATGCCACCAGGAGAACCGGTCGCTGGTCGCCGCTGGCACTTTCCAACTCATCCTGTGGGTTGCCACCGTCGCGCTCGCGGCTCGATTCGTCGAGGGGCGTGACCATGACGCGCGCCTCCCCCTCTGGCTGGTTGCCCTGTGGGGAATCGCCTTCGGCATCTACCTCTGGAGTGTCATCGCCATTCAGCGGCGGGCGGCCTCTGGTGGCGCAGGGCACGCCTTGCTCCGGTGGATTTTGTGCTTCGCCATCCTGTTCCGCATGGTGCTGTGGTGGTCCCCGCCGGTGCTGGAGACGGACTTTCACCGTTACCTGTGGGACGGGCGCGTGCTGCTGGAGGGTGTGAATCCCTGTCGCTACTCGCCGGCAGAAGTTGAATCCGCCAGCGCAGGGATGGAGGCAGATGCGCGCGGTCGGCTGGTGCGCCTGTTGAACTGCGAGCCGGAGGTGAAACGAATCTTCGACCGCATTGAGCATCGCACGGTGCCGTCCCTGTATCCGCCACTGAGTCAGGCGGTGTTCGGAGCCGCCGCGTGGGTGACACCGGAACACTGGCCGGTGATTGCGCAAGTCCGCACGTTGAAGGCGGTGCTGCTGGGGTTCGACCTCGCCACCATTCTGCTGGTCGTGGCGCTGCTCCGCGAACTCGGGCTTCCGCCGTCGCTCGTGGTTGCCTATGCGTGGTGCCCGCTGGTGCTGAAGGAATTCGCCAACTCCGGGCATCACGACAGCATCGCGGTCTGCCTCACGACGGCGACGCTCTGGCTGCTGCTGCGTGCGGTGCGCGCACGGGAGGCGGACGGAACGCGAGTTCCAACGTGGGTCTGGCACGTCGGGGCGGCTTGCGCCTGGGCTGCCGCCGTGCTCGCCAAGCTCTATCCGCTCGTGCTCGCGCCGCTGTTGCTGGTTTGGTGGTGGCGGAAGGTCCGCTGGGGCGTGGCGTGGCTGCTTGCCCTTTCCTGCGGGACGGCGCTGGCCGGATATGCCCTCATGCCGGGAGGCCTGCCGGAAGTGGGGTCCGGCAACACCACGCAGGGGTTGGGTGAATTCTTCCGCCGCTGGGAAATGAACGACCTGCTGTTCTCGGTCGTGTATGAAAACCTCAAGCCGCCGTGGGCAGACGGGCGTCCCTCACCGTGGTATGCGGTGACTCCCGTCGCGGTGCGGGACTGGGTCGTTTCCTCAGTCAGCCTTCCCGGGGTCAATGTCCCCTTCCGCCTCGCACAAATTGTCATGGCGACCGTGTTCGGCGGCATCGTGCTCCGTCTGGTGCTGGTTCGCTGGCCGACGGAGGACCGGGTCGCGCTGCTCCAGCGGTCATTCCTCTGCCTGGGCTGGCTATGGTTTCTCAGTGCCACCCAGAATCCCTGGTATTGGACGTGGGCGCTGCCACTCGTTGTGCTGGTCCGCAGCCCGTGGCTGCTCGTTTCAGGCTTCGCCCTGCTCTACTATCTCCGCTTCTGGTTCGCGGGCCTGTCGCTGCCGCCGCCGGGAGGCGGTGATGTCGCGAACGGCGCGCGGTGGTTCGACGAGGTGTTCGTGTGGCTCGAACACGGCCCGGTGCTGGCCCTGCTCGCCTGGCATCGGTGGGGTCGAGGGCGGTTCACAAACGGGCAGTAAGTTGAAACTTGCCCGGCCTTTCTGGCAGCAACAGGTCGGTGGCTTCCATCGCGGTGCAAGTGCCGGGGCCAAGGAGTGCTTCCAACCGTGTGCGCAAGCCGGCCAGCGATGCGGCATCTGGTGCCTCGGAATCCGGCACATAACGCAGCCGCCAGCGGCCATCAGGCAATTGCCGCAGTTCGTAATGCGCCAGGCCGGAAGTCCCCGCGAAACACTGGTCCACCTGCCGGGTTGTCACGCGGCTTCCGTCGGTGGCAACCAGTGCATCCTTCACTCGTCCGTGGACGATGTGCGCCGGTCGTTCACCCACCGGTCCCGCCTCCGCCAAATCGCCGATACGATACCGGATGAGCGGCATGTAGTCGTTGGTCAGCGTGGTGACCACCAGCTCGCCAATGCCCGCCGCGTCCCGCTCCACCAACTCCAGCGCCGCCGTCTGGCAGATTGGCACGCATCGTCCCGCCTCGTCCTCCATCAGCAGATGGCCGATCTCGGTCGAGCCGTAGAGATTGAACACGGGCACGCCAAACACGCGCTGCAAGATCCGCCGGTGCATCACGCTCTCGAACTCATAGCTGCACAGGATGAACCGCAGGGAGGGCAGCCGCACGCCCCGCCGCTCGCAGTGCATGGCGAAGCGAACGCCATACACCGGGTCAAGGTCGAGAAACACCGGCGACCAGCCGGACGCCTCTTCGACCATCCGGTCCAGCTCCGCGTCGCTCCATAGCCAAGGGTGTTGGGACAGCACCACGAACAGGGCGTTGCCCACCACGCGCTCGAACCGGGACGGCACTCCCGAGTAGCAAACGTCCCCGCCGCAGACCGGCGGAGCGAGGGTGACGCGGCGCGCGGCAGGGGATTCGGCCAGCACTCCTGCCACCCAGGGGTTGAGCCGCAGCGCGCGAGCTTCCTGCTCCGCCCACCA
Source organism: Limisphaerales bacterium (assembly GCA_040081795.1). Classification (GTDB taxonomy): domain Bacteria; phylum Verrucomicrobiota; class Verrucomicrobiia; order Limisphaerales; family SXTU01; genus SXTU01. The sequence goes on along the minus strand of JBEBFV010000006.1, from coordinate 13,624 downwards.
GCCGCGCGGCAGGAGGAGCGGGGTCCGTTCCTCCGAGGTTCCCGAGGTATGTTCCAATTCCACGAGGCGCTGGTCGAGCAGCGCATCAAGGTTCACCTCAGCACGGAGGAAATTTCGCGGAAAATCCCGGCGGATGTCGTGCTTGGTGATGAAGGGCAGCCGGCCCAGCGGCGCAAGCTCATCGGAACCGTCCGCAGCCAAGCCAATCGGGCTGACTGGGCGGCGATACAACGGAATCTCCCGCAGCCAGCCTGGTCACAGAGGAAGGTGCCCATTGACTTCATGGCATAATGACCACGGGCGCGAAGCCCAACTCCGTCCACCTTTCAAATGCGTTCCTCCTCCAGGTCATAAACGTCGAACCACACATACACCGGGCGGTTCTTCGGAATGAACTTCGGGATGTAATCCTCCAGAAACGCCTGCAACTCCGGCGGCATGTCGCACGGACGGGTGTGGCGCAACTTGTTGTTCCAGACCGCGATTTGCGTGCGGCCCTTGACCTGCGACTGGTGCTCAATCCATCCAGCCACCTCCCCGTCCGTCGCCCCAGTGGCCACCAGCGCCTTGAATTCCAGGGCTGAGATGCCGGTGAACGTGAGGAACTGCTGGTCGAGCGGACAGTCGAAGTGATACTCGCCGGCGGTCCCGGCGATGACCGCCCGGCACTTGTCCAGCGTCCGGGCGGCGATGACGAAGCCGCCCAGCGTTTCTCGCGGGCTGCGCGGATAATCTTTGGTCAGGTCTTTGGCGAGGAGTTTCAGGTCCGTGGTGTTCATGTTTTGCGCGGTGTTTGTGATTGCGGGTCTGGAGCCTGCGGATCCGAATTGAACGGACCACCTCGCCATGACTAATGGCGCACTCTCGTTAAGCTACGCAGGCATCAACCGAGTCGCCGATGGGAAGGCACAGGCCGGCAACTTATTCCCGACCTGTTCGATTGGCTGCAAAAAGCCTCTCGGTCATCCAAGATCGCGTCAAGGTTGAACGCCGCGCACTGCCTCCAGGATTTTCGCCGGGGCCAGGCGCACCTTGTAATCCGCGTTGACGTGCGCGAACCGGATGACGCCCTTCGTGTCGGCCACGAACACCGCCGGGTGGGGCAGCAGGTGGTGGCTGCGGCCCGAGGCGGCTTCGAGGTCAATCTTGAAGCCCTTGTAGCGCTCGACGGTCGCGTCATCCACCTTGAACGCGATCCCGAACGCCTGCGCCGCCGCCGCGTCGTTGTCCGAGAGCAGGCGGTAGCCGAGCTGGTCGCGATTCGGCGTCGCCTTGAGTTTCGCTGGCTGGTCCATGCTGATGGCGACCAACTGCGCGCCGGCCTTATCCAAATCCTTCTCGATCCCGGCCAGCTCCTTCAGGTGGCGGTTGCAAAACGGACACCAGCCGCCGCGATAGAAAATCAGCACCGTTGGCTTGGCCGAAACGAGCTGGCGTAATTTGATTTGCTGGTCGTCCTCGGTGCGCAGGACGACATCGGGAACGGCATCACCGACGGACAAGTGCTTGATGGCTGGCGCAGCGGCCAGCAGCGTGGCGGAACTGAGCAGGAGGGCGACGACTGGATTGAGCATGGTTGCAAGAGATTGAGACTGGCAAAGGAAGATGTCAGGAAACCGCTCCCGTGCAACTGCTGCCACAACCGGCGGTGCAGGCGAGACAGTGAACGCCCGTCTGGATGTCCCAGCCATCGAGCCGCTCCGGGGTCACGTCCCAAAGGTGGAGCGGTTTGCCGTTCCGCATCTGCATCCCGAGCATCTGGTTGAAGTCGCAATCGAACACCTCGCCCTGCCAGCCCACGCTGAGCGTGCTGCGGCACATCAAGCCCTCGACTGTCGCCGGGTTGAATGCGTTGGCGAGGAACTCAAGGTAGGCATCCCACTGCCCTTGCCGGCGCAGGTCTTCGGCAAAGCGTGCGATCGGCTGGTTCGTGATGGTGAACAAATGCGTGAACTCGATGCCGAAGCGCGCGCGCAGTTCTGCTTTGTAATCGGACTCCAACTGGCCTTGCGGTGGCGGGAGCTTCGGGCCTTGCGGATTGAACACCAGGTTCAGTGGCAGCCACGTTCCATATCCGACGGCGTTGAGCTTTTTCAGGGCGCGAATGCTCTTGGCGAACACGCCCTCGCCGCGTTGGGCGTCCACGTTCTCTTCGAGGTAGCAGGGCAGCGACGCGACGACCTCCACCTCGTGCGCGGCGAGATACTCCGGCAGCCAGCCAAACGCCTTCGTCTCGATGATGGTGAGGTTGTTGCGGTCAATGACATGGCAGCCGCACGACCGCGCCGTCTCGACCAACGGGCGGAAGTGTGCGCTCAACTCCGGCGCGCCGCCCGTGATGTCCACGATTGCCGGGCGATACGCGCGAATCCACTCCGCCACGCGCCCGGCGACCTCGGCACTCATCATCTCCGTGCGCCACGGCGCCGCGGCCACATGGCAGTGGCGGCAGGTCTGGTTGCACTTGCGCCCGACGTTGATTTGCAGCGTGTGAAGCGCGCTGCGCCGCAGTGTGAGGCCGTGGGCGTGCAGGCGCGCGTCGAACAGGTTCGTCATCGTGGTTGGGAAACCTCGGGGCGGAGATTATTCCCCCAGCCGCAGGCAGAGCAGCTCCTTCGGCGAGCGGAGGTAGATGAGGTCGCCCACGAAGGCCGGGTGCGCCATTGAGTCCACCGCCTTGCCGGGGAACGGGCGCAGGTGCGAGAGGACCTGGTAGCGGGGTGCCGTGGCGTCGAGCAGGAGCAGGTCGCCGCCGATGGTCCAGACCAGCACGCGGTCGGGGCCGGCGATGAGCGTGACGTGGTCGTGAAACATGTCATTCGCCGCGTGCCAGAGGGTTTTCAGCCCGGCGTTCAGATCGAGGCAGAACAATTCCCCGTAGGCGGTGGCAAAGACTTTTCCGTTCACCACGGCGGGCGTGCAGGTGTCGGGCGCGAGGTCTTTGTTCTTCTGCGCCGGCGCGGCGACGAGCCGGCCCCGGCCGTCAAACGCATGGAGACGAGTCGCGTTGTTCTCCGCAGAGAGGAGCAACTGGCTGCCCACCACCACGGGCGTCGTGACGTTGAAGTCCGCGCCGTCGGGTGGCACCAGTTCCCAAAGTCGGCGGCCTGTCTTCGGCTCCCACCCGCCCAGGCCAGCCACGTCGTAACCGATGACTTGCGCCACCCCATCGAAGTTGCCGTGGATGAACGCCGAGTAAGCAGCCGCGTGGCCGGGGGTTTTCCAAATGACCTTGCCCGTGCGCCGGTCGAGCGCGACGACGGAGGCGTCCTTCGCGCCGGGGGCGATGACGAGCTTGTCGTCCAACACCAGCGGCGAGACCGACGCGCCCCATGTCAGCCGCGGCGTGCGGAAGTCGTCGAACAGGTGCGCCTTCCAGACCCCCTTGCCCGTCGCCAGCTCGACGCAATGCAAGTGGCCGAGTGCGCCTTGCAGATAGACCAGCCCGTCGTGAATCACCGGCGTCGCGCGCGGCGCGTTCGAGTAGTCCAGCTCGTCCGGCGCGACGTATTCGAGCCGCCAGAATTCCTTCCCGTCCTTTGCGCTGAGGCAGCGGAAGAGGTCGCGCGCGGTGTCCGCAGTCTTGTCCGGCACGATGACGAACTGCGCGGTCGCGGCCGGGCCGGCCATCGCCGGACCGGTGAGCGGGGCGGACCAAAGGCGCTTGGGCTTCGCCGGCAGCCGACGGGGAAGCTGGGGCACGAAGCCCTTGCGGCCCGGCCCGCGCCAGTCCGCCCACTCCATCACCGGCTCCGGGCGCAGGGACACGAAACCGGTCTTGCTCTCCAGCGCGGCGAGGAGCGCTGGCGACTTGCCCACGGCCGCGAGCGCGTCGGCGATTCGCTTCTCCAGCGCCGCGTCCACGGCGTCGGTGGCAAAGACGCGGATGAAAGGCACGGGGTCGGTGGCGGCCAGCACGCGGACGGAGCCTTTGTCGAGCTTGCCGCAGCCTTCGAGCAGCGGCGGGAGAAAGTCCGAGACCATCGCGGCGTCCACCTCGCCGTCGTGCAGCGCGAGCGCGGCGGAGTCGAGGTTCGGTGCGACCTTGAACTGCGCGACGGCCTGTGCCGCCGCGAGCGCCTGACGGGCGGCGGCGTGCGTCTCCTCGTCCTCGGCCGGGCCGAGGGCGACCTTCTTCCCGGCCAGGTCTGCGAGCGATTTGGCCGGGCTGTTCTGCCGCACGAGAAAGACGCCCTTGAAATCGGTCGCCCCCGTGCGATCCGTCAGCGCCGCGATGGGGCGGATGGAAAGATTCCGTCGGCCGGCGTCGAAGCGCACGACCGAGTCCTTGCCGATGATGAGGTGCGCGGTGCCAGCCGTGCGCTCCAAGGCAAGTCCCAGACTCTCCTCGAACGTCACCCTCACGGGGCGGCCCACGAACGACTCCAGGTGTTTCGCGAGTTGGTCGTAGCGGCGCTGGCCGGTGCCGGGGACGCAAGAGCAGGAAAGTTGCAGTGCCAGCGGATCCATGACGATGACGCGCAATGGCTCCCGGGCAGCGGCGAATGCAGAGTGGGCCAGCGGCAGCGCGGCACCGGCGAGCAGCCGCGTTCCCCAAGCCCGGCGGGAGAGAAGCTCAGGCATCACGGCGCGCTCAGTTCACCTTGGCCAGCACGCGGATGATGGCCGCGCGCACGTCCATGACGTAGATGCGGCTGGCGTCGTGGCTGACCTCCATCGGGATGTAGCACGACTGCGCGGCGAGCTGGCTGCCCTGGTCGAACTTGGTCGTGTCCACATAGCCGACGAGGCCGAGGAACGTGCCGTCCTGCGCGTATTTCTTCACGCGGCCCACGCCGGATTCGCAGGTGTAGAGCACGCCGCCGGGGCCGAAATCGAAGTTGCACGGATTGCAGCAGGCGGCGAAGCCCGCGAGGCTCTCGCGGTCGCGCCGGCCCCAGGTGCCGAGCGGCTTGCCGTCGAGGTCGAAGCGGTTCACACGATGGCGCGAGTTCTCGGCAATGAGCAGCTCGCCCTTGGCCACGCGCAGGTCAATGTGGCTGCAACAGCCGTATTGCCGCTCGACGACGAGCTTCGGCTCGGAGAGGTTGCGCTTGAAACGGTAGAAATCCTCCGTGGCGCGCAGGCTGTTGCCCATGCCCAGCGCGAGATAGACGTGCGTGGCGTCGGCGCAAAGGCCGGCGGCCTGCGCCTTCTGGCCGGAGAGCTTGTCCGTGTCCAGCATCCGGACGAGCTTCCCCTCGGCGGTGAATTGCGCGAGCTGTCCGCCGCCCGCGACATACACCGTCCCGTCATCGCAGCCGAAAATCATCTTGGGCTGAAGGACGCCGGTCATCGGCCAAGTGGCGAGCACTTGCCCCGCAGGGCTGACGACTTTGAGCGCGTAAGTGTGGCCCGCGCGGTCAATCGCCAGCGCCAGGTTGATGCCGCCGCGCGCGCTCGGGTCGTTCTGGCGCGGGTCACTCCGGCGACCCGGCCCGCCGGACGGCGGTGTGGCTGCCGGAGCCTGTTTCGCTCCGTCCGGCATCCACGAGACGCCCACGAGGAGGTTGCCCTTGACGTCCATGGAGATGGTTTTGAGGTGGCCGTCGGGACCGATGGGGAAGCGGATGGGGGCGATTTCCTTGTGCGTCGGCGTGTCGAGCGAAGCGGCGGCCGTCAGCGCGGGAGCGCCAAGGCCGATGGCCGCTGCGACTGCCCATGGAAAGAGGGTGGACTTCATGGCCGGAGAAGTTGGGAGTTGCCCGCTCCTTGTCACGCGAGCACGCGGACTTCGCGCGTGGTGCGGTCGAGCACGACGACGGCACCTTGCGGCGACACTGCGAGGTCGAGCAAGCCCGCCTGACAGCCGAGCAACTCGTCCGCCTCGGCCCGCGCAGCTTGCAGGCTGGCCACAAATGACTCGGGCCCGGCCAGCACCCGGCGCAATTGTCCGTCGGCAGTGAACTGCTTCACGCGCGGCTGGCCGCGCTCCGCCGTCACCACCGTTCCGTCCGCCAGCGCCGCAAAGCCGACGGGATTGCAGCACCCGGCAAAACCGCCCGGGTCGCGCGAGCGTTCGCCCCACTTTGCCAGCAGCCGGCCGTCCGGCGACCAGGTCTGGATTTGGTGGCGGCCCGGGTCCACCACGACGAGCCGGCCATTTCGCCAGGCGATGGGAAAGAACGCGCGCGGCACGGTGAAGCCGTTGTCCGCCGGCTGGATTTGCCCGAGCAACTTGCCATCCGCCGCCATCCGCCAGATGAGCCGCTCACCGCTGTCGGCGGCGTAGATGTCTCCGTTGTCCGCAAGGGCGAGGCTGGCCAGTGCGGAGTCGCGCCCGCCCAGCGGTGCGCCGACTAGCTCCAGCGCGTCGCGTTCGCCGAGGCGGGCGACCTGATTCTTAAAGCCGGCAAACAAACGACCCTGTGGGTCGAAGGCCACGCAACGCACCGGTTGGGCCGCAGACACGGTGCGCAGCTTCCGCCCGGCGAGGCTGTAGAACAGGACGGAATTGTCCGCTGCCACGGCCAGTTCGCCGTGCGGGCTGAAGGCCAGTCCCCGAACCTGGCCGGCCTCAACCGAAAAGGAGCGCGGCGACTTTTCGTCCACCGCAAACGCGGAGGCGGCGGTCAGGGACAAGGCGGCGGTGGCGCGTGCGCTGCGAGTGAGGAAGGCACGACGCGGGAGGCGGGCGTTGGTTTTCATAGGCTCTGACCTGGGTTCAGTGGGGCAACACATGGGACGTCAACGAGGCAGGCTCGGTTACGAAGTCGGCTGAGGCAATCAGGGTGTTCACTCATAGCTTTCCGAGAAGACATGGCGAAAATACACCGTGACGATGGCCGTTAAAAGGAGCACGCCGGCGACGACGGTGAGCACGGGAATCAACCGGGGCCTCCGATACCCCATGCCGCCAACCGCCACCAAGCCGAGCCAGCAAAGCAGCTTGATGACGACCCACGCAGGGAAGCCAACCTTCATCGTGGCCACCAAGCCAAAGCCGCCGACCAGCATGGCGAGCGCAAGGCAACCGATGGCGCACAACGTGGACTTGCGCCGGGTCGGGTCGGGATTGGCAAACGCCAGAAACACCACGGCCGTGAGCAGTACCATCGAGCCGACATGGAGCACTTGGTAGGTGGCAAGTTTCATAAGGCAGGGGACCGTAGTCGGCATTCAGCAGAGGGACGCTCATGGAAATGCCGGTCCCACGCGCAAAGCTGCCAAGTGGTGCATCGGAGGCAATATGTAGTTGGCGCGGACACTCAAGCTGATTGAAAATGGACCACGTTCGCTCACACCTGCCAGCCGGTAGGCGGGGGCCACTTTCAGCCGTTGAGAGCTACGCGAGTGCGGGTTTATTCCACGTCTTCCCACATACAATAAGAACAGTCCGCACGGGCTCACTCGAAGCCAAGGCTCCTCGATGATCTCAACGAATTTCAAGGCCCTCTTTTGCGCACGGATTTGGCCCGCCAAAGCAGCTCCAAGATTGGTGAGGCTCCCACATTGTGGAACTTGCGGCTGGAAAACCCCATCGGCGGATGCCCACAGGCCAGGGAAAGCGTGAGACATCATTCAGCCCGAGAACCTCAAACGGAGTGATCAAGGCGAGGTGCTCGCGCTTTCCTTCAAAACTTCCACATCATGTCCACGATCAAGTGGCCGGCACCATCCCGCTTGTCGGTCGTGGCCGACGCCGAATTGTTGATGATCAATTCGTTCAGGTAGTAGGACAAGGACAAGGTTGCAAAGTCGGTGAATGAGTAGGTGGCCTTGAAGTAGTGGCCCCGGATGTTCGTGCCACCCAGGAAGCCTGCCCCCTGAAGCCCGTTGGCGTTGGACGCGCCGGTCAGCAGTGGATGGCCGGTGGCGTAGAAGGCTCCGTTGTCATCGTCGGGAAACTCTTCATACCACGCGTCTGCTCGCAGCACTTGGTAGCGATAGAAGACTTCCCAATTCCCCCGTTTGGCCGCCTTCCCGAACGTGATGCCAGCGTTCCAGCCTTCGTTGTTCGATGACGCACCGGGGTTTTTCATGAACTCGCCGCCGAGCTTCACCGGGAACTCCCCCTGGTAGAGCGGGAGGCTGTCGAGCTTGTAGGTGACGGAGGCGTTGCCGACGATTGGGTTGAAGCTGTTGAGCAGGCGCCCGGTGGCGTCGCGCGTGTTGCCGGCTTCCACGTTCGGTGCCTGGCTGGGGAGAAGCTGATCCTTGCCGGACACCTTGAAGACCGCCATGCCAACTGCGGTTTCGAGTTTGGGCGTCCACCTGCCCTCCCAGAGAACCTGCGCCCCGGCCAGATAAGGATCGCGGCTGGAACCAGGGATCTCATTGAGCACAAAGAGCCCGCCGTTGACCTTGAGCGCGTGCGCTTCGTTGATGCGGTAAGCCCCTTGGAGCGCCGCGCCTTCCGGCTGGAGATCGTGGTCAAAGATCATGTTCGAGAGCGCAAACGGGTTGTCCATTTTCCCGAAGGTGCCGCTGAAGGTCCAGTCATCGCTGTGGATGGGCGTCCACTTCCCGTAGGCTTTGTCCACCCAGATAAATTTGCGGCTGCTGCCGCTGCCCAGCGTGGTGTTGGCGGAATCGGGATTTCCGCCAAACAGCATGGTGCCGCCCACACCCCCGGTCGCGGGGTCTCCTGACGTGAGGCGGAAGCCAACTTCAAAGTCGTCCAGCATCGTGGCGGTGGCACCGAAGCGCAGGCGATAGCGGTAGCGGTTGCGGTCCACATAGGCCGAGTTCCCTGCGTTGTTCTGCTCGAACCGGCCCCGCATGTCGCCGTTGAATTTGAAGCTGGTCACCCAGGGCGGCATTCCGCTCCGCTGCTGGTCTGCCTTGATGGATTCATGGGTGGCCTCGGCCCGCAACTCCCGGTTCTCGCGTTGCAACTGCCCCACGGCTTCTTCCAGTCGGCGGATGCGTTCGGAGTCGGAGGCGGACTGACTCGACTGTGCGTGGCTGGCGGCCCCGGCGCTGAGAAACGCTGCGGCGGACAGCGCCACGGACCATGATGTCAGGAGAGATTTAATCGGTGCAGGCATGGTTTGAAACGTGACTGTCGGGACTGGAAATCTTGGCCACCAGCCCTAGAAGAAGCGCGCCAGCCAGTAGGCCGCGCCGGAGAGCAGCGCCGCGCAAGGCAGGGTCACAACCCACGACGCGAGCACGCCCAGCACGGGCTTCCACCTCGTCTGGCCGGTTACGACGCTCATGCCCAGCAGCGAGCCGACGCTCACATGGGTGGTGCTCACCGGTAATCCATGAAGGCTCGCGGTCGTCACCAGCACCGCCGTCGAAAGGTTGGCGGCGAAGCCTTGGCCGGGATTCATGCCGGTAATCCGGTGGCTCATGGTTTCCGCCACGTTCCGGCCGTTGAGCACGCCGCCAATCGCCATCGCGACGGCGACCGCGACCAGGCCCCAGCGGATGTCGAGCGCCCCAGCGACCATCAGGAGCGCGGCGACTTTGGGCGTGTCGTTCAGCCCCCGCGCAAAGCTCACGGCCCCCGCGCTCAGGAAATGCAGCGAGTCCAGCAACCGGCCGGCATTGAGGCCCAACACCGCTCCCGCGTAGCGTTGCGTGCAGACCGTCTTCTGGTCCACGGCGACGGAGAGCTTGGGCAGCGATTGCACGGCAAACACACCGTTGGGCTGGGGGAACGGAACGATGTGCTCCTCGATGCCGGCGCAGACACACATCTCCTTCGTGACGCCAAGCTGGAGCCGGGCGTAGCGGAAGGCGAGATAGAGCGCTGCTCCCACACCCACGGAAAGGAGCGGACTCAGCACCAACGGCAACACGAACGTCTTGCCGAGCATCCCAAAGTTCACATGGCTGCCGACGGCGACGAGTCCTGCCCCAGTCAGCGCGCCGGTGAGACCATGTGTGGTGGAAACGGGAAATCCCAGCACCGTGGCCAGCAGCACCGTGGCCCCCGCGCCAAAGGCGACCGCCAGAACAAACTGCGGCGACGCCGTCAACGCGTCCGGGACCAGCCCTTTGCCGGAAAACGCCTTGAGCAACTCCTGGGCGAGAAACACCGCCGCCACACTCCCGGCGAACGTGGCGACGGTGGCCCAGGTGATGGCAGTGCGGTAGCCGCAGGTGCGGCTGCCGAACAGGCTCGCGACACCCTTGAAGTTGTCGTTCGCGCCGTTGGCGTAGGCGAGGAAGCAGACACCAAGGAAGATGAGGGTGGCCAACATCAGCAATCGCCTCCGTTGTGGCCCCTGCCGTGGTAATTCAGCGCGCCTAGACCGTCGGGTGTCGTTGTGCAGCGTATCATGTCTTGCCGTCTGAAAGTCAGCGGGTGCGGTTTATTCCCTCGGAACTCGGTCCGTTCGTTCTCCTATGTGCAGACGGATGCTTGTCCGGCCCACCAGTTGAACCTAGCTTGGCGAACGAACAATGACAGGATCCGCGTTGAGAATCGGTGAGCTGGCGGCGCGCGCCGGCGTGGGCGTGCAAACGCTGCACTACTACGAACGGGTGGGGTTGCTGGCAAAGCCGGCGCGGTCTGCCTCGAATTACCGCCTATACTCGGAGACGGCCCTGCACCGAGTTCAGTTTATCAAGAAGGCTCAGGCGCTCGGCTTCACGTTGGAGGAGATCAAAGAGATTCTCGCGCTGCATGATCGTGGGCGCGCACCGTGTGGCCAGGTCGTCGAGTTGGGGAAGAAGCACCTGCGCGAACTGGATGCGCGCATCGCCGCCTTGCGGACGTTTCGCCGTGCCTTGATGGAAGTGCTGCCCAAGTGGGAACAGGAAACGGCGGGTCAGCGGCAATGTGCGGGAGAGTTTTGCGATTTAATCGAGCGTTTGCCCGCAAGGCAGAACCTCCTGGCTGATGGTTTGAAAAAAGTTAGGAAAGCCCCTTGACCCTCTAGTCAGGTAGAGGCCGCAGGTTTGTCCCAGTCGAACGAAAGCGTTTATGGACAAATCAAAAACTCTGCAAAAGGCGACCCTGGGCGGAAGCATCCTCGCTGCGATCACCGCTTCCCTGTGTTGCATCGGACCGCTGGTGGCCGTGGCATTGGGAGCCGGCGGCTTCGCCGCCTCAGCCATGTTTGAGAAATGGCGGCCGGTGTTCCTGGGCGTGACTTTCGCCCTGCTGACGCTCTCCTGGTATCTGACCTATCGGAAACCGAAGACCGCCTGCGCGGAAGGCTCGGTCTGCGCAACCCAGCCCGTTGCCAAATGGAACAAGGTGGTGCTGTGGTTTGCCACCGGTGTCGTTTTGCTCATGGCGGCGTTTCCGAGTCTCTCAACCGCGATTCTGCGTGCGACTCAGCCAAGCGCGTCCGTCGTGGTTGCCGACGGGAACAGGGCCGTCTTGAAAGTTAAAATCCCGAGCATGGACTGCGCGGCGTGCGCGGTCAGCATTCAGACGAAGTTGCGCCGGCAGGCAGGCGTCGTCACCGCCCAAGTGAGCTACGACACGAAGGAAGCCACGGTGCAATACGACCTCACAAAACTTTCGCCGGAGAAAATTATCACGGCGATTGATGAAACCGGGTTCAAGGCCGAGGCCGCAGCCCAATGATGGAAACTCGCAACCGGCCATGTCAGACTGCTGCTCACTCGAATCTCCCGCTGACAAAACCGTGGCCGAAACGGCAAAGGTGGGAGCGAACACCTGCCCGGAATGTGGTCAGCCCGGCAAGTCCGTCGCAACCAAAACGCTCAAGCACATGGTGCAGCCGCAGCATCTGGGACGCGTCAACCAACCGGGGTTTCGGTTCTGCCGCTCGGCAGATTGTGAGGTTGTCTATTTTCACCCGGTTGGCGAGTGCCTCCGTAAGCCGGACTTGCGCGTGCGCGTGGGGCTCAAGGAAACGGAAGACCCGGTGCCAATCTGTTATTGCTTCGGTTTCACCGAGGCGATGGCGGTCGAGGAGATTCGGACAACGGGCAAATGCACCATTCCGCAACGTATCACCGCTGAAGTGAAGGCCGGCAACTGCGCCTGTGAAATCCGCAACCCACAAGGCTCCTGTTGCCTGGGCAATGTGAACGCCGTGGTCGGGAGACTGCCAAAGTCCCTCCCGTCGGAGTCGGTTTCACCCCGGACTGACCCAGCACTGGCTCGCAGCGCGTCGTCGGCTAGCTGTTGAGCCAGTTGGCCAGGGTCTCCCGCAGCAGCTTGCGCGCACGGTAAAGCCGGGTCTCCACCGCCTTTGGGGTTAGGTTCAAGATGGCGGCAGTCTACGCCACGGATTTTTCCTCCCACTCCGCCAGCACGAGCGAGGCACGGAGTTCCGCCGGCAGGGCGGCCACGGCAGCGCGCACGGCGACGGCTCGCTCGGTGGTCTCCAAGGCTCCGCTGGGTAGGGGTGCCGTGCCCGGTAGCACCTCACCCAAGGACACGCTGCCCTCGCGCGACGGGGCGTCGAGCGAGTCATGCTGGCGGTGGCCGCGCCAGCGGAGGTGGTTGCGCCCGAGGTTGGCCGCGATGGTGTAGAGCCACGTCGAAAAATTGGCGTTGGGGCGGAAGCGGTCGCGGTGCTGATAGACGCGCACGAAGGTTTCCTGCGCGAAGTCTTGGGCGGCGTCCTCGTCCGAGAGCATCCGGTGGAGGAAGCCAAAGACCGGTCCGGCGTGGCGTGCCATCAAATCATTCAAGGCGGCGTCCTGTCCCTCCACAAGTCGCGCCATGTCCGCCCGGTCGAGTGCGTCAGAGTCAGGGCTGGCCATGACGTGGCGAATTCGTTCCGGACGGGGACAGCGCAGCGTGGTCGCCGAAGCCGAGCGTGTGGCGGCGCATCTCGCCGAGATAGCGGCGGCCCTGCTCCGGGGGCATGGTCTCGCTGACTCGATGGAAGTGCCGGAGCATTTGGGCCTGGCACTCGGCGCGCAACGCGGCGACTTCGGCGAGTTTTTGCTCCACCGCCGAATTGACGTTCGTCGAGACGGCGAGCAGGGCGTCAAGCTCGCGGTTTTTCTCGCCGATGCGCCGGCACATGGCGGCGCACTCGGGCTGGTAGCCGTCATGCAGGGCGCGCACCCGTGCCAGTTCTGCATCGCCGAGACGGAACTCGGTGCGCAGCCAGTCGAGTTCGTCCGGCGGCGCGACCGGAGCGGTCGGTCGCATCCGCGCGGCGGCGAAATAGCAGGCGGTGAAGGTGCCGACGGCCAGCGCCAGCGCGGCGAGGAGGATGAGCAACGGGCGACGCATGGTTCAGGGGCGAGGCAGGAACGGGTTCACGGCGGCGACATAACGGTCCTGCGCGGAAACCGCCTCCGCCGTAGGTGTCCGCTGGGTGCCCAACACCACGCCGGCCGCCATCACGGCGGCAAGTCCGGCAGCGGCCCACTGCGGACGGAGCAGGCAGGCGGCCAGGCGTTCCAGCCAGGAAGCCGGGGCGTCCGCCTCGCGGCGCTCAATCCGCTGCCAGACAGCTGTCTGAAAACCGGGGGGGAGTTCGGTGCCGGGGCGTGCCATGCGGAGCAGGCCGCGCAAGCGCGCATCGGAAGTGGGCGGGTCGTTGGGGTTCATTGCGGGAACTGGCGGCGGGGGTTTGTCCGCCGCCAGAGTTGATTGGAGTCGTTTCAGCTTCGGACAGCAAGCTCACGTCACGACTTGCAGCAGGAGATATGGCAGGCGCTCTTGGTTTTGCAGCAGTCCAATTGCACTCGCCGGCCTTCATCGTCTTGCACGCGGCCATGTCGCCAGGAC
>JBEBFV010000608.1:0-2904 GCA_040081795.1 Limisphaerales bacterium | reverse complement strand
GGATGGGCGCACTCGGCCCGGATACGCCCGCGCTGGGTGAGCGCACGAACGTGCCGACGGTGACGCAGAATCAAATCGCACCGACTGCGGCGGCGTTGTTGGGCTTGGATTACAAGGCCGAGCGGCCGCAGGCAGGCCCGGTGCTGGTGGACGCGCTGCCGAAGGCGGGGAAGTAGTTGCCGCAACCGTCATGGCGAGCGCTCCGCTTCAACCCGAATCTGGTAGGGCGCGTCTGTCCCAGCGCGCCGGTTTGGTGGGCGGACAACTCAGCGGCGCGCTGGGGACAGACGCGCCCTACCCCGCTACTGCATCCGACTCTTGGCTCCTCCTCAACTCCGGCCCCTGCTCGCCCGCCTTCAACATGGCGCTGGACGAAGCCTTGCTCGAAGCCGTCGCCAGCCTCGGTCAGCCGGTGCTGCGCCTCTACTCGTGGACGGAACCAGCGGCCACCTTCGGCTACTTCCAGCACTACGCGGAGATTGCGCGCACCACGCACCTGCGCCCGCTCATCCGGCGTCCGACCGGCGGCGGCCTCGTGCCGCACGATGCGGACTGGACTTACAGCGTCGTGATTCCGCCGACGCACCCGTGGCACGCGCTCAACGCGGTGGACAGCTACCGCCGGATGCACGAGTGGGTTCGCGCCGCCTTCGCGCGCCTCGGCGTGGCGACGGAGCTGGCCGACTGCTGCCGCAAGTCCACGCCGGGGCAATGCTTCGTGGGCTGGGAGAAGTTCGACGTGCTCTGGCAGGGCCGCAAAATCGCCGGCGCGGCGCAGCGGCGGAACAAGCTGGGCCTGCTCATCCAAGGCTCGGTGCAACCGCCGCCCCTGGCACTGGCAAAGGCGGACTGGCAGAACGCAATGTGCGACGTGGCGCTCCAGCAGTGGCACACCGCATGGAGGTCGTTTGAAGTTGGAGCTGAACTCCGTAAGCGGGCTGATGCGTTGGAGTCTGTGAAGTTTTCGCAAACGGCCTTCATTGAGCAGCGGTAAAGCGCCTGCTCAAGCGCTCACCACACGGCGCAAGTCTTCGTCTCAGCTATGCCCCGCTCCCGAAGGATTTGAGCAATGGCCTCCAAGGACACGTCGTGCGGCTTCAGAGTCGAGGCTGGAATCACGGCATTGAGGTTCGCTGGCAAACGGATAATCAGAATGTTCTTGTGGATGGTGAAATCCTTCACCGACGACCACACGACATGGCTCGTGATTCCCTCCGTTGACTCATGGAGACCATCGTCCCGGATGGTAAGCGTGACCTCTCGGTCAGCGATTCCCGCTGCCTCTCGCTCAATGGCCTGCCAAAACTTTCGTCGGCCATTGATGGCATTTGTCAGGTGGAATCCAAGGCTCGTAACGAAAAAGCACATCAGAAAAAACATCTCCGCCCGAAACGACGCAAACATCGCGAGGGCTAATGCGACGGCTTCCCAGATTTGGATTAGGACGTCGCGAGAGCGAGCCTCTTTGAGTTCCGCGCCACAGGCTACTTCAGTGAGCACGCGTGTTTCGGCTTTGGTGTGCTTATACGAGATGGTCAGGTTCATTGGTGCCCCGTTCCAGTCATCGCGCCCTGCTACAACCCGATGGGATGCCAGGCGGTCTTCATCTCGACGGTGTCCAGAATCCAATACGGGTCTTCGCCGCGCTCGGTGAACCAGTCGGCCTCGGGCAGCGCGTGGTTGAAGTAGCGCTTGAGGTTCGTGGCGACGCCAGCCTGGAGTTGCGCGGAGATTTCCGGCACGCCCGCGCCGTCCACGATGGCGTTCACGTCCATGTGCGAGGCGATGAGCGGGGTGAGTTCGGCGCGTTTGCCGGCGAGGATGTTCACCACGCCGCCGGGCAGGTCGCTGGTGGCAAGGATTTCGGCGAAGGACAGCGCGGGCAGCGGCGCGCGCTCGGAGGGGATGACGATGGCGGTGTTGCCGCTGAGAATCACCGGCAGCAGCAGCGACACCATCGGCAGCAGCACCGGCAGGTCCGGCGCGAGCACGACGACGACGCCCATCGGCTCGGGCGTGGTGAAGTTGAAGTGCGGCGAGGCGACCGGGTTCACGCTGCCGAAGACCTGCTGATATTTGTCCGTCCAGCCGGCGTGGTGGACGAGGCGGTCGCACACGCGGCCCACGCCGGTGCGGGCCTGCTCCAGCGTGACGCCGTGCGAGCGCGAGACTTCAGCGGCAAGCGCCTCGCGGCGGCTCTCCAGCATCTCGGCGGCGCGGTAGAGGATTTGGCCGCGGTTGTAGGCGGTGGCCTTCTCCCAGCCCGGCTGCGCGGCGCGCGCGGCGACGACGGCGTCGCGGAAGTCCTTGCGCGAGGCCCAGCAGTAGTTGTCGAGGTGCGCGCCGTCGGGGCCTTTGGCTTCGAGATACTTGCCGCTCTCGCTGCGGACGAACTTGCCGCCGATGTAGAGCTTGTAGGTTTTCCGAACGTCGAGGCGCGTGCTCATGTGAAGTTGTGGGCGAACGATAGCGAGCTGGCGGGCTGCCGACAATCACTTCAATCAACCCGTAGGAGACGACGTGAGGAGTCTCTGACCTCCAAACGGCAACAAGTGAGACTCCTCACGTCGTCTCCTACAGTGACTCAGAAGCCAGCCGTCTTGCCGTCGGTCACGCGCGGGTCGTGGGCACCGAGGATGGTCTTGCCGTCTTTCGAGCGGCCGACGGCCTGGCACGCGCCGATGGAGTCGAGTTCCTTGAGCTTGTGGCCGCGGCGTTCGAGTTCGCGGCGCAGTTCGGCAGGGAACTTTTTCTCGATGCGCAGCTCGTCGGGACTCCATTGCTGGTGGAAGCGCGGCTGGGCGAGTGCGTCGGCGGGGTCGCGACCGAAGTCAATTGTGTGGAGGATGGCCAGCAGGGTTTGCGTGATGATGGTGGGGCCGCCCGCTGCACCGACGCTCAGGA
>JBEBFV010000182.1:0-10936 GCA_040081795.1 Limisphaerales bacterium | reverse complement strand
CCTTGAAGACCGCAGCAACGGCGCGCGCGGCCTTGACGACTTCGGCGGCTTGCGGAAGGTCGCGCCGGTCTTCTGCGGGCTGATGGGCCTCGCGCTGTTCTCGTCGCTCGGGCTGCCGGGCTTGAACGGCTTCATCGGCGAGTTCCTCATCTTCAAGGGCGTCTTCCCACTCGTGCCGTGGGCGGCGGTGCTCGCGCTGCCGGGCCTGCTCGTCACGGCCATCTTCATCCTGACCGTCATCCAACGCGTCTGGTGCGGCCCGCTCAATGAGAAGTGGGCGCGACTGCCGGACCTGACCTACAACGAGGGCGCGGTGGTCTTCCCCGCGACGCTGCTGATGTTCGTGCTCGGCGTCTGGCCGCAGTTCATCATCGCAGTCATTAACCCGACCGTCGCGCACTGGGTGCGGCAGTTGCCCTTCTGACATGCTCGCCTGGACCATTTACCTCTCCTTCGCCGGCGCGCTTGCGTGCCTGCTGACGCCGCGCGCCAACCCGCGCGCGACGCGGGCGGTGGCGTTCGGGACGGCGCTGGCAGGGCTGGTCTGCGGCTTGATGGGCGCGGTGCAGTTCAAGCCCGTCAATGGCCTCGAAGTCATCACCCACGTCCGCTGGATTCCCGCGCTGGGCATTGACTTCTCGCTCGCGGCGGACGGCATCAGCGTGACGCTTGTCCTGCTCACGGGCATCGCGGCGGTGGCGGGCGTGCTGTTTTCTTGGAACGTCGAGCGCCGCACCAATGAGTTCTTCGCCTTCTTCTTCGCGCTCATCGGCGGCGTGTATGGCGTGTTCCTGAGCCTCGACCTCTTCCTGCTCTTCGTGTTCTACGAAATCGCCATCGTCCCGAAATACTTCCTCATCGCCATCTGGGGTTCGACCCGGCGCGACTACGCGGCGATGAAGCTGGCGCTCTACTCGTTCATCGGGAGCGGCATGGTGCTCATCGGGATGCTCGCGGCTTACGTTGTGGCCGGGCAGGTGGCGGATATGCACGGCTTCGACCTCGTGTCCCTCGCTCAAGTCCCGTTCCCGCCGGACTTCCAGCGCTGGGTTTTCCCGCTGGTCTTCGTCGGCTTCGCAATCCTCGCGGGTATATGGCCGTTCCACACCTGGGCGCCCACAGGCCACTCCGCCGCGCCGACCGCCGCCTCGATGCTGCTGGCCGGCGTGGTGATGAAGCTCGGTGCTTACGGCTGCCTGCGTGTGGCGATGACGCTCTTCCCCGAGGGCTTGAAGATGTGGCAGCACGAACTCGCGGCGCTGGCGGTCACGGGCATTGTCTATGGCGCGCTCGTGGCGCTGGTGCAGAAGGACTTCAAGTTCGTCATCGGCTATTCGAGCGTGAGCCACATGGGCTTCGTGCTGCTCGGGTTGGCGACGCTC
The DNA here is from genome assembly GCA_040081795.1 of Limisphaerales bacterium. Taxonomy (GTDB): domain Bacteria; phylum Verrucomicrobiota; class Verrucomicrobiia; order Limisphaerales; family SXTU01; genus SXTU01. Next base: position 9,554 of record JBEBFV010000182.1, on the reverse strand, counting down.
AATCTCGTCGGCTTGAGCGGCGCGGTGTTGCAAATGTTCTCCCACGGCATCATCGCGGGCCTGCTCTTCGCGGTGGTGGGCCGGATGGTCTATGACCGCGCGCACACGCGGGAGCTGGACGCGCTCGAAGGCATGGGCCTCGCCCGCGCGATGCCGTTCGCGGCGGTGACGTTTGTCATCGCGGGCTTCGCCTCGATGGGGATGCCGGGCTTCAGCGGCTTCATCGCGGAGTTGCAGGTGCTCATCGGCGCGTGGCAGGCGTTCCCGAAACTCGCCATCCTCGCTGGCGTCGGCATCGTGATTGGAGTCGTTTACACGCTCAAGACGACGGCCCAAGTTTTCTTCTCCGACAAGCCCGCACCGGCTGAAGCTCACGACCACGAGCATCCGCTCGAACCCATCTCCGTGCCGGAGCGTCTCGGCGCTGCGCTGCTGATTTTCTGCACCGTCCTCATCGGCCTGCAACCAAGGCTGCTCCTCGACCTCATCGTGCCGAGTTTCCAATCCCCACTCTTTGACGGGCTGAGAAAGGTGGCCGGCCTGTGAACTCTGCCGACTACTTCCAACTGTTCTCCGCGCTCGGCCCGGAAGTCATCGTCGTGCTCACGGCGCTGCTCGTCCTCGCCGCTGACCTGCTGGGATTGCAGGACACACCGCGTGCTTACCGCATGAGCATCGCGGCAGGGCTGACGACCGTGGGCTGCGCCGGAGCCGTCGCGTGGATGTTCATGAACCGGACGACGGGCAACTGGCACGGCGGGATGTTCGTCATTGACCCGCTCAACGAGACGGTCAAGGCCGTCATCCTCCTGCTCACCGTGTTCACCGCGATGCTCTCGACGGAGGCGAAGTTCACACGGCACTGCGGCGAATACTTCGCGCTCCTCCTGCTGGCGACCGTGGGCATGATGTTCCTCGCGAGCACCGAGGACTTGCTGATGATTTTCGCCTCGCTGGAACTGGTGAGCCTCTCGCTCTACATCCTCGTCGCGTTCGACAAGTCCAGCCGCGAGTCCGCCGAGGCCGCGCTGAAATACTTCCTGTTCGGCGGCATGAGCGCGGCGTTCCTGCTGTTCGGCTTCAGCCTGCTCTACGGATTGTCCGGCACGACCCACCTGCCGCTGATGGCGCAGAAGCTCTTCACGGTCGGGGCCGACCCGCTCCTGACCGTCGCGCTTGTGATGGTCGTAATCGGCTTTGGTTTCAAAGTGGCAGCCGCGCCGTTCCATCTGTGGGCGCCGGACGCGTATCAAGGCGCGCCGTTGCCCAGCGCGGCGTTCATCGCGAGCGGCTCGAAGGTCGCGAGCTTCTACGTCTTTGCGAAGGTGCTTCTGCTCGGCTTCAGCCAGCTCGGCTGGGGCAATGAGGAGACCGCGACCGGCGGCTGGATTCCGCTGCTCTCCATCGTCGCGGCGCTCTCGATGGTGCTGGGCAATCTCGCCGCCATCCAGCAGACCAGTGTCCGCCGCCTGCTCGCCTACTCCGCCATCGCGCACGCGGGCTACATGCTCATCGGCTTCCTCGCGCTGGGCGATGAAGCCTTCGCCTCGCTGCTCTTCTACGTCACGACCTACGCGCTCACGACCATCGGCGCGTTCGGCGTGCTGGGCGTGGTCGAGGCACAAGTCGGCGGCGACAAGCTTGCGGACTTTGCCGGCCTCGCGCGCCGCGCACCCGTGCTCGCTGGGTGCCTGATGGTCTTCCTCCTCTCGCTCGCAGGCATCCCGCCGCTGGCCGGCTTCTTCGGCAAGTTCTACCTCTTCGCCGCCGCGCTCACGAACGACGGCCACAACCTCCCATTCCTCTGGCTCATCATCCTCGGTGTCGCGATGAGCTGCGTCTCGCTCTACTACTATCTGCAAGTGCTGAAACAGGTTTTCGTGGTGGAAGCCGACGAGAACGCGCGGCCGTTGGCGGTCCCGTTCCTCAGCCACGCGGTCGTCGTGCTGCTGGCGGCTGTGACCGTGCTCCTCGGCTGCATGCCCGGCTGGCTGCTGGACACGATTCACACGGCAATCGGGGAACTGGGCTGGTAGGCAGTTGCACCGCAGAGTCGGGACGGACGCGGAGTTCCCAAATTCCCTCACTGCGGCTGTCCCGGCTCTGCGGTGCAAGCGTCTTTCTCCAATCCCAAGCTTGATTCTCCCCGTGCGCGCCGCCACTTTTCGCGCGTGCCCATGAAGTCCATTTGCTCCCTGCTCGCAGCCTTCGCGCTCTCCTCCCTCAGCACGCTCGCGGCAGACCCGGAAAAGGCCGTCGTCCAGATTTTCACCTTCAGCCAGGAAGCCGACTGGGATGAACCGTGGAAGTTTAGCCAGCTCCGGCGCGCCACCGGCACTGGCTTCATCATCAAGGGCCGACGCATCATGACCAACGCCCACGTCGTGAGCTGGGCGCGGCAGCTCATGGTGAAGCGCTATCAGGACCCGCGTCCGTATCTCGCGCGTGTTGTGTTCGTGGCCCACGATTGCGACCTCGCGCTGCTGGAGGTGGAGGACTCGCTCTTCTACGACGGCGTCGAGCCGCTGGAGTTTGGCCCGTTGCCCAAGGTTCGTTCCACCGTCGTCACCTACGGCTACCCGGCGGGCGGCGAGCAAATCTCCTACACGCGCGGCGTCGTCTCGCGCATCGAGTTGCAGACTTACGCGCACATCGGCAACCGCTCGTTGCTCGGCGTGCAGACCGACGCCGCCATCAACCCCGGCAACTCCGGCGGCCCGGTGATTCAGGACGACAAGGTTATCGGCGTCGCGTTCCAGGGAATGCCCGGCCTCGAGAACGCCGGCTTCTTCATCCCGGCACCGGTCATCAACCATTTCCTCGACGACATCAAGGACGGCAAATACGACGGCTTCCCCAGCGCCGGCATCCGCACCGCGCCGCTCCAAAACGCCGCCTACCGTCGCAAGCTCAAGCTGCCGGACAACGACAAGGGCGTGCGTGTGGACTCCATCTTGCCCGGCACTCCCGCCGAGAAGGTGCTGCGTCCCGACGACGTGGTGTTGCAGGTTGGCAATTACCCGGTCGGCAGCGACGGCTCCATCGTGTATGAGGGCAATCGCATGGCGCTGGCGATGGCGGTGCAGGAGGCGCAACACGGCCAGAGCATGGCGCTCAAAATCTGGCGGGACGCAAAGGAGCAGACCATCGCCGTGCCCGTCGAGGTGAGCAGCACCGACAAGGTTCTCGGCAACCAATACGACACGCCGCCGCGCTACTTCGTCTATGCCGGGCTGGTCTTCACGCCCATCAGCCTCGACTACTTGAAGACCTTCGGGCGCGGCTGGTCTGACACGGCGGGCGCGGAGCTGACCTACGAGCTTTTCTATCGCCGGCAGGAATCGCCCAAGACCGTGCGCATTGAACCCATCGTGCTCTCCACCGTGCTCGCCGACGGGGTGAACGCGAACTTCCGCACCCGGGGCCGCGCTCTCGTGGACAAAATCAACGGCATCCGCATCGAGCGGCTGGAGGATGTGATCCGCGCCTTCGAGTCGCCCAGCAACGGCCAGCACGTCGTCGAGTTTCTTCCGAAGAACACCTTCGAGTGCATCGAGCGGGCTGAGGCGGACAAGGCGCATCCCAATATTCTCAAGACCTACGGCATCCAGAAGGACAGAAGGCTGTGAATGACCAATGGCCAATGAACAATGACCAATCAATGACCAAGCCCCAATTCACAATGGCCGTCCGTCCCCTCCGTCGCCCAGTGGACGGCGAAAACTTTCCACACGCCACAGCGCAAAGTCGCCGCTCACTCGCGCGCAGCCCGGGCATTGCTCATTGGTCATTCATTGGACATTGGTCATTGGTCATTGGTCATTTGACCCTCGCTCTCTTTCTCCTCAGCGCGCCCCGCCTCTCCGCCGCTCCCGCCAGCGACTGGGAAAGCTCCCTCGTCTATCTCGAAGTCACGCGCAAGGCCTACGAGGTTTTCCAGCCTTGGACGCCCAAGTCGCGCACCGTGCAGAAGAACGGCCTCGTCATCGGCGCGCGCGAAATCCTCACCACCGCCGAGGAACTCTCCGACCGCACGCTCGTCCGCGTGCAGCGCGGCGGGCGCGGTAAGTGGTGGAACGCCGAGGTCGTGTGGCTGGATTATCACGCCAATCTCGCCGTGCTCACCGCGAAGGAAGACGCGTTCTGGCCGGGCTTGAAGCCCGCCGCGTTCATCACCGGCAAGCTGCCCAAGGAAGGGCTGCAAATCGTCCGCTGGCGCAGCGGCAACCTCGAAGCGCGCAAGGCCGAGTTCAACCAGTTCCTCGTCGAGGACGCGCGGCTCTCCTTCTTCCAGCACCTCCAGCTTGAGGCCAGCACCGAGATGCAGGCCGTGGGCTGGGCCGAGCCGCTCGTGGCGAACGGCAAGGTCGCCGGCCTCGCGACGGGGCAGGGCGGCAACAACGCGCGCTTCCTGCCCGCGTCGTTCATCGAGCCGATCCTCGCCGCGCGCAAGGCGGGGAAGTATCCCGGCCTCGGCTTCTTCCCGTTCACGTGGACGCCCGTGGAAAATCCATCAACCTTCAAGTTCCTGAAACTCCCCGGCGACCCGCGCGGCGCGCTGGTGGTGGACGTGCCCGCCACGCCGAAGGTCGAGCCGAACCTCAAGCCCCGCGACCTCATCCTGCAAGTGGACGGCTTCGACGTGGACAACCAGGGCTATTACAAAGACCCCGACTACGGGCAGCTCATCGTGGAGAACCTCGGCTCGCGCCGGAAATTTGCCGGCGAAGTGGTGAAGATGAAAATCTGGCGTGACGGCGCGCAGATGAACCTGGACTACCGGCTGCCCAAGCTCGATTACTCCGTCAAGCTGCTCGCGGAACAGACGTTCGACCAGGCCCCCGAGTATCTCATCGCGGGCGGCCTTATCCTTCAGCCGCTGAACATCCCGCTGCTGCGCGGCTTCGGCGAGGATTGGAAACGTCGCGCCCCGTTCCGCCTCGCGCACTACGCGGGCGAGCCGCCCAGCGCCGAACGCAGCGGCCTCGTGGTGCTCACCAGCATTCTTCCCGACCCCTACGTCGTCGGCTATCAGGACGCGCGCTTCCTCGTGGTGGACACTGTCAACGGTCAAAAAATCAGCCGTCTCGCCGACGTGCAGGGGGCGCTTCAAAAACCGCAGGACGGCTTTCACACCATCGAGTTTCATCGCGGCGACAACCTCCGCCGCATCGTCCTCGACGCCGCTCAGATGGGCGACGCGACCAAGCGCATCCTGGAGCGCTACCGTATTCCCGCTGCGAGCCACATTGAGGCGAAGCCGTAACCGCGCACGCTCACCACACGGCGCGCGGCAACGAACGCCTTGACGCCAACCGTGCATCGGCGCATCTGTGGGCCATGCACTTCGCCCCCGCCGCCCGGCCTTCACGGCAGGGTTTTACCTTGATCGAATTGCTCGTCGTCATCGCGATCATCGCCATCCTTGCGGGGATGCTCTTGCCCGCGTTGGCCAAGGCGAAGATGAAGGGCAAGGGAATCGCGTGCGTGAACAACGAGCGGCAGATCGGCATGGGGATTTTGCTCTACGTCTCCGAATACGCATACTATCCGCAGGGAATCATGGCGGACGGCGCCACTTGGCTTTGGCCCGCGCAGATGCGGAGGGAATCGGGGTCGGGAATGAACACCAAGATTTTTCGGTGTCCCCAGTCCAGCGACAAGGCCGACTGGAAAGTGACCTTCGGCAGCGGGCTGCCGGCTTACGGTGGTTACGCTCAGGACGAAGTGCGGTTGCGCTCCGGCGGGAACAGCTTCTTGAGCTACGGCTACAACGTCTGGGGCGCGTTCACGGGCCGCAACCCCAACACCGGCCTGGGCGTTTACGAGGGCACCAATCCTGCCAACGGCCAGACCTCCGAATCCATGGTGCGCGCGCCTTCGAGCATGATCGCGCTGGGCGATAGCAACTACGACCTGGCCCTCGGCGGGGACCCGAACTGGAGCGGGTTCATCGGCATCTATGCGCTGCGCCAGTATCCCGGTGAACTGCACTCGGGCAAGCGCGCGAACCTCCTCTTCTGCGACGGCCATGTGGAGGGCAAGGAGCGCGCGAAGCTCGTCTCTGCGACGGACCCGATCATCATCAAGCAGTGGAACAACACGAACGAGCCGTGATCTCGGACGCCCGTGAGCGGTTACGTGGCACTCTTCCAACTTGCCCCGACGCCGTCAGACGGCAACGATGCGCCCACACGATGAACACTCGCCTCCTCCTCCTCTGCGCGTTCGCCCTAGTCGTCGTCTTTCCCACTCGCGCTGCTGACGCGCCGAAACTTCCCGCCGGCTTCAAGCTTCTCTACGAGCAAAACTTCACCAAGCCCGATGCGATGAAGGACTTCGTCTTCACCGACCCGTCCGCTTGGCGGCTGGCGAAGGAGAAGGACAAGCCTGCGCTGGAGTTGCACAAGCAGAGCGCCTACAAGCCGGAGCATCGCTCGCCGCTGAACATCGCGCTCATCGCGGACAAGGTCTTCGGCGACTTCGTGCTGGAGGTCGAACTGCTCTCCACGAAGAAGCCCTACGGCCATCAGGACATGTGCCTGTTCTTCGGCTTCACCGGCCCGGCGCAGTATTACTACAACCACATCGCCGTTGCCGCCGACCCTCACGCGCACAACGTCTTCATCGTGAACAACGCGCCGCGGCTGGCCTTCGCCAAGGAGACCACCAAGGGCATCACCTGGGGCGAACGCGAGTGGCACAAAATCCGCGCCGAGCGCGACACCAAGGCGGGCACCTACAAGGTTTTCTTCGACGACTTCTCCAAGCCGCTCATGCTCGCGGAGGACAAGACCTTCACCAAGGGCCACATCGGCTTCGGCTCCTTCGATGACGTGGGCATGGTGACGAGCATCAAGATTTGGGGGCCGGGTGTGGAGACGAAGCGGGCGGAGTTTTTTAAGAAGGCGGAGTGAGGCGCAGGCCCGGCTTGCGCAGCCTCGATAGCAAACCTAGAGTCGCGCCATGAAAACCATCCACGCAGTGTTCCAAAACGACGGCGAATGGTTCATCGCCCGGTGTCTGGATTTTCCCGTGACGACGCAGGGCAAGACGCTGGTTGCCGCCCGCAAGAACCTTCAAGAGGCCGTGGAGCTTTATCTGGAAACTTGGGGCGACAAGCTGCCCAGCAAGCCTCTGAAAGAGGTCTATCTCACCCAACTCGAAGTGGCCGCATGAGCCGACACTTGCCTGCAATCTCCGGGCGACAGCTCCTGCGGGCGTTGCAGCGTGCCGGATTTGTGGTGCTGCGTCAGAAGGGCAGCCACGTCTCGATGGAGAGGCGCACGCCGGAGCGCAACTGGCGAACGGTGGTCCCGATGCATCGTGAAATTCGGCCCGGAACTTTGAGCGACATTCTCAACCAGACTGGCTTGAGCAAGGAAGAGCTGACGGAATTACTCTGAACATCATGCAACGCATCCTCCGTGACCAGGCCCGCAAGTTCGCGCTCGACTGGCGCGAAGAACCGCAGCTTCGCGTCCAGCCGGGCGAGTCTTTTGAGATCGAGACGTGGGACGCCTCGTCCGGGTTCTTCAAGACGGAGGCGGACAAGGCCATTCCCGGCAACCGTCCGGGCTTCGACCGCATTCCCGCGATGGCGAATCCGCTCGGCGGGCCGGTGTTCATCGAGGGCGCGGAGCGGGGCGACACGCTGGTGGTTCACATCGAGGACATTCTCGTGGCGGATTATTCGTGGGTGGCCATCGGGCCGAAGCGCGGGCCGCTGGGCGAGTCCACGCGCTGGCCGGAGTTGTCCGGGGAATACACGACCAAGATTCTGAGCCACACGCCCGGCCCGAGCGGCACGATGCGCGATGGCACGGTGCATTTCAGCGACCGCATCTCGTGGCCGGTCACGCCGTTCATCGGCACGCTGGGCAACGCGCCGGATCGCGAGGTCTGCACGAGCATTGATGGGCAGGGCGAGTGGGGAGGCAACCTCGACATCCGCGATGTGGCCGTGGGCAACAAGATTTACCTGCCGGTGCATCACGCGGGCGGGTTGTTCTATCTGGGCGACGTCCACGCGAGTCAGGGCGACACGGAGTTCACCGGCACGGCGGCGGAGACGTGCTCGACGGTGCGGCTGCGCTTCGAGGTGCTGAAGGGGAAGAAGACGCCGTGGATGCGCATCGAGAAGCCGGACGCGCTCATCGCCGTCCACGCCGCGAAGCCGCTCGAAGAGGCCGTGAAGACGGCGACGTTTCATCTGATGGACTGGCTCATCCGCGAGCACAACTTCACGCCGACGGACGCCTACTGCCTCGTGAGCACCTGCCCGGACTTCCGCATCAACGTGTATCAGATGTGCAACATCGGAAAGCTGAGCTACGTGGCGGGGGCGGAGATTCCGAAGAAGTATCTGTAGCCACGGGAAGGACATAGCCGCCTCGATTTCTCGTCGGGTGAAGCGTCGCAGAAAACACTCGCCTCGCCGAAGGGCGTTGCCCAACATCCGCCTCGATTTCGCGGGCATCGCCCGCCTCGCAATGAAAGCCAAAATCATCATCACCCCGAAGAAAGCCGTCCTCGACCCGCAGGGCAAGACCGTGCAGAGCGCGTTGGAGCACATGGGCTACCAAGGCGTCGTGGGCGTCCACGTGGGCAAGTATGTGGAGATAGACCTCGCGCCCGGCACTGACCGCGTCGCGGCCCAGCAGGCGCTCGACGAGGCGTGCCACCGCTTTCTGAGCAATCCGGTGATCGAGGATTACAAACTGGAAATCGAGTGAAGCCCGAAGGTGACAAGTGGCGGGTGGCAGGTGACAGGTTGTCGCGTGTCCGGAGCCGGCCCGTGTCACCTGTCGCTAGCCCTTTGTCACCTTTCCCATGAACTTCTCCGTCCTCCAATTCCCCGCCTCCAACTGCGACCAGGACGCCGTCCACGCCATGCAGTTGCTCGGCCACTCCGCGCGGCTCGTGTGGCACAAGGACAGTTCTCTCGGCGACGCCGACGCGGTCATCGTGCCCGGCGGCTTCAGCTACGGGGATTACCTGCGCTGCGGGGCCATTGCGCGGTTCAGCCCGGTGATGCAGGCGGTGAAGCAGTTCGCCGAGAACGGCGGGATGGTGCTGGGCATCTGCAACGGCTTCCAAGTGTTGTGCGAGGCGAACCTCCTTCCCGGCGCGCTCATCCGCAACCGCTCGCTTCAGTTCCGTTGCGAACACATCTTCCTCAAGACCGCGACGCACGACTCGGCGTTCACGTCGCAGATTCCCGCCGGCAAGCTGCTGCGCGTGCCCATCGCACACGGGGAAGGCTGCTACTTCGCCGACGCCGACACGCTGGCCCTGATGAAGGCCAACCGGCAGGTCCTCTGGCACTATTGCAACGACCAGGGCGAGCTGACCGACGACGCAAACCCGAACGGCGCGCTGGAGCACATCGCCGGCGTGTGCAACGAGCGTCGCAACGTGGCCGGCCTCATGCCGCACCCCGAGCGCGCCTGCGAGCCGTTGCTGGGCAGCGCGGACGGGCGGCTCATCTTCGAGAGCATGATCCACGCGTTGGCGCAGAAGCACGCGGCACTGGCGGCGTAGCGGGCTTGGCC
>JBEBFV010000607.1:0-2914 GCA_040081795.1 Limisphaerales bacterium | reverse complement strand
GGCTCCATCCCGGCCAACGCGAACATCGTCGTGGGCAAACGCATTCAAGTCACCTTGCACCCCGGCGAGAAAGTCACCCCCGCCTGGACCTTCGCCTCCTACGGCGGTGCGGCCTCGGCGGACTTCGCGCGCAAGCCCGACGACACCCGCGAGCAGCTCGCCGCCTACATCACCTCGCCCGCGAGCGGACGCTTCGCGCAGGTCATCGTCAACCGCGCGTGGAAGCGCTGGCTGGGCCTGGGCTTCATCGAGCCGGTGGACGACTGGGAGAACAAGACTGCGTCGCACCCCGAGCTGATGGCGTGGCTTGCGCATGAGTTCATGGTGAACGGTTACGACCTCAAGCAGCTCGCCCGCCTCGTCTTCAACTCGCACGCCTACCAGCGCGTCGCCGGCCTGCACACGCCGAAGTCCGACGAGCCGGCGGACCGCCTGTTCGCCTCGCCCGCGCGCCGTCGCCTCGCCGCCGAGCAGCTCGTGGACTCGCTCTTCGCCGTGACCGGCAAGCCCCTTTCCTCCGAGCTGCTCACGCTCGACAACGACGCCAAGAGCGCCGCGAAGGATTTCCTGAACCTCGGCTACGCCCGCCGCGCGTGGCAGTTCACCGGCCTCTCGAACGACCGCGACCGCCCCGCGCTCTCAATGCCCAAGACGCAGGCCATCGTGGACGTGCTCCAGATGTTCGGCTGGCGCGAGGCCCGCCAGGGGCCGCTCTCCACGCGCAACGACTCGCCCAACGTCCTCCAGCCCGCCGTGCTCGCCAACGGCGACATGGGCAACGGCCGCATCGCCCGCCTCACCGACGATTGCGCCGTGACCGACCTGTGCGTCGAAAACCAGCCGTTGCCCGCGCTCGTGGACGCCGTCTTCGCCCGCGTGCTGTCGCGCCCGCCCACGGCGGCGGAGCGCGCGAAGTTCGTGGGCTACCTGCAAGCCGGCTACGCCGAACGCGTCGTGGACTGCGGCCCGCGCAAGGGGCGCAAGGACTTCGACCCCACCCAGCTCCTGAGTTGGACCAACCACCTCAACGCCAAGGCCAGCGAAATCAAATACACCGTCGAGGAAAAAGCCCGCCTCGGCGACGAGCCGACGCCGCGCCTCAAGCAGGACTGGCGCGAGCGCATGGAAGACGTGCTGTGGGCGATGGTGAACTCGCCGGAGTTTGTGTTTGTGCCTTGAGATGAGTTGAAGAAAGTTTACGCCATGACCGCGACCACCTTGGAAAAAGAAGCGATGAAACTGCCGCCCACGAAACGCCTGCGCCTCGCGGAGAAGCTGATGGATAGCGTGGATGATTTTGCCACGCCTGAAATCGCGAAAGCCTGGCAGGCCGAGTTGGCCCGGCGCGTCGAGGAAGTGGAGAACGGAACGGACCCGGGAGTCCCCGCTGCGGAGGTCCATGCGGAAGCGCGGAGAAGATTGCGTGAAGGCACTCGTTTATCATCGGCTCGCCATCGTTGAGCTGTTCGCCAGCTCGGCTTACTACGGGGAGGAGTTTCCCGAAAATGGCGAGCGATTCATCGGAGCCGTCGAGCAGACCATCGAAGACGCACGGAAGCAGCCGCTCTTCGGTCGTCCCGAGGACAAGGGCTGTCGAAGCTGGCGCGTGAAGAAGTATCCGTATCGCGTGATGTATCGGCTGGAGTCGGAAAGGTTTCGGGTCATGGCGGTGGCGGATTTGAGACGTATGCCGGGATATTGGCTGGGGCGAGTTGATTAAGGTGTATTTGTGACTGCGGAAGACAAAGCAACCGTGCTGGACCTCGTGAACCGGATGCCGGAGCACGCGACGCTCCTCGACCTCGCGCGGGAGCTGGAGGGCGCGGCCCGGATGCAAGCGCCCGCCCCGCGTTCCGCGAGCGGCTGGCTGATTGGCCAGGCCTGCCGGGAGGAATGGCACCGGCTGGCCCGCGAGCGGGCGGTGCTTTTCGTGCAACGGATGCTGCCGCTGTTCAGCCACGGCAGGAATTGATGACGAGCGAGCTTTGAGAGCAACGTGAACCATCCCCTCTCATTAGCACCCGGCTTCAGCCGGGTGTCAGCGACCGTGACGAGCGGAAACCGTTTGCACGGTTTCCGCTTTGGAAAACCGCTTGCACGGTCGGTGTCTCTGCTGCCGCTCCTAATTCTCGCTTCCGGCTGCATCGTTTTCCCACGAACCGAAGTTGCTGCGCCGACGGCGACAGGAGCCGTTGTGGATGCTTCAACATCGGTCCCGCTTGCTCACGCACATGTGTCGCGGCGTGTCGCGGTGCATGACAAGCACACAACTGTGCAGGCCGAATCCACCGGCAAGTTCCACCTCAAGCAGTCTCGCTTTTTTGTCTGGCTGCCGCCCGTTTGTTGGGCGCCGACTGACATCCAATACCGGGTCGAATGCCCCGGCTACGCGAGCTTTACAACCAATCTGCTCGGTGGCGGCAGCTTTGTGGATGGCCGCAAAGCTCATGACTTGGGCCGTGTTGCTTTGGAAAGGAATTCGCGATGAGTCCACTCCACTCACGCACTCCGGCCAGCAAACCGTTGAAACGGTTTGCCTCGTTCTTGCCCGCTGACACCCGGCTGAAGCCAGGTGCTAATGAGATTTACTCGGCCTGCCTTCACCCATTTGCTTTCACCGCACTATGACATCGCACCTTGATACCACCTCGTTGACCCGCCGCTCCTTCCTCGCCCGCACCGGCGCGGGCGCAGCCGCCCTTGGCCTCGGCGGACTTTCCCCGCTCTTCGCCCAAGAGAAGAAAACCTACCCGCAGGGCAAGGCCGAGCATTGCATCTTCCTCTGGCTCGGCGGCGGCTGCGCGCACACGGACACCTGGGACCCCAAGCGCGTCGGCGACCCGCAGAAGAAAATCGCCGGCTCCGCCTACCCGGCCATCAACACCGCCATCCGCGACGTGCAGCTCTGCGAGCA
>JBEBFV010000181.1:0-11001 GCA_040081795.1 Limisphaerales bacterium | reverse complement strand
CTTCCCGTTCATCATCGTCCACCGGCTGCGCGATGAAATCCCCGCCTGCCACGCGCTCGGCGTGAAGGGCTGGCGCGTCGAGACCTTCCCGAACTACGCCCCGAAGTTCCCCTCGATGTATGTCGCGGCGAAGCTCATGTGGAACCACCAGGCCGACGTGGACGCGCTGCTGAAGGACTGCCACGAGAAGTTCTTCGGCCCCGCCGCCAAGCCGATGGGCGAGTATCTCACGCTCATGGACGCGGCGTTGCGCGACGGCGACTTCTCGACTGGCTGCGCATGGGATATGCCGCACTTCTACCCGCCGGCGCTGCGGGCCAAGGCGCGGAGCTTGATTCAACAGGCCACGAAGCTCGCGCCCGCTGGCAGCGACTACGCCGCACGCGTGAAGTTGCTCGGCCAGACCCTCGACATGCTCGACGCGTTCAACACGATGATGGATGCCCGCGCGCGCGTGGACTTCCCCACTGCCAAGTTGGAGCTGGTGAAGCTCGACGCCGTGGCCGAGGAACTCATGGGGCTGAAGCCAGTGGCGATGGTTTCCGCTGGGCGCTTCAGCACCTACGTGAGTTACATGAAGCGCTTCTACCGGCCTTGCACCGAGCAGGGTTTCAAGCGCGTCACCGAGGGCAACCAGCTCATCGCCGCCGCGCCGGACGAGTGGCAGTTTCAGATTGACCCCGCAAAGCTCGGCGAGGAAATCGGCCTGCCACGGCCCGAGTTCACCGGCGGCAACTGGCAGAAGCTCAAGACCTCCAGCTCATCGTGGAGCAACCAAGGGCTGCGCTATTACAAGGGCCTCGCGTGGTATCGCACGACCGTGGAGGTGCCCGCGAAGTTTGCCGGGAAGCGCGTCTTCCTTTGGTGCGGCGGCGTGGACGAGGCGGCAAAGGTCTGGGTGAACGGCCAGCACATCGGCAACAGCCCCGGCGCGGCGTTTTATCCCTTCGAGATGGACGCCACCGACGCGGTGAAGCCCGGCAAGAACACGATTGTGATCTGCATCTCGAACCAGGTGGTGAACGAACTGGGCACCGGCGGCATCGTCGCGCCGGTGATCCTCTACGCGCCAGCGGCGGGCAAGGAAGCGAAGCTCGAAAACATCCGCGACCTCAAGCCGACGTTTCCGTGAAGCCCTTGCCCGTTCTGCAAAAGTCGCCGCCATGAAACCACTGCTCCGCTCCGCCCACTGCCTTGCCCTCGCCACGCTGCTCGCCGCCCCGCTTGCCCGCGCCGAGGTGAACGTCGTCGAGAAGGTCGCGCCCAATGTGTATTTCCACGAGGGCGACATCGGGCGCTCCGGCCATTGCAACAACGGCTGGATTGTCTTCAAGGACTACGTGCTGATCATTGATGCAAACTTCCCCTCCGGCGCGCAGGTCGTCCTGCCCAAGATCAAGGCGCTGACCGACAAGCCCATCAAGTTCGCCTTCGACACGCATCACCACGGCGACCACGCCTACGGCAACCAGGTCATGCACGAGGCCGGCGCGACCATCGTCGGCCACGCAGGCGTGCTGGCGGAGATGAAAAAATACGAGACGAACCTCTTTGGCGGCGGCAAGCCGGGCCGCTGGGAAGACGCGGCGAAGGGACGCAAGGACGTCGCCGCCAGCAAGCTCCGCCCGCCCAGCCTGCTCTTCGAGCAGAAGATGGCCTTCGACGACGGCACGCACCGCGTCGAGCTGCTGCACTTCGGCGTCGCACACACGCACGGCGACGGCTGGGCGTGGCTGCCCAAGGAGCGCATCGTCTTCACCGGCGACGCCTGCGTGAACGGCCCCTACAACTACGTCAGCGATGGCAACATCCACGAGTGGATCAAGACCCTCGACAAGGTCATCGCGCTCAAACCGCTGAAGGTCTGCCCCGCGCACGGCCCGCAGGGCGGCCCCGAAGTGCTGGCGAACCAGCAGCACTATTTCAAGTCGCTCCTCTCCGAGGTGAAGAAGCTCAAGGACGCCGGCAAGACCGCCGCCGAGGTGCAAGCCGCGTCCGACACCATCAAGGAAACCCTCCGCAAGGACGACCGCATCGCGATCTACATCGGCCAGTTCATCAACGCGCAGGTGGAGAAGGCGTGGACCGAGATGGGCGGCGCGGCCTTCCCGGCGAAGAAGCAGGCGCAGGCGGAGCCGGTGCGACTGAAGGCGAAGGAGCTACTTGCTGGCACGGGCAACTGAGCCAGAGCGCCGTCTTCCCGTAGGAGACGACGTGAGGAGTCTGTAACATCCTTCCCGAAACTAGTGAGACTCCTCACGTCGTCTCCTACGCGGTGCTTGGGGACCGTCGTCCACATCGCCGCGCTCCTGCTCCTCGCTTTCGCCGCTTCCGCCGCGCCGCGCCTGACTTCCCCGAAAGCCTTCCTCGGCTTCAACCTCGGCGACGATTACCAACTGCCGAACTACACCCAGCTCGCCACGTATTGGGAACGCCTCGACCGCGAGTCCGACCGCCTGAAGGTCGTGCCCATTGGCTTGACCGAGGAGGGGCGCACGATGGTGATGGGCATCGTCACCTCACCCGCGAACCACCGTCGGCTCTACGGCTTCAAGGACACCGTGCGCCGCCTCGCGCTCGGCGAGGCCACGGAGGCGGACGCTCGTCGGCTCGCCGAGGAGGGCCGCGCCGTGTTGTGGATTGACGGCGGCCTGCACGCGACCGAGACGCTCGGCTTCACGCAGTTGATGGAGACGCTGTGGCAGTTCGTCAGCCGCGACGACGCGGAGACGCGGCGCATCCTCGACGACTGCATCATCCTCTTCGTGCCCGCGAATCCCGACGGCATGGAGCTGGTCGCCAACTGGTATATGCGCGAGGCGGACCCGAAGAAGCGCTCCTTCGCCAACCTGCCGCGCCTCTACCAGAAATACATCGGCCACGACAACAACCGCGACTTCTTCGCCTGCGTGCAGTCGGAGTCGAAGACGCTCAACCGCATCCTCTACCGCGAGTGGTTCCCGCAGATTCTCTACAACCATCACCAGTCCGGACCGCAGGGCACGGTGATGTTCGCGCCGCCGTTCCGCGACCCGGCGAACTACAACGTGGACCCGCTGGTCACGAGCGGCATTGACGCCGTGGGCGCGGCGATGATGCAGCGCTTCCTGGCCGAGGGGAAACCGGGCGTGACCGTGCGCTCCGGCGCGCGCTACTCGACTTGGTGGAACGGCGGCCTGCGCACGACGGCTTACTTCCACAACCAAATCGGCCTGCTCACCGAAACCATCGGCAGCCCCACGCCGATGACCATTCCGTTTCTGCCGGACAAGCTGTTGCCCAAGGCCGACTACCTCGCGCCCATCGCGCCGCAGCGCTGGCATTTCCGGTCGTCGGTGGACTACTCCGTGACGGCGAACTACGCGGTGCTGGACTACGCATCGCGCCAGCGCTCGACGCTGCTGCTCAACGCGTGGCGCATGGCCCGCACCGCCATCGAGCGCGGTGGTCGCGACAGTTGGACAGTCTCGCCGAAAGACATTGAGCGCGCAGTGAAGGAGCGCAAGGGCAGCCCGTTCCTGTCGAACGCAGCGACGAACGAGTTCAAGCGCCTGCTGCAAGACCCGGCCAAGCGCGATGCGCGGGCCTACATCCTTCCCGCGAACCAGCGCGACTTTCCGACCGCGACGAAGTTCGTCAACACGCTACTCGAAACCGGCGTGCAGGTGCATCGCGCGACGGCGGACTTCACCGTTGGCACGAACAAGTTCCCCACTGGCAGCTACGTGGTGAAGTGCGCGCAACCGTTTCGCGCTCATGTGCTGGACATGTTCGAGCCGCAGGATCACCCGAACGACTTTCCCTACCCCGGTGCCGCGCCCACCGCGCCGTATGACATCGCAGGGTGGACGCTGGCGTTCCAGATGGGGGTGAAGTTCGAGCGGGTGCTGGAAGGGATGGCAGGGCCGTTTGAAGAGGTGAGCCATTTTGCGAAGCCAATTCCCGGTCGCATCCAATTTGCTGAAGGAGCCTTGGCCTTTTCATTCGAGAGCAAGGTCAACAACTCGTTCCAGGCCGCCAATTGCCTGCTAGCACTGGGGGACCGCGTGGTTCGCACAATCAGGCCGGGGGAGCTTCATTGGTTCGGTCCATCCAACCAAAACCACTTTTTCCGTCCCGACCCGGGCCTCTTCATTGTGAAGGTGAACAGCAACACCGTGTCCCGGATTCGCTCGCTCGCCGAGGAGACGGGGGTTTCGTTTCGCGGCATGGGATTGTGGCCGGGGCCGAAACCTGAACTCAGTGGCGTCGTCACTGAGCACTCGAATGGAGATCTGGTTTCAACACTGGAAACCCCGGTCAAAGGAGGGGGAGCGGTCCTCCGCCAACGCATCACCATTCCAGCAGGCATCACCAACCGCTTTCCGGAACTACGGATGCCCCGCATTGGCCTCTGGGACCGCTACGGCGGTTCGATGCCCTCGGGCTGGACGCGGTGGGTGCTGGAGCGGTTTGAGTTTCCGTTCCAGGTCGTGTTCCCGCCGGAACTCGACCGGGGCAACCTGCGCGAAAAGTTCGACGTGCTGCTCTTCGTGGACGGAGCGATTCCCGCCTTCACGCGCGGCTCCGCATCGGTGACGAACACGACCAGCACGACACCCGCTCCCACGGGCGATGCGCCCGCCGACACCAGCGCCGAGTATCGCGGCCAGCGCGGCAGCGTCACAGTGGCGAAGACCATCCCGCAGCTCCGCAAGTTTCTCGAAGACGGCGGCACCATCCTCACCATCGGCAGCTCCACCAGCCTCGCGCGGCACCTTGGGCTGCCAGTGGAAAGCCATCTCACCGAGCCTGACAAGGAGGACAAACCCCGCCCGCTCCCGCGCGAGAAGTTCTACGTGCCCGGCTCCGTGCTGCGTGCCCGCGTGGACACCGCGCACCCGCTCGCGTGGGGCATGGAGCCGGACGTGGACGTGTTCTTCCAGGCCAGCCCCGTGTTCCGCTTCACGGACAAGGCCGGGCCGGGCCAACTCGACCGCGTCGCGTGGTTCAACAGCAAGGCCCCGCTGCGCAGCGGCTGGGCGTGGGGCCAGGAGCATCTCGACAACGGCATCGCCATCGCGGAGGTGCGCGTGGGCAAGGGGCGATTGGTTCTCTTCGGGCCGGAGATTGCCTTCCGCGCGCAGCCGCACGGGACGTTCAAGTTCCTCTTCAACGGGCTGTGGCTGCCGATGCTTGGCGATGCCCAGTAGCGCAGGCTTGCAGACCGCAAGGCTTTGCTACGGTGCCGGGCGGCTCGACTTCGGAACCCGGTTCAACTGAATCCCGCGAGCGTCCCGTGCGCTCGTCGCCCACGCAGGTTTTGAAGGGGCGTTCAGCGAGCAGGAATCACCGGAAGCACAATGTGCGACGCGCGGTCGCGGTCGTGATGGATGGTCTGGTGGGCGAGGACGGGCCTGGTTGCCAGGCCAGTGTTGTCCTCGCCGGTGTTGAGGTTGCGCAGGTAGTAGGGGAAGTAGCTGCTGGAAATTTCGACGCGGATGCGGTGACCCTTGGCGAACGCGTTGCCGGTCGGGCGCCAGAACTCAATGGTGTAAGGGTAGGCCACATTGGGTCCGAGTGTGCTGAGCTGAAAGGCGTTGAACGCGCCGTCGCGCTTGGGGTCGCGGTGGCGCGCGCGCATCAAGCCCTCGGCGAGAAAGGCGGCGGTGCCGTCAGGGTGGACATCCATCAGGCGGACCATCCAGTCGGTGTCGCGGGCGCTGCTGGCGGCGAAGAGCCTCGCCGTGATGGGGCCGACCACCACGACTTCCTCGGCCAGCGGCGGCGTGGTGTAGCACAGGATGTCCGCGCGTCCGGCGTTGGCGCGCACGTCGCGCGGACCGTCAATGTGGCCGTTGGCAAACGGGGCGGAGGGCGTCGGGTTCTCGGGATCGTAGGTGTAGCGGTCGGGCGGCTCGTTCGCGGGCGCGGAGGGACTGAGCGAGCCATCGCCGGTCGCGGTGTTTGCCTTGCCGCCGCTGTGGAGAAAATACTTCGTGAACCTGGTCTCCGGCAGCGGCCAGTCGGCGGCGGCACGCCATTCGTTGCGGCCCATGACGAAGACATGCACGGGCGGGTCGTTCAGAATGCCGGTGTCGCGCTGCTTGAGATGCTGGTCAAACCAGCGGCAGACGTAGCCGTCCCAGTCAATGATGGCCTGCGGTCCGAAGTCCACGCCGGCGGCCTTCTGACTGCGGTTGATGATGTGTTCCCACGGCCCGATGACGAGCCGGGGCCGTCGCGCCTCCGGGGTGCCGCCGTGTTGTTTCATCGCGAGATAGTTCATCGGCGTGCCGGGGAAGTTCGCGTCGAACCAGCCCGAGATCGCCAGCGTCGGCACCTTGACCCGCGCGTAGCTCTCCGCGTTTTGGTAGGCGATGCCGCGCCAGTATTCGCCGCCCGCGGTGTTTTGCAGAATCCATTTGTCGAACCACGTCGTGTGGCCGTGGCCTCGATGGTTGTCGAGTTGCACGTAGGGCGTGAAGCGGTAGGCCGACTCGCGGTCACTGGCGAAGCCGCCATAAGCGCCCTTGCCGATGCTGAACGGCGTGCGGTTGGCCATGTTGCCCGCCCAGTCCACGGCCCAGCAGACGAGGATGCCGTTCTGGTAAGGCCCGTTGTAAAACTGGTCCGGCGGTGCGACCTCGGGGACGATGCACTTGAGCGACGGCGGCGATTGCGAGGCCGTCCACCACTGCGTCCAGCCCATGTAGGAAAGCCCGTAAGCGCCCACGCGCCCGTCGCACCACGGCTGTTTTGCGGCCCACTCGACGAGGTCGTGGCCGTCGGTCTTGTGCAACGGCGAGAACGGATCCCACTCGCCCTCGGAGTCGAAGCGCCCGCGCGAGTCGGTGTTGATGACCACGTAGCCGCGCTGCGCAAACCACTTCGCGCGCGTGGCGAGGCCGTTCTTGTTGTAGGGCGTCTGGCAGAGGATCGCCGGGAAGCGCCCCTCGCCCGCCGGCCGGAAGATGTCCACGACCAGTTGCGCGCCGTCGCGCATCTTCGCCTTCTGATTGCGCAACTCGGCGACTTGATGTTCGGCGTCGGAATACATTCCTGCCCGCGGTGCTTGGGCGAGAAGCTCCGCCGCGCACGCGGTGAAGGCGAGGAGAGCGAGGCTGAGGTTGCGGGTGAATGTCATGGGAGGATTTGCGCAGAGGCTCAACGGGACTTGGTGGCGACGGGAGTGCGCAGCAACTCGATGAGGTCGGCCATCTCCTGCGGCGTGACGCCAGTTTCGAGACCCTCGGGCATGAGCGAGAGATTCTGGCTGCGAAGAGCGGCGATTTGGTTTCGGAGGACAACCTTCTGGGAGCCGTCGGCCAGCTTCATCGTGACGCTGTTGGCGGTCTCGGCGGCGACGAGGCCGTAGAACTCCTCGCCGCTCATGAGCGTGCAGGTGTAGGCGCCGTAGCCGGGCTGAATGTCGGCGTTTGGGTCGAGGATGCTCGCCAGCAGCTTCTCCGGCGGATGCCCGACGACGGAAATCATGTCCGGGCCAATGTCCCTGCCGTCGTCTCCGCGCCTGTGGCACGCGGCGCAGATGCGGAGGTAAACTTTGCGGCCTCTCGCCGGCTCGCCCTTGAGCGTCAACGCGGGGCGGTAGGCGTCCACGATCTTGCTGCGCGCGGCGGAAGGCGTGGCAGAGAATGCTTTTGTCGCAAGCTGCGAGACGCGCTTGGAGTCGTGCTTGAGCAGGCGGGCGCGGTGGGTCGTGTCCACGGCGGCGCCGGCCAGTTCGCCGCGCTCGATGCGCTGGGCCAAATCAAACGCCCATGGCTCGCGGCCGAGCCACGCACTGAGCGCGACCTGACGCGGAGCGGGACTCAGCGCGGGCCACGCCTTGGCCAGCAACGCGGGAACCTCAGATCCTCCAGCGCTGGCGAGTGCGCGAATCGCAGCGGCTTGGGTGTCAGCTGGATTCTGTGGAGCAAGCCAAGCAGTGAGCAGGGTCACTGCCTCCGTGCGCGTGGCAGTGTCACGACTGATGAGACTCGCTGCTGCGATGCGCTCAACGGCCGGGACACCGACATCGGTCGCGGTGGCGCGTGCTTGCGCGGTGATGACGCGGGCCTGGTCGAGCAAGCGTGCAAGGGCGTCGCCGGCCGTCTGGTCACGCAGCTTGTCGAGCGTGGTGTTGCGTTGCGAAAGCTGGTCGAGAAGGCGGGCGAAGGCGGCGAGTTGCTCGGGCGTGTGACGCGCGCCGGCGGGCGCGAGTGTCGGCGTGAGCAATTGCGCGAGCGCCGCGCGGTCGTTCAGGCCCAGCGCGATGGTCAGCAAAGGCTCCGTCAGCGCACCCTGCGAACCGGCATTGGCGCGACTGGCCGCAGCGATGAGCGGGCGCAAATGAGGCGTGGCGGAACTCATCACGGCGGCGACCAGCATCGGTTCAGCGGCGTTGGCAATGAGAAGGCGGCCGAGCGATTCACCAGCGAGGGCGTTGGTTGATGCGCCCAGCGAGAAGGCGAGTTGCAACCGGACTTTCGCGTCCGGGTCCTCCGCGAGGCGCACGGCGGCGGTGAGGACTTCCGGGGTGAAGCGCGTCTCGGCGAGACGCAGCGCGTTTTCGCGGACGCCGGGGTGCGAGTCGCTCAACGCACGCACGACGGAAGCGGGTTCCAGTTGCGCCAGCCCATCAAGCACGCAGAGCGCGTGCAGGCGCGCGAGGGGGTTCGCGTTGCGTGCGGCGAGCTCGCGCAAGGCATGCACGTCGGCTTTGTCGGCACGCCACAGCAGAAGTTGATGCACCTTGTCGCGCTGCCAGCCGTTCGAGGAGTCGAGCGCGGTGACGAGCTTCGCGTTGTCCAGCTTGTCCAGACGCGGCACGCGGAAGGCCGGCGTGCCGATGCGGCTGATACGGTAGATCCGGCCACGGTCATCGCCCTCCCGATAGTGCGGAAGCAGCTCGGCCTTGCCCTCCTTGGGCAGCCAGTCCGGGTGCTCGATCATGTAGCGATACATGTCCGCGACCCACAGCGCGCCGTCCGGCCCTTCGCGCGTCATCACGGGGCGGCACCAGCGGTCCTCGCTCGCGAAGAAATCCAGCGGCCCGTCCTCGCTCGCGCGGCGCGCGGAGAAGGTGACGCCGCTGTCTGTCAGCCGCACGTGCTGGACGAGGTTGTGGAACGGCTCGCAGACGAAGGCGTGCGTCTCGGTGGCGGGGAAGAGCTGGCTGTCGCGATAGATCATCCCGGCGCACGCCGAGGTAAAATGTCCGGCCTGCGTGAAGCTGTGGAAGCGCTTCTCCAGCGGGCTGGCGGGATAGACGGGCGGGTTCGGCGGCGTGAGCAACTGCACCAGCGTCTGCGCCGCGCCGAAGTGCGCGTTGCGGCGGAGGTAATGATCGGGGAGGACGTAATGCCAGAGCGGATTCGAGTTCTGCGTGCCGAACCAGCGGCCCCAGTTGTCGCGATTGCGCCCGAACTGCGTCGGGCCGCTCTGCGGCTCCAGCTCGCCAGAGTCGGGGCGGAAGCGGAAGTCCCGGCTGCCGACGAGCACGTCCTGGCCGGTGCGTGCGGACTTGAGCCGCGTGTTCACGCCGTATTTGCCGTGGTGTCCGCCTATGGCGACATGAACCCAGTTGTCGAGGCCCCAGCGCAGGCCGTTGGCGCGCAGTTGCTGATTGCCCTCCTGCAACCCGCTCACAAGCACACGACGCTCGTCGGCCTTGCCGTCGCCGTTGGTGTCGCGCAGAAAAAGAATCTCGGGCGCGGCGGTGACGATCGCGCCGTCGCGCCAGGTGATGATGCCGTTCGGGTAGTCAAGGCCGTCGGCGAAAACCGTGGACTTGTCATAGCGCCCGTCGCCATCGGTGTCTTCGAGGATGCGCACGCGACCGCCTGGCTTTCCCTTGCCATCCATGCCGAGCGGATAGTCGGCCATCTCGACCACCCACATGCGCCCACGCACGTCCCAGTCGAAAGCCACAGGGTCGAGAACGAGCGGCTCCGCCGCGGCCAGCTCGGCGCGGAAACCGGACGGCACGTGGAGCTTCCTTAGCGACTCCTCGGGCGAGAGCGGCAGGCTGGCGGTCTTCTGCGTGGAGGGCGTGGCCGTTGCGGCAGTGGCAGGGTTCACCGTAGTGGCGGCAAGCGAGCAGAACACCCCAAGGAGGGCAAGTCCGCGGCCTTTGAAACGCGTGGGAGCCATGTGGAGGATCGTCCCCGATCAAATGGCGGACGTCGAGCCAGACGACGAAAGGATTCATCCGTGTTCCACCGCGTCCAACCGTGGTTGTCCAATCCCCTCTTCGCGGTCGAACTCAACAAGGTGAGGTGGAAGTGAACCTTGTTGACGGCGATGTGCTTGGCCGCAGACGGAAACAAGCTGCACAAGCCAGCCGCCGGATGGTCGGATTGTCCGTGCGCTTCACGCGCGCAGTCTGGGCTGCACACCCAAAGTGCCGCGCAGGGCGGCGAGGTGGTCGGGGGTTTGCGTGCGACGGAGTTCGAACCACGCGGAGTCGAGACGCTCGCGGATGTTGAGCTGGGAGGAGACGCCGCTGGTGTTCGACCGGGCGGTGAAAGCTTCGAGGTTCTTCACGCGACGCTGCCAGAATTTCACTTCGGCGGACTGCTTCGCTGCGAGCCGCTCCGCATACCAGCCGCTGGCGAGCAGTGATTCGCGCGTGAAGAGCGCGCGGATTTCAGGGTGGGCGAGGTCGCGGCCCTCGTGCTGGCCGTCGCGCATGATGTGCAGCAGCGCGCGCAGCGGCGGGCACGCGAGTTCCACGCCGCCGTCGGCGAAGTAATGCCCCGCCACGCCGCGCGCAGTGGAGACGATGTTGTCCACGCCGTCGGCGAAGACCGCCGCGTCCTGCAACTCGGGCCGCAGCATCTCGTCGGTCAGGACGCTGTGCGGGTAGTTGAAGACGCGGCCAAAGTAGTGACGGACGAAGCGTCCGGTGATGCGCCAGCCCAGCCGGCTCGCGAGCACGCGCTGGCCGTTGAAGTCGAAGTCTTCGCAGCGCTCCAAGTAGCCCTCGCGTTTCAGAAACTCCGGGTCGCGTTCCTCCGG
>JBEBFV010000180.1:0-11036 GCA_040081795.1 Limisphaerales bacterium | reverse complement strand
CTCGATGGCATCAATGCGGAACTTGTGCTTCGCGTTGTGCAGCTCGAACTCGACTTCCTTCCCAACGGGCTGGTTGAGCAGGGCCTGGCCGATGGGGCTGAGGTAGGCGATGACGCCGTTGTCCGGGTCGGAGTCCCACGCGCCGCAGATCTTGAAGACGACGGGCTTCTGGTTGTTGAGGTCGTGGACGTTGACCTTGGTGCCGATGCTCACCACGTCGGTGCGAACGTCGGTGAAGTCGGTGCCGCGCGCGCGGTTGAGCTGGATCTCCAGCTCGCTCTTGCGGCGCATGAGAACCTTCTGCATCTCTTTCGCGGCCTTGTATTCGTGGTTCT
The DNA here is from genome assembly GCA_040081795.1 of Limisphaerales bacterium. Lineage (GTDB taxonomy): Bacteria > Verrucomicrobiota > Verrucomicrobiia > Limisphaerales > SXTU01 > SXTU01. The sequence continues at coordinate 10,701 of JBEBFV010000180.1, read as the reverse complement.
CGCGGAGGTCGCCGTAGCTGCGGGCCAGGGCGATGTCCTTCGAGTTCGCCGGGATGCGCTTCTTGCAGAGGTCGTCGTATTCGGCACGGCGGCGTTCGAGGCTTTCCCAGGAGACGATGATGCTGTGGTCCTGCTTGGTGGCCTCGCCGGTGATGAGTTCCTTGACGATGGGGAAGACCTTCACGATGCGCGCGAGGAGCGAGCGGCGGTCCATGTCATCGAAGCTGGGCGAGAGCTGGAGCGAGCGGGTGAGGTCCTTCACGACCTCGATGTCGGCGGAGGAAATCAGCTCGGGCAGCAGCTCGTGGTCGGCGAGGATGAAGTCGCGGAGCTTGTTGGACTTCTTCTCGTTGAAGATGTCGCGCTCGATGGCGGAGACCATCGCGCGGAAGACTTCCGGCCCGAGGATGTCGGCAAAGGTGTCGGAGCGCTCCTTGGCGAGCCAGAGGAGGAGGTCGCTGCTTGCCTGATGCTGGCTGATGAGGCGGGCGAGCGTCTCGCGCAGGAGGTCGAGCTTGCCGTTCTCCATGAGCATGGCGGCGCACTCGCCTGCGAGCTTGGCGGGGACGTTGTTGATGGTGCCGATGACGGCCTCGTGCCAGAGGGTCGGGGCGGCTTCCTTGAAGCAGTCGAGGGCGCGGCGGTGCTTGGCGGCGGGCATGCCGTCGAGCAACTGGCCGAGCTTGAGGCCCTGGTTCCACAGCGCGTTCTCGGTGAGTTCCCCCTCGGTCGCTTCGAGGCCGGCGGCCTTGCGCAGGTCGTCGCGGAGCAGGACGGCTTCGAGCGCGAGCGCGGGCTGGGTGCGCTGGTGGCTGGTGATCTCGGTGTTGAGCGTGGCGATGGCCTCGGCCACGGTTGCGGCCTTGTTGTCGAGGTCGTCCACGTTCTTGAGCAGCTCGGAGGCCTCGACGAGGCGGGCCTTGAGGCCTTTGGCGGCCTTGAACTTGTCCATCACGCGCTTCTGGATCGTGGTCTCCTGGGCCTGGAAAATGATGGGGTCGGTTTTCTTGGGCGGCACGATGAAGTGGCCGTCCTTCTTCATCTCGCGCTTGGCGACCTCGAGCCACTTCTTCCAGTCCTCGGTGATGACCTCGGGGACGAGGTCCTTCTGGATTTGGTCGAGCGTGGCTTTTCCGCCGTAGCTGTTGAGAACGAGCTTGATGAGGCCGAGATGGTCGCGAGCGGCCATCTGGCGGAGGCCGGCCAGGCCGTCCCGCTTCTTGGCGAGGATGTGGTCGGCGGGGATGGACTTCAGCGAGTCGGCGGCGAAGGAGAGGTCCATCTTGTGGCCGGGGCGGCCCACGAAATCAATCGTGAACTGGCAGAAGACGGTGTCCACCGTGGTGATGCGTCCGAAGCCCCAGCTCTTGTGCGAGCAATAGCCGCCCTGCGTCAGCGTCAGCAAGGGTTCGATGTGTTTGCTGCCGATTTTTCCCGCGACGGCCAGCTTTTCCAGTTCTTCTCTCATAGTTTCAAAAAACTCGCGCTCTGCGAAATGTCCGTCATTGTTACGTCGTGCAGAGATTAAAACCAAGAGAAATGTCCGGCGAAGGGGAAGGCCGGGCATTCCCGAAGCCGTTCAGCAAGCCAGGCGCGAAGCCATTTGGAAAACCGTTTGGAAAACGCCATGGCAAGCCGTCCGGCGGTTTCGGCCCGCCGCGTGGCGGCGAGCCGGATGCGCGGCCAGCCGGAGGTCCAGGCCTGCGCCCGTGGAAAGCGCGCCGGGCGGAGGGGGAAGATTACCCCCGCCCTCTGTTGCACGAGGAACGCGGTGAGGACGCGGCCCCGCCGGTGGCGGATGAGCCAGACCCGCACGCGGGAAAGTTTTACGAGCCGTTCGTCAAGCGACGCAAAGCCAAACCCCTCGCCCGCGAGGCGCGAGACGAGCGGGAGGATTCACGGTCTCCGCGTCCGATGCCCTCCAGCGAGCGGCCGCAACGCATCATGTCGTCAGCCAGCCCACGGAGCTACGCGGCTCGCGATGAGCGCCCTCGGCCTTACAGCGGTGGCCGGGACGATTCGCGCGAGCGTGGCAATCCGATGCGCACGAGCGAAGGACGCGAGCAACTCGGCGCCTCCTCGGGCTTCCGCCGCAACTTCAACTCTGGGGAACGACGGGATGACTATCGGCGAGAGCCTGCGCGACGCGATGACCGGCATGAAGGCCAAGGTGAGCGCCCGGCGGGTCGCGGGCCTTCCTACGGCCAGCGAGACGAGCGAGGTGACAACCGGCCTCCGCGCGGCAATTTCCAGCGTGACGAGCGCCCCGTTTCACCCCGGCCCCCCGCGTTCGCGCCGCGCCGCGAGGATGACAGGCGGCACGACGAGCGTCGTCCGTGGCAGGACCGCCCGAATGAGGGCTACCGCCGCGCGCCGGAACGTGGTGCGCCGCACTTTGAGCGTCGCGTGATCCGCTCGGAAGGAGCGCGGGCTGACGAGTCCCCCGCGCCGCAGCCCCGCCCCGAAGAGACCGGCCCGCTTTCGGCCGCACGCGAGCTGGCCGTCCGTGTCCTGCTCCGCCGTCTGCAGGGCAACGCCTTCGTCGAGGATCTCTTCGAGGAGGCGGTTGCCACCACGAAGATGCGCGCGGACGACCGACGGCTCACGCAGGAAATGGTCTATGGCTGCGTGCGCTGGCAAGGCACGCTCGACTGGCTGGTCGCCCGCAACACCGAGGATCGCCCGCAGGTTCCCCAAGTGCAGGTATTCCTCCGGCTCGGCCTCTACCAGCTCTTCTTCCTCGACCGCATCCCGCCGCACGCCGCGTGCTTCGAGACGGTGGAGATCGCGAAACGTCTCGGCTTTGCCAGCCAGTCGAGTTTTATCAACGCCATCCTCCGGCGGTGTGATCGCGAGCGTTCCCAGGTGAGGCAGTCGCTCATCGAGCTGAAGACTACGCTTCCGGCCGTCGGCTATTCACATCCCGAATGGCTCGTGCAGAAATGGACCGAGCGCTGGGGTGCGGACGACACACGCCGGCTGCTGGAGTGGAACAACACCGCGCCGCCCACCTGCGCGCGTGTCAACACGCTCAAGACCGGCCCGGCGCAGCTCATCGAGCGCTGGCGGCTCAAGGAGCATGTGGAATACGACTTCGTCCCCTGCCCATGGGCGGACGCGGACCAGGTCTTCGTGCTGAAAGTGCATCCGTCCCTGGGAGGGATGGGCAGCTTTCGAGATGGGTGGTTCTACGTGCAGGATCCCAGCACGCTTCTGGCCGTGCAAGCGCTCGACCCGTGGGCCGGTGAGAGCATCCTTGATCTGTGTGCCGCGCCCGGCGGCAAGACGGCATACATCGCGCAGAAGATGGAGAACGACGGCGAGCTTGTCGCCTGCGACACCAGCCCGGACCGCCTGCGGCTCGTGACCGAGAACTGTGCGCGCCTCGGCGTGACGTGCGTGAAGACGCTCGCGCTCGGCGACCTGCCGGAGGCAGCGTTGGCCCAGCGCAAATTCGACAAGGTCCTCGTGGACGCGCCGTGCTCGAACACCGGTGTTCTGCGCCGCCGTCTCGACCTGCGCTGGAGGCTCAGGCCGGAAGAATTCGCCAAGCTCCGCGAGACGCAGTTGCGATTGCTGACGCTGGCTGCCGCGCACCTGAAGCCCGGTGGGACGCTGGTTTACAGCACTTGCAGCCTTGAGCCGGAGGAGAACACCGAAGTCGTGAAGGCGTTCCTCGCGGGACACCCGCAGTTCCAGTTGGAATCAGAGCGCGAGCTGCTGCCCTTCCGCGATGGCGTGGACGGCGCCTACGTGGCGAAGCTGAAGGGCTGAGGGCCAGCGGAGTATTGGCGTGATGGAGCAATGGCGCGGGGCGGCAAGTTCAAAGATGGCATCACTCCGATCCGAACCGTTCCAGCCGCGTCAATCCTCACTCCACGACTCCAACTGTTCGCGCGGGACGAAGAGCGGGTAAAGCTTGGCTTTGCTGCGTCCTCCCTCCGCACGGCTCTTCAGCCCCGTGTTGTTCACCTCGAAGTCGCGGACGTATCGGCCCATCAGGACTTGGTCATACTTGGCCGTGCTGCGCAGGCCCACCGCCACGCGCAGGCCGGTGAAGCCAGCCTTCAGATCGGTCAACGCCAGCGATGCGCTGCGCCACGCGTCATCCGCCAGGCGGTTGCGCAGGCTGGGCGGCAGCTTCTGAAGGCCCGCAATCTGCACGAGGAAGACGACCCGGTCCTGATGCAGTTCGCAGAAAGTCGCGATGACCACGGCGTTGGTGTCCATGCTTTCCGTCGGACTCTGCCTCGCCTCGCCCAGATAGGCATCCCTCATGGTCTTGTTGAACGCGTCGGCAAGCTCAATGGCCTTGGGATTGGAGGCGTTTCCGTAGATGGCGCTGCGCTTGCTCCGGCTGAGATTTTGGTCGGCCCTCTCAAATTCCTGCGATCCCGGGCCGGGGGCAGGTTCACCGATGTCGCCATGTGCAAATGCCCAGCCAAGCCAGCCCAAACCGAGCCAAAGCGCCAGGGACAGGGCGGTCATCATCCCGCCCAGGTTGCGCATCAACGCGCCCGGCGGTGCGCTGGCCTGATGCCGGGCGCAGGCGGCGGCGGCGCGCGCGTGGCCCACCAGTTGGGTGAGCGTCTCCAGCGTCACGTCCTTTCCGCCCTGGGCGTTGTGGCGGATCGTCGAGATGGCCCAGACGGGGCCAGGGATGCCCCACCAGCCAAAGGCCAGCGAGACCAGCGAGTAGCGCAATGCCGCGCCAAACCCGTCCGAACCGGCGCGCACCAGCACCGGTGGCGAGGTGTGCTTGAACGACACAATCAGCGACCAGCAATAGCGGTAGGCAACAAACCTTCCTCCCGCGATCACCTCCCGTTCAGCCTCGCTCAAAGTCGCCTCGTTCGTCTCCTGCGCACTCCGGCGCAGGAAGGATGTCTTGGAAGGGCTCGACGCCGTGCCGGCCTCGTGTTCCACGGCAGTTTCGGGCGTGGGATCAGCAGGATCAGCCGCAGCTTCCGCAGCGGCACGCTCGTGGCGCAGTTCCAGAAAGCGGCTGACGGGAAGCCAGTTCTGCTCGCCCTCATGGCAGACCAGATCACCCACGCGCAACTCTCCCTGCGCTGACATTTCCTCCGCGGTGCTGTCAGGAAACGGGCCGAGCTTCTGGCCACGGCGCTGAATGTAGAAGTTCATGCTTGGATGCGGCGAAACAACCCGCCGCTTTCCTCTCAGGTCCACGACTGTCCACCACGGCAGCCGATCAGGAACAAGATTGTTGCTTGGTATAATGCGCCGCCGCCCATTTCAACGTGAAAAGTGGCCCTAGAAACAGTCCCGGACGGTGCTGTTCACGGCTTCGCGCCCGTGATCTCCGCCAGCAGCTTGAAGAAGCCGCGCTTGCGGCCGCTGCTGAGTCCCCAGTTCACCGGGACGCTCTGGTATCCCTCATCGAATCCCTCGTCCTTCATGCGGAAGTCGAAGTAGCCCCAGCCGGCGTATTCGCCGACAGAGGCCACAAAGTTGTTCGCCGGCTGGTCGAAGTTGAAGTGGTCGTCCTCGTTGAAGAGGATCGGCTTCGGGGTGTAGCCGGGCACCGCGCGTGTGAGCCGGACCAGATCGGCGATTCGCTCGGGCCTGGCGACGCCGTTGCCGTGCAGCAACAGGTAGTCGCTCGCCCGGACGACGTTCTCCTTGGGGACGGTGTTGCCGCCGTAGCTCGTGGAGACCAGCAGCCGGCGGCCGGTGCGCCTCGTGTTCTTCACGCGCTCGACAAGCTCGTGAATGCGGTCGGGCTTCAGGATGGCGTGGTCGTAGCGGACGTTGCATTCGTTGTTGATCTCCACGAGCACGTTGCGCCAGCCGTGGTCGAGCAGCCATTTCGTCGCGGTGTCGGTCGCGCGAAGCACGGCGTCCTCGTCCTTCAGACGCTCATCCTGGCCGAAGTAGAAGTAGCCGAGGATGACGACCATGCCGAGTTCGTCGGCGTGGTTGATGATCCGCTCCAGCCGCGCGGCATAGTCCGGCCGCAGCGCGCCGTCGGCGGTGAATGCGTTGTTCTCCCAAGGCTGTTCGCGCGAGTAACCCTGCGGCGAGCCGCCCTGCAAGTTCAGCGTGACCGCCAGCAGTCCGTGCCGCCGCCACTCCGCCATCGCGGCGATGAATTCGCGCGTGTTCCTCTCGGCGTCCCACTTCTTCGTGTCGGGATAGGCCCAGCGCGCGACGGTGTCCGGGTTAAGATCGTCAAACGTGCCCTGGACCATGCGCGAGTTCATGAGCAGGCCCTGAATCTTTTTCCCATTCCAAGTGCGGCCCTCGTAGGTCGGCTTCCCGTTGGTGTGAAACTCCTCGCCGACGATGGCGACCGTCATCTTGCGTGCCGGCTCTGCCGCAGAGGCAGCCAGCAGCGCCACGAAGAGCGCGAGGCAGGGCAGGGGAAGTCTCACGTCAGCGGTAGGGTTGGTGCAGCGCCACCTTCGTCGCCAGCTTCGACTTCAGACGGAGGTTGAGCATCTCCACCCCGACGCTGAAGGCCATGGCGAAGTAGATGTAGCCCTTGTTCACGTGCTGGTGACAGCCCTCCGCCACGAGCATCGTGCCGATCAGGATGAGGAACGACAGCGCCAGCATCTTGATCGTCGGGTGCCGCTCCACGAACCCGCTGATCTGCTCCACGAACATCACCATCACGATCATCGCGATGACGACCGCTGCGATCATCACGCCCAGGTTGCTCACCATGCCCACCGCTGTGATCACCGAGTCGAGCGAGAAGACGATGTCGATCAGCATGATCTGCACGATCACGCTGGCGAACGTCGGCGCGAGATGGTTCGTCACCGAACCGTCCTCGCCCTCGAGCTTCTCGTGGATCTCCTTCGTGCTCTTGGCGATGAGGAACAGCCCGCCAAGGATCAGGATCAAGTCCTTGCCGGACACCGCGAGGTCCCAGCTAAAAATGCGCGCCTGCCAGAACGGCTTGTCCAGCTTCACGATCCACGCCAGCGAGCAAAGCAGCAGGATGCGCGTGATAAGCGCCAGCGAGAGGCCGACCTTGCGCGCCCGCGCCTGCTGCTCCGCCGGCAGCTTGCCGCTCAGAATCGAGATGAAGATGAGGTTGTCTATCCCCAGCACGATCTCCAGCAACGTCAGCGTGACCAGGCTGACCCAGATTTGCGGCTCAGAAATCCATTCCATAATGCGGCGCAGCGTAAGGGGCGGAGATTTTTTTGCCAGCCCGGAACGCGGCGAATCTTCATCGCGCCACGCGCGCGAAATCTCCTTCCCTCATCCGCCCTTTCCCTGAATCCTCCCCGCCATACTTATGGCAAAACCCTGGATGGACATCTCAGTCGAAATGCGCGACGGAATGGTGCACTGGCCCGGCGACCCCGAGTGCCACGTCGGTCTGCACGTGAAGCTCGGCGATCCCGTCCCCGGCCAGCCCGGCAAGACCATCCCCTGCAACCTCACCAAGCTCTCCCTCAGTGCCCACACCGGCACGCACATGGACGCCCCGCGCCACTTCGTCGCCAAGGGCACCACCATGGAGACCATGCCCCTGGACGCCGTCCTCGGCCCCTGCCGCGTCATCGAATTGAAGGACAAGACCGCCATCACAGTGGCCGAGTTGAAACCCCACAAGCTCAAGCGCAGCGAGCGCGTCCTCTTCAAGACCCGCAACTCCACCAAGAGCTGGCGCATGGCGAAGACCTCCATGTTCGACGTGGACTTCATCCACATCCCCGCCGCCACCGCGCAATACCTCGTGGACACCGGCGTGATGACCGTGGGCGTGGACTACCTCAGCGTCGGCGGCTACATGAAAGACGGTGTCGAGTGCCACCAGATCATGCTCGGGGCGAAGAAGCCCATCTGGATCATCGAAGGTTTGAACCTTGCCAAGATCAGGCCCGGCAAATACGAACTCGCCTGCCTGCCCCTGAAAATCCTCGGTGCCGACGGTGCCCCCTGCCGGGCCGTGCTGCGGGCGCTGTGAACCCTGGCAGCAACTTTTTTGTTAGAAGAGTTGCTACCGTGTCCTTCACTTCAGCCGTTCTCCCCCGCCGGGGGGCGAAGCAGAAACCCGGCTACTTGAGGTCTTGCCCCGTAGCGAGGCCGCCGACGGTCCAGTCAAAGTTATAGGGACCGTTGGGCGCGGTCTGATTCAGGTTGAGGTAGAGGGTGAAGCCGGCATGCCCGTCGGCAAAAAGCAACGGCACGCCTTCCTTGCCGTGGGCGATGATGGTGGCCCCGAGTGGAGACGCGTCCGGTCCGGCGTAGCAGGTCATCATCACCTTCTGCGAAGGGAAGCCGACTTCGGCGGTGCGGCGGCGCTGGAGCGGTTGGGCCACGGGATCTCCCCGGTAATAGTGGGTGGGGTAGTAGTAGCTGGTGCGGACGGGGAGCTGATTGGTGGTCAGTCCACCGCCGTTGACGAGAACCCAGTCGTAGTTCCACGGCAGTCCCTTGTCGGCAGGGCACGCGTGAAAGCCGCTGTTGGTGGAAATGTAGCGGTTCAGAAGCTGCCAGATACCTATGAACGACATCTGCGGCCAGTTCGCGCCGCTGTAGGGGAAGACTTCGTCGTGCTCAGTGGTGTAGAGGAGCTGGGCCATGCCGACCTGCCTGAGGTTGGAAACGCACTTGGTGGTGTTGGCCTTGATCTTGGCGCGGGCCAACGCCGGCAGGAGCATGCCCGCCAGGATGGCGATGATGGCAATGACCACAAGGAGTTCGATCAAGGTGAAGGCGCGCCCGGCGTCGCGAGGCTGGCCGCAGCTCGGGAGTGGTGTTTCCATGATGTTGGGGATGACTGGCAGGCCGTGGACTGATGGTTGGCTGGGACGCTAGCCGAGCCGAGCCTGCTGTCAATCTTCCCGCTAGATCGTGCGATGGACTCGTTACTTCGTCAGGCTGTCACCTCGTCCCGGTGGCGGGTGGATCGGGCGGGCCGCCATTCTGCGCGAGGGGTTTTCCCTCCCGCCGGGCCGTCCAGATGGAGAGGCCCATGGAAACGAGGATGATGGCCGCGACGACGATGAGGGAGACGCCGGAGCGGATTTGGATTTCCCAGATACCCAGCAGCATCTTCACGCCGATGAAGACGAGCACGAGGGACAGGCCAATCTTCAGAAACCGGAAGTAGCCGATGGCCCCGGCCAGCACGAAGTAGAGCGAGCGCAGGCCCAGGATGGCGAAGACGTTCGACGTGAAAACGATGAACGTGTTCTGCGTCACGGCGAAGATGGCGGGGATGGAGTCCACGGCGAAGATCAGGTCGGTAGTCTCCACCATCACGAGCACCAGTGCCAGGGGAGTGAGCGCGGTGCGGCCGTCCAGCTTCGCGGTGAAGTGCTGGCCGTCGAAGGCGTGTGTCACGGGGAAGAATCGTTTCGCCAGCTTGATGACGAGGTTCTTCTCCGGATGCACGCCGTCGTCGTCCACGAAGAGCATCTTGATGCCGGTGAAGATGAGGAAGCCGCCCATCACGTAGAGCATCCAGTGGAACTGTTTGATGAGCGCCGCGCCCGCACCGATCATCACGCCGCGCATGACAAGCGCGCCCAGGATGCCCCAGAAGAGGACGCGGTGCTGGTGCGCCAGCGGCACGCGGAAGTAGGCGAAGATGAGCGCGATGACGAAGACGTTGTCCATCGAGAGGCTCAACTCGATGATGTAGCCGGTGACGAACTCGATGGCCTCGCCCCGGGGGCGGAAGGCCTTGACGAGGCCGGCAAAGCACATCGCCATGGCAAACCAAAGCGCAGTCCACGCCAGCGCCTCGCGGAATTTCACGACGTGCGCCTCGCGGTGAAAGACGCCGAGGTCCAGCGCGAGGAACACCAGCACGGCGGCTATGAAGCCGGCGTAGTGCCACGCGGTGATTTCGATGATGCCAAGCATTGCGTCAGGAATGTCCAATGACCAATTCCCAATGTCCAATGAATGACCAATTCCCAATGATCGAGCCGTGCCTCCGGGCCTTGGTCACTGAACATTGATTGGGCACTGCGTCATTGGAAATTGGTCATTCCACCGCCGCTGCCCGGCCTGCGGAACATTATCCCACCCGCACTTCGCCCGCCGTCTCGGCCGCGCCGATAGCCACGTTGTTGCCGCCGATGTCGGGGCGCTGGCCCTTGTGCCACCAGAGGACGATCGCGCTGGCGATGTAGATCGAGGAGTAGGTGCCGGTGACGACGCCGACGAGGAACATGAAGGCGAAGTCGTTGATCACGCCGCCGCCGAAGATGTAGAGCACCAGCGTGGCGAGGAACACCGTGCCGCTGGTGATGATGGTGCGGCTCAGGGTCTGGTTGAGCGCGCGGTTCAGGATCTCGGAGAACGTGCCGCGGATACCCAGCTTCAGGTCCTCACGGATGCGGTCGAAGATGACGATGGTGTCGTTGATGGAGAAGCCGACGATGGTGAGGATGGCGGCGACGCTGGTGGCATTGAACTGCCGGCCCTCGCCCCAGACTCCCGTGAGGCAGTAGATGCCGATGGTCATCAGCACGTCGTGGGTCACTGCCAGCACCGCGCCGACCGCGAAGCTGAACTCGTAGCGGAACGCGACATAAACCAGGATGCCGAAGAGCGACAATCCCAGCGCCAGCAGGGCCGTGCGCAGAATCTCCTGCCCGATGACCGCGCCGACCTGCCGCGACTGCTTGAGGTCAAACTTCGCCTCCGGAAATCCCTTCACCAGCGATTCCTTCACGACTTCGCCGGTGCCGCCGGGCGCGGTGA
>JBEBFV010000179.1:0-11090 GCA_040081795.1 Limisphaerales bacterium | reverse complement strand
CTGCCAGCAAACCCCGGCCCGCAACCGCCGACCCCGCCAAGCCCCAGCCATGAACCCCACCCGCACCTGTCCCAAGTGCGGTGCCCCGCTCCCGGCGGACGCACCGGCCGGCCACTGCCCGCAATGCCTGCTCGCCCTCGCCGTGCAGGCCGCGCCGGGGGAGGCCACCCGCGTCGCTCTGGAGCAGGGCACGCTGGACAGCGGCTCCTCTGCGCCCAAGACCAGTTCACCGGCGCTCCAGTTCAACCCCGGAGAGAAGGTGCGTTACTTCGGCGACTACGAGCTGCTGGAGGAAATCGCGCGCGGCGGGATGGGCGTGGTGTGGAAGGCCCGGCAGGTCAGCCTCAACCGCACCGTCGCCCTCAAGATGATTCTCTCCGGCAGCTTCGCCAGCGACGCCGAGGTCAAACGCTTCCGCACCGAGGCCGAGGCCGCCGCCAACCTCGACCACCCGCACATCGTCCCCATCTACGAGGTCGGCGAGCACGAGGGCCGCCATTACTTCAGCATGAAGCTCATCGAGGGCGGGAGCCTCGCGGACAAGATGCGGAATGCGGAACCCGGAACGCGGAATGAAGGCGGCGCCCTGGCAACGCCCTCGCCCCTTGTCGGACGAGGGGAGAGGGACGGGGTGAGGGGTGGCGGCGCGTTCCTCCTCTCCACGCGCGTCGAGCTGCTCGCCCAGGTCGCGCGCGCTGTCCACTACGCGCACCAGCGCGGCATCCTCCACCGCGACCTCAAGCCCGCCAACATCCTCCTCGACGCCGCCGGGCAGCCGCACGTCACCGACTTCGGCCTGGCCAAGCTCGTCCATCAGGACGCTGGCCTCACCCGCACCGAGGCCGTCATGGGCACGCCCGCCTACATGGCCCCCGAGCAGGCCCGTGGCCGCGCCAAGGACCTCACCACCGCCGCCGACCTCTACAGCCTCGGCGCGATTCTCTACCACCTCCTCGCCGGCCGCGCGCCCTTCACCGGCGACACCGCGCTGGAGGTGTTGCAGAAAGTCGCGGAGGTCGAGCCGGAGCGCCCGTCCAAGTTCAACCGCGCCATCCCCGCCGACCTGGAGACCATCTGCCTCAAGTGCCTGGAGAAAAATCCCGAGGCCCGCTACCGCAGCGCGCTGGAGCTGGCCGAGGAGCTGGAGCGCTTCCTCAACTGCGAACCCATCCTGGCCCGGCCCTCTGGCGACGTGCGCAAGCTCTGGAACTGGGCGCAGAAGAACCCATGGGTGTTCGCGGCGGGCTTCGGCGCGCTGGTGCTGGTGCTGGCCTGCGTGGCGTATGGCCTGTGGGAGAAGTCGCGCTTCTTGGCGTGGCGCATGGAGGCGGGCAAGGACGCGCCATTGCCGGAAGGCGAATCGCCGGTGGTGTTGTTCTTCGCGCTCTTCCCCGGCGTGTGCTTCCTGCTGTATTTCGCGGGCAACCGGTTTCGCAAACTCTACAGGCAATGTGCAGTCACGGGCGCGCCGGTGTCGGAGCGAAACCTTCTTTTCCACGGCGCGCTGGGCGTCGCCGGCACGGTCATCGGGCTGGGGCATCTGTTCCTGCAAATCCGCTCGTGGGTGTGGCTAACGTCGCCGCCACTCATCTTGGGCATGGAACTAGTGGGCGTGGCGTGCGCACTGGCGCTCAATTGGATGGCGGCGAGGATGGTGTGGGAGGCGGTCGGCATCCACCAAACCTCGCGCTTCCGTGGCTTGGTGAACACGGCCATGGATGAGCAGATTGCGGCGGAGGGAAATCGCAGGACATGGCCGTATCTCATAGGCTTGTCGCTGTGGCTTGTGTTGGTCGTGTTGCTCGCGCTGGCGCTGATTGTTATGGCGTTCGATAGCGGACGAACTTTCACGCGAGGAGGAATTGGTCTGGTCGCAGGTGTTGCCGCAGGCTGGGCACTCGCCCGGAGCGTGCGGCGGCGGCTCCGGCTTTTTACCAATCTGTTTGCGCCGGCGGCCGTGGGTTTGTTTTTTGTCCTCACGGCTGCCGTGATACTGGATGAGGAGAAGGGAGGGGTGGCGATGTTGGCTGTGTTCGGCTTCTTTTTGGCCATATCAGGCCAGCCTTTCTTTGGTAGGCAGGTCACGGGTGGACCAGCGGAGCAGCGTCGTTTCCCCGCGAACCCATGGCTGGATGCTTGTGGGGGGCTAGCAGTGTTTGCCGGACTGATTCTCACTCTCCACCTCGTGGAGAACTGGCGCGGCAAGCGCGAGTGGCAGCGGGTGAAGGCGGAACTGGAAGCCAGAGGCGAATCACTGGATTACGACACCTTCCTCAAGCCGCCCATCCCCGATGTCCAAAACGTCATGGCCCATCCCTACATGAAGAAGCACTTCCTTAAGGGAACGCCGGTTGTCCCCATTCAATCGCCTCCTGTGGACCGGCTGCTGACCTACTCTCCACCCCACCGGCTCGTGGACCTCAAAAAGCTGCCGCGCCAGCCAGCCACCGATGACGCACTGCAAACTCTGGTCGGCGACCGCGCAGTCCGCGATGTCTTGCCGTTCCTCCAGTTCACGAATCAACCGCTCGCAGAGGTGTTCACTGACCTGGCACGCCGCGCCGGTCTGAAACTGACCGACGCCACAAATGAGCCGCCTTGGGCTGAACTGAAAAGGCAAAGCAAAGCAGTGTTACCCAATCGGGTGACATTCGTGTTCACCAACACGACCGCGCTTCAGGCAATGGATACCATTACTAAAGCCCGTTTCCTCACGCCCGACGCCAAGCGCTGGCGGGAGACGGGCGTGCTCGCTCTGACGGGCGAGGTGAAGCTCAACTGGCAGGGCATCCTCAACTGGTATGAGCGGCAACAGGGTGAGTTTGCACAACTGGGGGAAGCGCTGCAGAGATCTCAGGCCCAGGTGCAACCCGACAGGCTTCGTCCCATGGAGAATTTGATTCCAAACTTCACCTCGTTCCGCATCGCCGCGCAGACGTATGCGTGCCTTTGCTACACGCACCTCCTGCTCGGTGACGCGGATGCAGCCTTGAAGGACTTGCAGATGTTAAGGCGCGCAACGGATGCCGTGCAGTCCTGTGAACCACCATCCTTGGTGGAAGCGATGATAAGGGTGGCCTTCGCCGGACTGCTCGCCAGCGTCGTGGAGGAAACGCTCGCCGAAAACCTCTGGCCTGATTCGCATTTGCAGCAACTCCAGCGGCTATGCGAAGGGATTGACCTGGCCGACGACTTCCAACGCGCATTCCGGGGCGGAGTGCGCGCAGGGGGCTTGCGGGGAGTTGAGTCACGACTGAAGACCGACAAGGCGCGCTTGTTGGGTGACGTCTTGGGAGCCAAAGAAGAAGCCAAGAGCCTGACACTACTCTTGGCGTTGCTTGTCCCGGAAGGATGGATTGACCAAAACAAAGCGCTCTTTGCACGGCTGGCAGGGGCTTATGCCTCAGACCCCAAGACCTTGAGCAAGGAAGACCAAGCCGCGCATTTCCGCTTTTTGAATGGAAACCTCGAAGGTTTCTTTCGCCCCTATTTGCAACTGTCAGTCGCTGGCATCCCCAACGGCATCAAAGCCCGCGCGGCAATGCAGCACAGACACGTCCAGATGAACCTCGCCTACACCGCCCTCGCCCTGGAGCGCCACCGCGCTGCGAAGGGCGCTTACCCGGACACGCTCGCCGCGCTGGTGCCTGAGTTCGCCGCCAAGCTCCCGCCCGACATCTTCGACGGCCAGCCCCTGCGCTACCGCCGCACCGCCGACGGCAAATACCTCCTCTACTCCCTCGGCTGGAACTCCAAGGACGACGGCGGCACCGCCGGTGTCGGCAAGGACGGCAAACCCCTCCTCTTCGGCGACGGCCCCGACTGGGTCTGGCAAGGCGTGCCCAAGAAATGAGTTTCCGATGAACCACTGACCTGCACTAACCGGCACTGATGAGAACAGAACTCCGACACCTATCACCCCGCGCGCACTGCCCCATTAGTGCCAGTCAGTGCCGGTTAGTGGTTTCCCTTTCTGCCGGAGCCACGGTTGCCGATGCGCCCAAGTGCTCGCTCGCAGCGAAGGGACACACGTGATGAACCCTCCCGAAACTCCCGCTCCTCAAACCAACCCGCCGAAGCCGGAGTGGTTCTCCCGGCTGGTTTTCTGGCTGCTCTCACTGAACGTCATCCTGCTGCTGGCCGCCGCGAGCGCCGCCCCGTTCAGCCTTACGGATTTCCAAGGCAAGCTGGTCATGGCCGGGCTGCTCGGCGAGGTGGTTCTCGTCCCCGCCGTCTGCTGCTGGCACCGGCGTTGGGGATGGGCGGTCGCGTTCGTCGTGGTGGGATTGTTGAGCGCCATTGCTTTGCCCAACTTCGTCAAGGCCCGCGAAACCCGGAGCAAGAACGCCTGCCCCGCTACGCTGAAGGTAATTGACGATGCGGTGCGGAAGTGGGCACGGAACCACAAGAAGACCGCGACCGACACCTACTCCCTGAGCGACCCACAGATCCTGCGCCACCTGCGAGGGAGTGTCCTGCCGGTTTGTCCCGCCGGGGGCCGCTACTCGCCGGGCACCAACGTCAGCGATGGACCCAAGTGTTCATTTGCGGCATGGGGACACACCTTATGAACCCACCCGAACCTCCCGCCCCTGAAATCAGCACGCCCAAGCCGAAGCACATTTCCAGTTTGGGCTGCTGGCTGATTGGCGTGCTCGTCCTGGTGCTGCTGTTCATTTCCCTTCCCGGCATCCTCAAATCGCGGGGCTTTGGCAAATCCCACAATTCCTGCGTCGCCAACCTCAAGCACATTGACGGCGCCGTGCAGAAATGGGCCTTGGACCATAAGCAGGCCGCGACCGACTCCTATTCCCTGCGCGACCCGCAACTGCTGCGCTACTTCGGGAGTCATGGCCTGCCGGTTTGTCCGGGCGGGGGCCGCTACTCGCCGGGCACCAACGTCAGCGATGGACCCAAGTGTTCGCTTGCGGCATGGGGGCACACGCTATGAATGCCACGCCACCGGCTTCGAAGCTGGAAGGTCGAAAGTTGAGCGTCGAAAGCTCGCCCCTTCCCTCACCTTTGAGTTCTTCGCGCCCTCTTGCGGCTGAAAAGATTTTTCCTGGTTTGCGGTAACAACTCCCCGCCATTGCTTCTGTAACGGGGAGAACGCACCATGCCCACGCTCCCATGAACCCCACCCGCACCTGTCCCAAGTGCGGTGCCCCGCTCCCGGCGGATGCGCCGCAGGGCCACTGCCCGCAGTGCCTGCTCTCCCTCGCCCTCGCGGCGCAGCCCGGCCCCGACACCGCCGCCGCCCTCGAACAGGCCACGCTCGACTCCGGCACTGCCGCCGCGTCCGAGTCCCGCGCCACCGGCACCGGCACCGTCCGCCTCACCTCCCCCACCGAGCAGCCCGGCGACACCATCGGCCGCTACAAGCTCCTCCAGAAAGTCGGCGAGGGCGGCTGCGGCACGGTCTATATGGCCGAGCAGTCCGAACCCGTCCGCCGCAAGGTCGCCCTCAAAGTCATCAAGCTGGGCATGGACACCAAGTCCGTCATCGCCCGCTTCGACGCCGAGCGCCAGGCCCTCGCGATGATGGACCATCCCAACATCGCCAAGGTGCTCGACGCCGGCGCGACCGATGCCGGCCGCCCCTACTTCGTCATGGAACTGGTCCGTGGCATCCCCATCACGAAGTATTGCGACGAGAACCAACTCGACACCCCCGCACGCCTCGACCTCTTCACCGCCGTCTGCTCCGCCATCCAGCACGCGCACCAAAAGGGCATCATCCACCGCGACATCAAGCCCTCCAACATCCTCGTCACCCTCCACGACGGCGTGCCGGTGCCCAAGGTCATTGACTTCGGCATCGCCAAGGCCACCGAGGCGCGGCTCACCGACCTCACCCTCTTCACCGAGCTGCACGCCTTCGTGGGCACGCCGGCCTACATGAGTCCCGAGCAGGCGGAGATGAGCGGCTTGGACATGGACACGCGCGCGGACATCTACAGCCTGGGCGTGCTGCTCTACGAACTGCTTTCCGGCAAGCTGCCCTTCGACCCCGAGACGCTGCTCAAGGCGGGCCTCGATGAAATGCGCCGCACCATCCGCGAGGTCGAGCCGCCCAGGCCCTCGACCCGCCTCCTGGACCTGGTAGCAGCCGACGTAAGGAGGCTCCAATCAACCCCGACTCCCACGAGCCGCGCGGAGGAAGAGACGAGAGCCTCCTCACGTCGGCTGCTACAGCGGCAGGAGGAACTCGCCACGCTGCTGCGGGGCGACCTGGACTGGATCGTGATGAAGGCGTTGGAGAAGGACCGCACCCGCCGCTACGAGAGCGCGAGCGCCTTCGCGCAGGACATCAAGCGCTACCTCGGCAACGAAGCCGTGCTGGCCTGTCCGCCCAGCGCGGCCTACCTGTTCCAGAAGCTCGTGCGCCGCCACCGGCTGGCCTTCGCGGCGGGCGCGGCCATCGCCGCGTCGCTCATCATCGGCCTGAGCGTCTCGACGTGGCTGTTCTTCAAGGAGAAGGATGCGCGGGAAAAAGCCGTGCAAGCGGAGACACGAACGCAAGCGGCGCTAGGCGATGCGAAGAAGTCCGAAGCTGACGCCCTGAAGCAAAAGCAGCGAGCCACCGATGAGAAGGACCGCGCCGCCGAAGAAACCAAACGCTTTCAGCGCCAGCTCTACATCGCGCACATGAATTTGGCGAAGCGGGCTTGGGATGAAACTGATGTGGGCCGGGTCGTAGAGCTTCTCAATCTGCACCTTCCCAAACCGGGTCAGCCCGACTTGCGTGGCTTCGAGTGGTTTTACCTGCACCGTCTCTCTCACAGTCAGCTGCTTTCCCTGAATGGGCACAGCGACCCGGTCATGAGCGTCGTATTTAGCCAGGACGGTAAGAGACTGGTGTCAGCCAGCCACGACGAGACGGTGAGGGTGTGGGATGCCGTGACCGGCCAAGAGAGGCTGACATTGAAAGGGCACACCAACTCGGTCAGAAGTGTGGCACTGAGCTCAGACGGAAAGAGGCTGGCGTCGGCCAGCGACGACCAGACTGTGAGGATATGGAATGCCACGACCGGTCAGGAGACGCTCACGTTGCGAGGTCATACACACTGGGTCCATTGCGTGGCGTTCAGTTCCGATGGCAAGCGGCTGGCGTCAGGAAGCTGGGATATGACGGTGAGAATGTGGGATACCTCAACCGGTCAGGAGCTGCTAGCGCTGAAAGGGCACACCAACTCGGTCGTCGGTGTGGCGTTTAGCCCGGACGGCAGACGGCTGGCGTCGGGGAGCTACGATGGGAGGGTGAAGCTGTGGGATACAACGACTGGTCAAGAGCTGCTCACGTTAAAGGGGCACACCGATAAGGTCATGAGCGTGGTGTTTAGTCCGGACGGAAAGTGGCTGGCTTCGGCAAGTGGCGGGACGGTCAAGGTTTGGGATGTCACAAGAGGACAGGAGGCGCTCGCATGGACAGGGCACACCCACTTGGTCTATTGCGTGGCGTTCAGCCCGGACGGGAAGCGGCTGGCAACAGCCAGCAGCGACCAGACCGTGAGGGTTTGGGATGCCACGACTGGTCGGCTGACGCACACATTGAAAGGACATGTTGGCTATGTAACGAGCGTAGCGTTTAGCCCGGACGGAAGCCGATTGGCATCGGCAGGCTACGACCAGACAGTGAAAGTGTGGGACTCTGCGACAGAACAGGAGCAGCTCGTGTTGAGAGGGCACACCTACGATGTCAGGAGCGTGGCCTTTGATTTCGATGGAGGACGACTGGCCTCGGCAAGCCCGGACGGGACAGCGAAGGTGTGGGAGGTTGCTAGCGGTCAGGCGCTGCTCACGTTGAAAGGACATTCTGGCTACGTGGATGGCGTCGCATTCAGCGCTGACGGGAAACGGGTGGCTTCGGCGAGTTCCGACAAAACGGTGAAGGTTTGGGACACCACGACCGGTCAGCTGGCACTAACCCTGAAGGGCCACACTTACGCCGTCACGAGCGTGGCGTTCAGTCCGGACGGAAAACGGCTAGTGTCGGCTGGCGGGGACAAAATCCTGAAAATGTGGGATGCCACGACTGGCAACGAGACGCTTACATTCAAGGGACATGCCGGCTATGTCGCCAGCGTGGCGATTAGTCTGGACGGGACGTGGCTGGCGTCGGCAAGCCACGACCAGACGGCAAAAATCTGGGATGCCACGAGCGGCCTGGAGTTGCGCACGCTGAAAGGGCACACCTTCCCGGTTGAGAGCGTGGCAATCAGCCCGGATGGGAAGCGGCTGGCGACTGCAAGCTGGGATAAGACGGTGAAAGTGTGGGATGCCAAGACCGGTCAAGAGTCACTCACTTTGAAAGGGCATACCGACTCCGTCAGGAGCGTCGCGTTTAGTCCGGACGGGAAACGGCTGGTTTCGGCCAGCTTCGATAAGACGGTGAAAGTTTGGGATGCAGCGAATGGTCAAGAGACGCTCACATTGCGAGCGAGCACGGGTTATGTCTTCAGCGTGACGTTCAGCCCGGACGGGAAACGGCTGGCCTCCGCTAGCAGCGACAAAACGGTCAAAGTGTGGGACGCCACGCCCGTTCAGGAAGCCGCCCGTTGAGCGGGCGCGGCAAATTCCCCGAACCCAACGCCGCCGCATGAACCCCACCCTGCTCGCCGCCCTGCTTTGCCTCAGCGCGCCGGTCTTGCGCGCGGCGGACGCCCAACCCGCCGCCGCAGCCGGCCGGCCGCCGCTGACCTTGCGCGGCCACACCAATTCGGTCACGGCCGTGGCCTTCAGCCCGGATGGCAAGCGGCTCGCCTCCGGCGGCGGCGACCGCACGGTGCGCGTCTGGGACGCCACCCGTGGCGAGGAGTTGCTGACCATGCGCGGCCACACCAACGGCGTCGGTGCCCTCGCGTTCAGCCCGGACGGCACGCGCCTCGCGTCGGCCGGCGACCGGACCATCCGGGTATGCGAGGCCGCGACCGGCAAGGAAGTGTTCGCGTTGAACGGCCATCGCAGTTGGGTTTTCAGCGTGCGGTTCAGCCCGGACGGGAAACGCTCGCGTCGGGCTGCATGAGCACGCAGGCGAAGGTGTGGGACGCCGCAACCGGGCGGGTGATGCTCACGTGGGAGCCGGGCATCGGCGAGGTGGTGGACGTGGCCTTCAGCCCGGACAGCAAACGGCTCGCCCTGGCCGGGGCCGGCGGGTGGCTGCGGGTTTGCGATGCCGCGACCGGGGAGGTGCTCGTCGCGCCGCCGCAGCAGGGGTGCGGCATCTTGAGCGTGGCCTTCAGCCCGGATGGGAAACGGCTGGCGACCTGCCAGCCCGACGGGATGGTGCGGGTGTGGAACGCCATGACCGGCCTGGAGCTGAAGGCCTGGGAAGCCCACGCGGAATGGGTCGCCTGCGTGGCGTTCAGCCCGGACGGGCGGCGGCTGGCCACAGCCAGCGACGACCGGACCGCGCGGCTGTGGGACGCCACCACCGGCAAGCTACTGCGCACGTTGAAGGGCCACGGCGAGAGCGTCAGGGCCGTGGTCTTCAGCCCCGACGGCCGCCGGCTCGCGACCGCCAGCGACGACGAAACGGTGAAGGTGTGGGACGTGGCGGACGGCCCGGAGCCGTTGTTCTGAACGATCCGCTGGTTCGCTCGCGTGGCTCTGCCGGACGCGGCGGGCGGGACGCCCGCGCTCCCCTTGAACGTGGTAGGGCTGACCTGTGGTCGGCCTCGGCATTCCATTCAGAGGGACAAGGCCGCGCGCAACTGCGGGAGATGGGCTGAAGCGTTCCGGCAAGAAGCTCGCCGACACTAGGTTCAAATCTGGTCCGACGCCACCTTGCGCGTGACTTCCTCCAGCGTGGTCTCGCCGGCCAGCGCGCGGGCGAGGCCGTTTTGCCAGAGCGTCCTCATCCCTTGCTCGGCGGCGATCTGCTGGATGACACGCGTGGGCTTCTTCTCCATGACCGCGTCGCGGACAGGCTCGCCGACCTGGAGCAGTTCGGTGATTGAGAAGCGGCCGCTGTAGCCGGTGTCCTTGCACTCAGGGCAGCCGGAGCCTTTGCGGAAGGAGGCGTTGTCAATCTCGTCCTGAGTGAGGAGCTTGAGCAGCGCGGCCTCAGGCTCGTAGGGGATCGCGCAGAAGGAGCAGTTCGCGCGGACGAGGCGCACGCCCATGACACCGAGGATGCTCGACGCGAGGAGGAACGGTTCGAGGCCCATGTTGATGAGGCGAGCGAAGACGCCGGCAGTCGTGCCGCTGTGCACCGTGCTGATGACGAGATGGCCGGTGAGGCCGGCCTGCACGGCGATGCCCGCCGTCTCTGGGTCGCGGATTTCGCCGACCATGATGATCTGCGGGTCCTGCCGCATGAGCGAGCGCAGCGCGCCGGCGAAGGTGAAGTCCTGCGCCGGGTTCAACTGCGCCTGGCTCACAGTCGGGATGGGCACCTCGACGGGGTCCTCGACGGACGCGATGCTGACGGCGGTGCCGTGCTTGCCAAGGAGATAGTGCAGCGCGGAGTAGATGGCGGTGGTCTTGCCGGAGCCTGTGGGGCCGGTGAGCAGGATGAGGCCGTTGGGCTTGTTGATGAGGTTGATGAAGCGTTCCTTCGTGTCCGGGTCCAGACCGAGCTTCTCGATGTCGAAGGAGCGTGTGGTGGGGTCGAAGATGCGGCAGACGACCTTCTCGCCGAGGACGGTGGGGAAGATGGAGACGCGGAGCTGCACGTTGCCGAACTCGGGGCCCATGTTGACCTTGCCGTCCTGAGGCACACCGCTGAGATGCGAGGCGAGGCTGGCCATGACCTTGAAGCGGCCGGCGATCTTTTCCTTCAGCTCGCTGGGCAGGTGAACCATCTCGATGAGCTGGCCGGTGACGCGGATGCGCACGGCCATGGACTCCTGCCACGGCTCGAAGTGGATGTCGCTCGCACCGGACTGGACGGCATCGTGGACGATGTAGTCCACGAGCGTGCTGATGTCGGCGTCAATCACCGAGCGGAGCGACTGAAGGTAGGTGGCTGTGTGGCTCATGGCGGATGCGGTTGAAAGCTGGTCGAAGCTTGCCGAAATCCGACGTCCTGTGGCGAGCAAGAACGAGGCGGAGACGACTGCTCTGTAGCGGCGGTCTGTGACCGCCGC